>JAFQGP010000016.1 GCA_017415485.1 Clostridia bacterium
AACTGTAGGTCTGTCTTCTCGGCTTACGCCTCCATTTTCCTTCGGAAAACCGACAGACCTATCGGGCGCAGGCGGTCTGCGGACGCCGCCTCAGGATGACATCGTTTCTTTTGAAGGGGGCTGCGCCCCCTTCACCCCTGCTTTACGAGTGCGAACATAGCTTTTTACTAATTAATTGTGCATATTGCTATATGTTAATTTTTAATATACGTTTGTCAGTGGTCTGAACTCGGATATTGCAAGCAATATCCGAGTAAATATTTTTCCGAGAAGCTGTACGCACTCAAATGACGACGACTCTCCAAACGCCGTCAATTTCGTTTATGGTTTGCTTCATGGCTTCGATGTCCTCGTCGGAGGTGCCGGGGGCGAGGGCGAGGAGGGTGCAGGCGTTGTTGCCGCGCGATTTATTCGAAAGATGCTCGATGTTGACGCCTCTTTCTGCGACCGCGCCCGAGATCTTTGCGATCGAGGCGGGGATATTCGCGTGAAGGACGAGCACGTTTCTGCCCGCGTGGGCGGGGAGGTCGATCGCGGGGAAGTTGACGGAATTGCGGATGTTGCCCGTGGTGAGGAACTCGACAAGCTGATTTGCCGCCATGATCGCGCAGTTGTCCTCACTTTCACCCGTGGATGCGCCGAGGTGGGGGATGTTGACGATGCCCTTGACACCCAAGGTTTCCTCGGTCGGGAAATCGGTGACGTAGGACGCGATCTTGCCCTCGGCAATAGCATCCTTGATGTCAGCCGCGACGGCGAGGTCGGCGCGGGCGAGGTTGATGATCTTGACGCCATCTTTCATCTTGTCGATGTTTTCCTTGCGGATCATTCCGCGGGTCGCCTCGACTGCGGGGACGTGGAGGGTGATATAATCGCTCTTTTCGAAAATTTCATCGGTGGTGAGCGCGTGGCCGACGGCGCGGGAGATGCGCCAAGCGCCCTCAACGGTCAGGTAGGGGTCGTAGCCGATGACCTTCATGCCGAGATCGATCGCGGCATTCGCGACAAGCGCGCCGATCGCGCCGAGTCCGATGACGCCGAGCGTCTTTCCGCGAAGCTCACAGCCCGCGAAAGCGGATTTGCCCTTCTCGACCGTCTTTGCGACGTCGGAGGTGAGCGTTTCCGCCCAGTTTGCGCCGCCGATGACGTCACGCGAAGCGAGCATCAGCGCGCAGATGACGAGCTCCTTTACGCCGTTTGCATTCGCGCCGGGAGTGTTGAAAACAACGATTCCCGCCTCGGTGCAGCGGTCGATGGGGATGTTGTTGACACCCGCGCCGCAACGCGCGATGGCAAGCAGCTCGGGATTGAATTCCATATCATGCAGAGCCGCCGAGCGCACCATTATAGCCTCGGGAGCCGCCACATTCTCGCCGACAACGTACTCAGCGCGGTCAAAAATATCGGTACCGCACGCGGCGATCTTATTCATTAACTTGATATTTTTCATGATTAACTCCTATTACTTCGGGTTCTTCTCTGCGAAATCCTTCATAAACGCGACGAGGGCTTCGACGCCTTCGTAGGGCATTGCGTTGTAGATCGAGGCGCGCATTCCGCCGACTACGCGGTGACCCTTGATGTTCTTGAGTCCCGCTTTTTCAGCCTCGGAGGCGAATTTTTTATCAAGATCGGCGTCGCCCGTGACAAATGTGACGTTCATCATCGAACGGCAGTCGGGGCGGACGGGGGCGATGTAGTAATCCTGCGAATCGAGGTAATCGTAAAGCAGAGCCGCCTTTTTCGCGTTCATCTCCTTCATCACCTCAAGGCCGCCGAGCGATTCGATCCATTCGTAGACCAGACCCGCCATATAGATGGTGTAGCAGGGCGGGGTGTTATACATCGAGCCGTTCTCCGCCATTATATTCCAATCGAGCATCGAGGGACACTCGTGGCGAGCCTTGCCGAGGAGATCCTTGCGGACGATGACAAGGGTCATACCCGCGGGAGCCATATTCTTCTGCGCGCCCGCATAGATGACGCCGAATTTGGTGACGTCGACGGGCTCGGAGATGATGCAGGATGACATATCGGCAACCAGCGGAACGTCGCCCGTGTCGGGGATGTAGTTATATTTGGTGCCGAAAATGGTGTTGTTGTAGCAAATGTGAACGTAGGCGGCATCCGGGTTCAGATCCTCGCGCTTGACCTCGGGGATGTAGGAGAAGCCGTCAGCCTTCGAGGTGGCAACAAGACGAACGTCGCCGTACTTCTGCGCCTCGGTGTAAGCCTTGCCCGAAAACTGACCCGAAACGATGTAATCCGCCGTTCCGCCCGCGGGCAGGAGATTGAGAGGTACCGCCGCGAACTGCGTTGACGCGCCGCCCTGAAGGAAGAGCACGGCGTAATTGTCGGGAATGTTCATCAGCTTACGCAGATCAGCCTCAGCCTTCTCAATGATGGGCTCAAAATCCTTTGATCGGTGCGACATCTCGGCAACAGACATGCCGCTTTCGCCATAAGAGATCATCTCGGCAGCGGCGCGCTCAAGCACGGGAAGCGGAAGCATCGAAGGACCTGCGGAAAAGTTGTATACTCTCTTCATGATATTTCTCCTGTTTAACGTAGTAAAATGTTATTGCAGAAATTATACTACAATTATATGCATTTGTCAATACCTTTTTGCAAAATTTTGCAACTTATGAAAGAGTTTTATTGCAAAATTTTGCCCGATTTCGCCCAAAATGCTAAAAATCACCCAAAATTGTGAATGACGGAGCGAAAGACGGCTTCATTTTTGTATAAAGAAAGGGCGATCTTTCGATCAGCCACCAAACCGCTGACAAACTTGTTTATGGAAAAACAATATGTCAAATTGCACAATAATGGTCAAGCAACTGTGTTCGCAATTTCTAATAGGGGTGCAGGGGGCTGCGCCCCCTTCACCCCTGCTTTGTGAGTGCGAACACAGCTTTCTACTCATTATGTGTGCATATTGCTATATGTTAATTCACAATATACGTTTGTCGGTAGTCTGAGGGCTGATCTTTCGATCAGCCCCAAAATATTATTTATCCTTGAAAAACATCATTCTGCCATTGGCCGTCGAAGGTTTGGCCGTATTGGTTGATGTATTTGCCGTAGCCGTGGCGTTTGTTGTCTTTCCAGTTGCCGTCGTAGGAGGATCTATCTGCCCAGGTCATTTTGCCGTAGCCGTTGCGGTCGCCGTTTGCCCACTCGCCGACGTATACGTGGCCGGCGGCGTAGGTATATTTGCCTTGACCGTGGCGGTCGCCGTTCTTGAATTCGCCTTCGTAGCAGGAGCCGTCCGTCCAGGTCATTTTGCCCTTTCCGCTGAAATCACCGTCAACGAACGAACCGACGTAAACGGTGCCGCCGACAAATGTAAAGGTTCCCTGACCGACGCGCTCGCCCTTGACCCAATCGCCGACGTATTCGTTTCCGTTTGCGTAATGAAAGGTGCCCTTGCCGTGGCGGTCGCCGTCCTTGTAGTCGCCCTCGTAATAGGAACCATCAGTCCAGGTCATTTTGCCCTTGCCGTTCCAAGCGTCGTTTTCCCAGTTTCCTTTGTAGACCGTGCCGTCAGCGAAGGTGAGAGTGCCCTCTCCCGTGCGGGTGCCGTTCACCCAATTTCCGACAAAGCGATCGCCGTTCGGCCAGGTGTAGCTGCCCTTGCCCGTGCGCTCACCGTGAACCCAGTCGCCTTCATACACACCGCCATCGACCCAGGTATACGTTCCCTTGCCGTGGAGCGATCCGCCGTCAAAAGTACCCTTGTATCTGTCGCCGTCGGTGTAAATTATCTCGCCCTCTCCATCGGGAGTTCCGCGCTCGAGGTTACCTGTGTAGGTGCCGTAGCCCAGCTTGTGATCGGTCACGTATCCCGTCACCGATTGTTTTTCTCTTTCCGAAACGATATAATCATTTGTCAGATGGTTCGTCTGTTTTAAGAATTCAAGTGCCTCGGCATCCATCTCCTCGTCCCAGCCTATGATGAAGGCGGTGAGGGGATCGGTCGTTTTGCCGCTGTTCATTATGCTGTCGGTGAGATAATTGTTCGCAAGCTCGGTGACAAGCTCGGGAAAGTAGAAATCCTCCGCGCCGTAAATGTGATAAAACTCGTGCGTGAATGATGTAAGATCGGAAGAAAACACAACGGCAAATTCGGTGTTGTTTTTCGATGTTTGCTGCTGTGCGTAGGCTCTTCCCGATTTATTGAGGGCGAAGATCATCGGATTCGAGTCCGCGCCGTTTTGCGAATCGAGCTGTTTTCCCGCTTCTTTTAACGTCGGAAGCCCTGCATTTGACAAGGCTGCCTCTATCCATTCCGTTGAATAATCGCCTTTCGCGGCATCGCCCGTGATCTTTGCGTTGAGATAGCTGAAGGTGAGGTCGAGCGACTTGCCATAGGATGCGGCGAGATCTTCGATCTCCTTTTCCTGTGCCGAAAGCGATGCCGAAAGCTCGGAAAGCGCGGAGTCGTTCCAGGCGCTGACCTCGTCGCTGACCGTGACGACCGTGACGGTGACTTTACCCACAAGCTTCTCACATCTGCCATTGTTCATCATTGCAAGATAGATATTGTCCTGAACGTCATCGGGGATATTGTCGGTAGTTTCGGGAGCCGAGGTGGTTTCGGGGGTTGCGATGGTTTCGGGAACATAAGTAGTTTCTGGCGTGAAATCTATTATTTCGGGATATGTGAATTCGACTCTTTCCTGCGTTTTCGAGGGTCCTTCCGTGAAGCTTGCAAGATAGGATTCGGTGAAGTATCCGCAGGAAGAAAGTCCCGCGGATATTGTGAAGAGGCAGAGCAAGAGTGCCGTGATCCTAAAAGCAAATTTTTTGCTGTTATTCATTTATCATAGTTTCCTCTGATGTTGTTTCTTCGGGCGCGCCGATGAGACCGAGGTATTCCTCGAAAGTGATGCCCTTCGTCATAATTTCGGTGGCTATCTCGACGCCGACGTAGCGATAATGCCAGGGCTCGTAGATGATGCCCGTGATGGGCGTTGTTCCCTTGGGATAGCGCAGGATGAAGCCGTATTTGTGGCAATTCGCCATCAGCCACTTTTGCGTTGCCGTGTTCGCCTGACCTTCGTCGAGCCAGGGGCGGCTCTGACAAAGAATATCAACGGCAAGACCGAGCTGATGCTCGCTTGTTCCGGGTACGGCGGTCTCCTTTGCCGCAAGGATCTTTGCCTCTTCTTCGCTGTACCCCTTCGAGGTGAAGGACTTCACCTTTTTATCGAAAAGATAGACCTGATCGTCCCAGGTGCGGTAAGCGGAGCAGATATAGGGCGTGTGTCCCGCCGCCTTGCAATCGGCAAGGAACTGCTTCAGCGCGTCTGCACAGCGCGAGTCGATCTTGTATTTGCCCGTGACAGTCGTAAGCTCGAATTCATAATCCTCGGGCAGGGGATACCAGGGGTTGACGAGGACGAGATTCCAAGGGGTCTCGGTCACTTCTGGTTCGGGAGTCGTCTCGGGCTCGGTGGTGATCTCCTCGGTCGTCTCCTCGACAGTGGTTTCGGGCTCTGTCGTGACCTCCTCGGTAGTTTCGGGCGCGGAAGTAGTCTCCTCCTCGGTGGTGACCTCGGGGGAGGCGGTCGTTTCCACTGCGGTGGTTATTTCGGGGGTGATCCCGCTTGTTTCGGGCGGGAGGGTGATCTCGTCGATATTGAGATAGGGCAGGCAAGAAGTCAGCATTCCCGCCGCGAGCGCCAAAAGGATCGCCGCGGCGGCTTTTTTGATGCCGGACTTTTTATTCATTTGTTGCCTCCAGAATGTCGCCGATGCCTCCGAAGATGTATTTGGGACGGTAGGGGAAGTTGCCGATGTCCTCGCGCGCGGTAACGCCCGAAAGAACGAGAATGGTATCAACGTTCGATTCGATGCCCGCAATAATGTCGGTGTCCATTCTGTCGCCGATGAATGCGATGTCCTCCGAGTGACAGCCAAGGCGCTTGAGTCCGTGGCGGATCATTACGGGGTTGGGCTTGCCGACAAAGTATGCCTTTTTGCCCGTCGCGATCTCGATGGGGGCAACGAGAGAACCGGTTGCGGGCATGATTCCGCGGTCGGTGACGCCGACGGTGTCGGGATTGGTTCCGATGAGCTTTGCACCGCCGTTGACGAGCGCGATAGCCTTTTCGATCTTTTCAAAGCAGTAGGTGCGGGTCTCGCCGACAACGACGTAGTCGGGGTTGACGTCGTTCATATAGATGCCCTGGTCATACATCGCCTTCGAAAGCGACGCCTCGCCGATGACGTAAGCGGTGCATCCGGGCGCCTGGCTGTGCAGAAATTCAGCAGTCGCCATTGCGCTGGTGTAAAAATGGTCGGGAGAGACCGAAAGACCCATTCTCTCAAGCTTCATAGAAAGCTCGTGGGGAGTTCTTTCGGGGCTGTTGGTGAGAAAGACGAACTTTTTGCCGTTATCGAGCATCCAGTTGACGAATTCGCGCACGCCGTCAAGGATCTTGTCGCCGTGGTAAATGACACCGTCCATGTCGCAGATAAATCCCTGCTTTTCAATAATGTTCTTCATTTTGCTTCTCCGTATATCCTAAAAATTTTTTCTTTATATACTCCGATGGCCTCCCTTGAAACAAGGGAGGCTTTCGGTTGATATTTTATTGTTTTGATGTATTTTTATTCATTATTCATCAGTTGTATATCATCGATATACCGTATCTGAGATCTGCTTCCGAGAGAGCGCCTACGCCGTATGCGACAAGTCCGCCCCATTTGTCAATGAAGTAGGTCTGCGGGATCGATTCGATGCCGTATTTGCTGACCGCGTCTTCCAAAAGATCGAAATAAACGGGGAAGGTGTATCCCATTGAATCGATAATTGCCTCTGCCGCCGACTGTGTATCCCAGACGTTGACCATCATAAAGACCACTTCGCCATCCAATTCGCGGCTGACCTTGTCAAAATCGGGCATTTCAGCCTTGCAAGGCGGGCACCAGCTTGCCCAGAAATTGAGCACCACGGGCTTACCCTTCATATCCGAAAGACGAACGGGATTTCCGTTTGCATCGAAAACGATGAAATCGGGCGCGGGATCATATTCGCTGTACCCGGGCTCGGTGGTTTCTTCGGGCGCGGGTTCTGTCGTAACCTCGGGCTCGGGTGTGGTCTCCGGCTCAGGTTCGGTCGTAACCTCGGGTTCGGGAGTAGTTTCCGGCTCGGGCTCGGTCGTGACCTCGGGCTCGGTCGTGGTTTCGGGCTCGGGTTCTGTCGTTACCTCGGGTTCGGGAGTAGTTTCCGGCTCGGGTTCAGTTGTAACCTCGGGCTCGGGTGTGGTTTCGGGTTCGGGTTCTGTCGTAACCTCGGGCTCGGTCGTGGTTTCGGGCTCGGGCTCGGTCGTAACCTCGGGCTCGGGTGTGGTTTCGGGCTCGGGTTCGGTCGTGACCTCGGGTTCGGGTGTGGTTTCGGGTTCGGGTTCGGTCGTTACCTCGGGCTCGGGAGTGGTTTCGGGCTCGGGTTCGGTCGTTACCTCGGGTTCGGGTGTGGTTTCCGGCTCGGGTTCTGTCGTAACCTCGGGCTCGGGAGTGGTTTCGGGCTCGGGTTCGGTCGTAACCTCGGGTTCAGATGTGGTTACCGGCTCGGTGGTTTCGGCGATTCCGGGGGTTATCACGGTAATGCCGCCAAAGTCGATCATAGGTGATGTTGTTTCTTCGTTCGTTTCTGTTTCTTTTGCGGTATCTTCTTCCGCAGCGGTGGTTTCTTGCGCAATAACTTCGGTGTTAAGTGTAGAAATATTATCCGTCGTTATTTCTCCGCTCTCGGCTACGCAAGAGGTAAAGGAAAAGAGGAGAAACAGAGCGAGAAATAAAGAGAAAGATCTGATCTTTTTCATAAGATTACCTCCATAAATATTAAATTGATTAAGATTTTTGTTTGATTTTTATTTATTCGATCGCGGCGTAGATCATCGATATACCTCTGCGGAGCGTGTCGCCGTCGATTGCCTGATCGGCATAGGCAACAACGCAGCCCGAGGCATCTATGAAGAATGTATTGGGAATCGATTGAATTCCGTATTTATAAGCCGCATCGCTGTCCTTGTCGAAGTAAACGGGGAAGGTGTAGCCCATCGAGTCGATGAATGCCTGCGCCTTTTCTTGTGTTTCCTGCACTCCGTCGGTCAGATCGACCATCATAAACGCGACCTTGCCCTCGTATTCTTTGGCGATCTCGTCAAATTCGGGCATTTCTGCCTTGCAGGGCGGGCACCAGCTTGCCCAGAAGTTGAGCACAACGGGCGTGCCCTTCATATCCGAAAGCTTGACAGGCTTTCCGCCCTTGTCGTAGACCGTGAAATCGGGCGCGGGTTCAAACTCTTCGGCAGATCCGCTTTCGGTGGTTTCGGTAACTTCCTCGCCCTCACCCGCACAAGCCGAGAGGGAAAGGATCATCATCAGCGCGAGAAGAAGGCTCCAAAATCTTTTCATCAAAGTGCCTCCAGAAGCGCCTCGTATCTTGTGAGAAGGAAATCGTATCCTTCATCAGAGAAATGGCGGTTAGATTTGCCCTCAAGCACACAGCCCTCGTCGATCCACTCGCACTGCGCGGGATTGTAGAAGGAGAAGCCCGCCTGACGGTAGTTGTCGAAGCAAACGAGTCCCCAACGGGCACAGACCGCAAGCATTGCGTCAACGTAGTCGATGTCGGAAAGGCCTTCCTTGTTCTTCGAGCGCCAACGGTCATAGTTGGTCAGGAAGAGAAATTTCGCCTTCGGATATTTCGCGGTCAGACCGAGAATGAGGGCGTTGAGCCCGCCGCAGAAGGTCGAGGTGTCCTCGGAATCGATCTCGCCGAGCGGAACGTGCAGGCGCTTGTCATTCGCGCCGCCGAGAACAACGACGTAATCCGCGCCGTCCTCCATATCCGCATAGCGGACGCACATGGGAACGCGCTGGGGTTCTGTGGTCTGATGCGCGACGGGGTTGCCGTTGATGCCGTGATTATATACTGTCATATTGTGCTTTTTTGCCAGCTTGTTGACCCAAGTCGCCTCGTTTCCGAGCTTCGAGCCGTAAATAAGCGAGTCGCCAAGCGCGACGATCGTCTTGCCTGTAAGATTGGACATAATTAATTTCCTCCAAGATTGTATAATACTACATAATAATTATATCACCAACCAAGCCGTTTGTCAATGATAAATCTGTTCTGTTTTCTTCCATTTATATTATATACCATTTTCTGCAGATTTTCCGTGACGCAGTCACAAAAAACTCCTTCTGCAGGGCAAAAGGAGTTTTAAATCTTTTTCAGATAATCAAGATAGGCAATTTTCAGATCGGGCATCGTTCTGCGGGGGATGGAAAGGACAGCACCGTTCTCCATCACTACCCTGTCGGCAAGAAGCTTGTCGATGCGGTCGAAATTGATGATATAGGTCTTTCCGCAGGGATAAAAATGACCGAATGGCACAAGCTTTTCGCAAAGCTCGGAAAAGGACACTCGAACGCGCATCGATTCGCCGTTTTGCATACAGACGTGCTGATAGTGGTTGTCGGACTCGCTGTAAACAATTTTATCCGCCGACACCTTGCAGTATCCGTTTGATATCTTCAAAAGGACAATTTTCGGGTGTTCCGCGCCAAGCGAACGCAGAGCTTTATCGACCGCCTCGAAAAAGTCCTTTTGGGCATAAGGCTTCAGCAGATAATGGGTCGCATTGACGCCGAATGCCTGGAAGGCAAGGTCGGGGGAGGAGGAGGCAAGGATGATGGGGCTTTCGGTATTTTTCTCGCGAAGCTGTGCCGCAAGGTTCATTCCCGTGATGCCGGGCATGTGGATGTCAAAAAAGAAGATGTCATAATCCGCGCCTTGCTCTGTTTTGTCAAGGAAATCAGAGGGACTTGAAAAGCTTTCCACCAGGAAACGAACGCCACGTTCGGCTTGGTATGCCGAAATGAGCGCGAGGGCTGAATCGAGATATTCTTTTTCGTCATCCAAAATCGCAATTCTTCGCAACGCCGCACCTTCTTTCATAAAAAAATAAAGCGCCTCCGTGACAGCCAAAGTCACAGAAAGGAACGCTTGCTTGCGTAAAAGAGTTACTTTTACGAAAGTCTGACAAATTCCGAGAACCTTTCCATTTCCTTCTTTTTGGCTTCCATTGATGGATGAACGTACAAGTCAAGGGTGATCTTGACGCTTGAATGTCCGAGTATTTCGCTTAAAGACTTGGGATCAAACCCAAGCTCGATCGCGCGGCTTGCGAAGGTGTGACGTAAGGTGTGGAAATGATACTGCGGGATTTCGCATTCCGTGTAATAGCGCTTTATAATATTCTGATAAGTCCTCGGCTGAGTAAAAACGGGCGTTCCCGTTGTAACGTAGCACTCGGGCGAGGCGGCGTGTTGCTGCAATATAACGTTCAAAAAACTCGGTATGGGCACTTCTCTGTCCGAGTATTCGCTTTTCGGCGTTCCCGTGAGCATATAAGTGCTTCCGTTGCCGTTGCTGACCCGCTGTATGGTTCGTGCGATCCTGATGGTTTGCCTTTTTAAATCAACATCGCCCCACTTAAGACCGCATATCTCGCCCAAGCGCAGACCCGAATACAGGCAGATCAAAACACCCAATTTGTTCAGATCGAGATCGGAAAGTAAATAATCGGTAAGCGTTTTTTGCTCCGAAACCGAAAAGACCTGCGGGCGGACAGCTTTAAACGGCTTTGTTTTGGGCGACATTTTCATAATTTTTGGAATATAACCGCAATCATACGCATATTTTAACACTTGGTTGATCGTTAAAATATGAAGCTTTGCCGTGCGAAGCTCATATCTTTGCAAGATCTCCTCGCCGAGCTCTGCCAACAAGTCTTCATTAATATATAAAAGCGGCTTATCTCTCCAAGCATCGCTTCTTGCAATGCTTTGTATTATGCTCCGATACTGCGCTGCGGTCGATTCCTTTGTTTCAGTCGATTTGATCTTCAGCCAACCCTCCGCAGCCTCTTCAAATGTCGCGGATCCCTCAAAATGACGGTCAAATTCATTTTTCATCAATATTTCCTCATTTTTTATTCAAAAATGCGCCAAGAGCTTGAAATGTTTACAAAATGTTATTGATTTTTTATCTTGGCGTATATATAATTATAGCAGACATTTATTAACATTTTCGTAAAAGTAACTCTTTTATGAAAATTTGACATTATTATTATGCCATACGGGGGTGGGGATCATGACGGATAGGTTGAAAAAGATCAATTTTCTGATCGTGATTCTTTGCATTTTGCTGGCAATCAGCCTGGCGGCGCTGGCTTTTGTTCATTTTTGGGGCGAAAATGCATCGGGCGTTGCTCCCGATAACTACATTTTGCCGCAAACGGAGCGTTCGTCGGGGCATTTGCCATCGGGGCTTTATGCTTCACCGCTCAGAACAGTCATTTCATCCTCGCGCGCGAAGGAAACTGTGCTCTCGATATACAAAAACCACGCCGAGGACAGCACGCCTTTCAACTCCCCGAATCTTTTCCCCGGCGACAGCGAGTCGAAAAAGTATCTCGTTGAGGTCTCGCACAGGGGAACTGTCACTGTCCGCTTCCGCGCCGATATACGCGCGGGCTATGATAAACTTGCTGAGGTGCTTATGTGCCGCGTTGAGGTTGCGGGCGAGGGCGCGCTTTATGACGGACTTATGCGCGATATGCCCGAAAGCCTGAATTGCCGCATCTCTTCGGTGTTCAAAAAAACGACCGATCTTGTCTATACCGTCACCGTCTATCTCGAAACGAGTGTCGGAAATGAATATATGGACCGCGAGCTCGTTGCGGATTTCCGCTGGTGGGTCGAGGAAAGCGGAGGAAGCAATCCTCCCGTGACCACAGAAAAGCCCGACACGACCAGACCTATCGTGACCGATGAGCCCGACACGACCGAGAAACCCATTGTAACCGACGAACCCACCGTCACAGACGAAACTACCGATGAACCCATCGTGACCGATGAACCTACCGATACCGATGAACCCATCGTCACGGCAGAACCGACAGTGACGGAGGAGATCACAACCGAGGAAACGACCGCGGATCCCGAGGACACGGGTGAGCTTGTCAGCCCCCCGACGGGCGACAGCTTCCATTCGCTGCTTTGGCTGCTGCTTTTGCTTGCCGTGATCGTGATCGGCAGAATGCTCTCAAAGAGCGCGCGCCGCGAGTACGGCGAGGAGGGCGAGCGATGAAAAGAAACACGTCAAAACGCCTCGCTTTCGGAATTTTTGCGGTGATCCTGCTTTCCGCGGCACTTTGCATAACGACCTATGCTCTGTTTTATGCCACGGTCACGGTCGAGGGCAATTATTTCAAAACGGGAATCATAAACATCGATCTCAACGGCGGCGAGCCGGTGATCGAGGAAAGCGAATATCTGTTTGAGCCCGGAATGACGGTCGAAAAGGACTTTTACATACAAAACAAGAGCACCTGGGCGGTCTATTACCGGATCTACCTTGACAATGTCGAGGGCGGGCTTGCGGATATACTTGAAATAACCGTTTTTGACGGGGATAACATCCTTTATCAAGGCAAGGCATCGGATATGACAAGGCAAAACGCGGGCGCGGCTGATGATATACTTCTGATCGGCGAGCGGCGCGAGCTGAAGATCAGATTCCACTATCCCAAGGGAAGCACCAATCTCTCGCAGAATTGGGAGCTCAAATTTGACCTCTGCGCCGACGCGGTGCAGGAAAAGAACAACCCCGACAAGGAATTCGATTAAAAAATGAAAAAGGCATTAAATATCATATCCACGGTGCTTGTGTGGTTGCTTGTTGTTGCAACGGTGGGGATAATGATCTTCACTTTCATTTCCGTCAACACCTTTGACCAGGCGAACAGAAGCATTTTCGGATACAAATTCTTCATCGTCCGATCCGACTCTATGAGCGCAACGGATTTTGACGCGGGCGACATTGTTTTTGTCAAGAACTGTGACCCCTCCACCCTGCAGGCGGGCGATATAATCGCATATACCTCGCAAAACCCGAACAATTTCGGCGACACGGTGACGCACAAGATCAGGGAAAGGGTGACGAATGAATACGGCGAGCCCGCGTTCATCACCTACGGTACAACGACAGACACAAACGACGAGACCCCGGTCACGTACCCCTACGTTCTCGGCAAATATTCGGGCAGGATACCGAAGGTGGGCTCGTTTTTTCAGTTTCTTAAAACGACACCCGGCTATATTCTTTGCATTTTTGTTCCTTTTCTGCTTCTTATACTTTATCAAGGCTGGAACTGCATCAAAATCTTCCGCAAATACAGGGAGGAGCAGCTTGCCGCCCTCCGCGCGGAGCGCGAGCAGCTTGAGGAAGAACGCAGACAGTCCGCGGAAATGATGCGCGAGCTTCAGGCACTCAAGGAACAGCTCACGGGCAAGAGCAACGCTGAGCCCGAGAATAAAGATATTGACAGCTAAAAGCTGTTTATATATTCGTCTTACAAAAATATATTACTTAGGAGGTAAAACAAAATGACGAATAAGACAACAAAGAGAGCATTGCTTGCAAGTATAGTCTCCCTCGTACTTTGCTTCTCAATGCTTCTCGGCACCACTTATGCGTGGTTTACTGATAGCGCAAGCTCGGTAAACAATGTTATCAAATCCGGTAATCTTGACGTAGTTCTTGAAGTCGGAACACTCAACGCAGGCGGCGCTTCCGCTAACCCCAACGATTGGACTTGGACTGCACTTGATTTGAGCCAGCCCATCATCGAGCTTGAAGATGTTGAACCCGGTTACGTAGCAACCAAGGCGATCCGTATCCGCAACAATGGCTCGCTCGCTTTCAAGTATCAGCTTTCTACAGCGATAGTTTCGGAAACTACCGTTGCTAATATCGAAGGCGGCACCTTCAAGCTTTCTGATTATCTCTATACTTTCACTTCCCAGAGCCTTTCTTTCACCGATTGGGATAGAGAAAAGATCCTTGAAATTATCGATATTTCACTTGCCGGAAACTTTAACGACGGCTTTGGTGCAGGCACTTCCAACACCTCTGTAAACAGATTCGGTGACATCGTTGCCACAGATTTGGTTCTTAAAGAAGGCGAATCTCAGGCATTTGCTTTTGCTGTAGCAATGCCCACTTGGGTCGATAACAAGGCAAACCATGCCGGTGTTGCGCCTCAGCTCACTTTCGGTATCAACGTTCTTGCAACTCAGTTTACTTACGAGAAGGATAGCTTCGACGATCAGTATGATAAAGAAGCTTATTATTCCGGTGCTTTGAACAAAGACGGTAATGTTTATTCTCTCACTGGCGACGCAACGATTGCTGATGAATCCTTCTTTGCTGACTATAACGCTACTGATGCTTATACAGTAAATGGTAACGGTCATACTGTTACAGGTGTTGCAACTTATGTTCCAGGATGGGGAAGTATTGGAAACATGCCCGAAAATGGCATAGTATTCGCTTCTTCAAATGGTGCAAAAACAACCGTTAATGACATTACATTTACAGGAAATTCTCAGATGATTATGAGTGGTTATTACAATCCCTCAACTGGTAGCACCAACTACAATTCCGAATTTAACAATGTAAAAGTTGTTGATATCAAAGCAACCGGTTCTGTGAATAATGAGTATTTTGCTATGAGCATTTATGGTAATGCAACAATGAACAATTGTACGGTAAAAAATACCACCGTTTCTGCTCTTTGTGATGATCATGCCACAGCAGAGGTATATGATATCGCCATTGTAAATGGAGCAAAACTGATTGCTAATAACAGCACTTTCGGAAGTCTTTATACTGGAAAGCATACAAGTAGCAACTTTTGGGGCAAGGCTTATGTTGAGCTGAACAATTCTTCCGCTGATGTTATCTATGCTTGCGGTAGAACTAACGGAGGAGCAACAGTAATCAACAGTGGATCTTATGTTACAAAGATCGTTGCAAACAACAACTCAGGTATTAACCTTACAATTGCTGAAGGTGCAGTAGTTGATACTCTCGATCTGACTGCAATCACCGGTGCTGCATCAAAGAGCACATTCAATATTCAGGGTACTGTCAATACAATAGTTGATGGAACTAATGTGTATACTACCATCGACGAGTGGATAGCTGCGCAATAATAATATTTTACTAATTTTTGATTTTTCAGCCACCCATCCCCCACCCGGGGGATGGGCGGCAATCAAAGGGCACAACTTGAAGTAAGAAGTAAGAGGGAAGAAGTAAGAAGTTATGCTTTTTGATTGCTGAAATAAGAAAAAGCCGAAAGGAGGCGCGAAATTGAATACCGAAAGGCTTACGGAAAAAGCGTTTTGCAGAAAAATGACTTTATTCTTCTTGACCATTCTTGCCTGCGCCGCCATGATGGCTTCGTCGGCTTACGCTTTGTTCTTTAAGCATATTTCTGCGCAAAATTCAACCCTCGTCGGTGCTTATTATACCGTGGAGGTCACAAACACCGCAAATAACACCCTCGTCGCTCCTCTTGCTTATGAGGATATGCACGTTTTCACAATAACCTCCCGCGGCACCGCCTCGAAGGGCTATTGCAAGATCGGGGTGAATGACAACACCTATTACACCGTGGAGATCCCGAAGGATCAGTCCATCACCATCACCATCAAAGCCGCGCGCGACAGCGTCATCACTTTCACCCCCCAATGGGGCGCGCAAACAGAGATCATCGCATCTATGGCATATAAAGACGGCGACACCGTTATCGATTCGGTAACTCCGCACGCCACCTATACCGTCGAGCCCGCCGCAAGGCTTTCCGCCATCGCGGAATACTACGGCGTTCCCGAGGCGGATATCATCATCTACAACAATCTCGTTGCCACCGCGGACGAATCGGGAAACACCTCGGTTTCCCTGCAGACGGAAAACGGTCTGAAGATCCCCGGCGCGGAGGCAAGCAAAAAGGAAGCATACAAGGTTCCCTTCTCCACTTACACCGTCGAGCCCACGGCAAAGCTCGAGGACGTCGCGCGCTATTATGAGGTCCCCGTCGCCGATATCCTCGCCTTCAACAAGCCCGAAGATCTTTTGGTGCGCCAAACGCTCAAGATCCCCTATGCCGCGCAGAGGGCTGTCCCCTATGCCGTTCCTTTTGCGACCTACAAGGTCGAGGCGACAGCGAAGCTTAAGAATATTTCGGATCATTACAAAATTTCCGAGGCGGATATCCTTGCCTACAACAACATCACCGCGATCAAGGTCGGTGAGCTGCTGAAGATCCCCGGCGTCAGCCCGGATACAAAGGCATATGCCGTGCCCTTCAGGGAATATCGCATAGAGCCCACGGCAAGGATCGGTGACATCTCCATCTATTACGGCGTTTCGGTCGAGGATATCTTCATTTACAACAACATCACAAACGGCATGATCATCGCGGGCACCGTTCTGAAAATTCCAAGCCCCAAGGAAGTGCCGATAGATTATAAGGTTCCGCATACCATCTACACCGTCGAGCCCACCGCCAAGATCGAGGATATCGCGAAGCATTACGGCGTCACGCCCGATATGATCAAGCGTTTCAACTACATTGAGGCAATTGCGACGGGAATGCAGTTAAAGATCCCCTATCCCGTGACAAGCGAGCTTTATAAGATACCGTTCGCCGCCTACACCGTCCCCGAAGGAGCAACGCTTGAAAATATCGCCAAGCATTACAATATCGCGCCCGCGGATATTCAGGCATTCAATCCGAACATAGAGATCAAAGCGGGCGCAGCCATCCGCATCCCCGGCGTTGCCCCCGACTCCCCGCCCTACATCCCCCCGGCAAAGACCGAGGAGAAGAAGCAGTAAAATATCAAGGGACTGAGCCACAGATCAAGGCTCAGTCCCGATTATTTTTCAGAAATATTCCAAACCCTCTTTACAAACGCGCGAAAATTTGGTATCATATATAGTGGATAAAAATAATCCTTAATCTATAAAAAGCGAGGAAAAAACTATGATGAATATTCCGCGTCCCGAACATCCGCGTCCTGATTTTTACCGTGCCGATTGGGTAAACCTCAACGGCGAGTGGGAATTCCACGAGGATTACAGCCGCTCGGGCAGAGCGCGCAAGCTCTACCACGCCGATGCCGCGCTTGACTCGAAGATCACCGTCCCCTTCTGCCGCGAAAGCGTGCTTTCGGGTCTTGGCCACACCGATTTCTGCGAGTGCGTCTGGTATCGCCGTGCGATCACACTTCCCGAAGGTTGGAATAACGGCTCTGACCGCATCCTGCTCCATATCGGCGCTTGCGACTACAAGACCGAGGTATGGGTCAATGGCAAAAACGTCGTCAACCACGTCGGCGGCTACGTTCCCGTGAACGCAGACATCACCGATGCTCTCGGTGAGGGCGAAAATATCATCACGGTCTGCGCCGATGACGTCATCCGCACCCACAATCAGCCCGGAGGCAAGCAGTGCCCCGAGTATGCCTCCCACGGTTGCTCCTATACAAGAACCACCGGCATTTGGCAGACGGTATGGCTCGAGCGCGTTCCCGCTTCCTACATAAAGAATTTCAAGATCTACACCGACATCCACTCGGGCACCGTCACCGTCGCAGTCAGCACGATCGGCTGCGAGGGCAAGAATGTTTCGGTCAAGACAAGCTTTGGCGGAAACTGCACAGGCGGCGCCGAGGCAGGCGTTTCGAACGGTATGGCAACCGTGACCGTCAAGCTCTCCGAGGTCAACCTTTGGGAGATCGGCGCGGGCAGACTTTACGATATGACCATCTCGGTCGGCGACGACGAGGTCAAGACATATTTCGGTATGCGCTCGGTCGAGGTCAAGGACGGATTCCTTTATCTCAACGGCAAGTGCGTATTCCAGCGACTCATCCTCGACCAGGGCTTCTATCCCGACGGAATCTACACCGCTTCGGTCGACGAGGAGCTTCTGAGCGACATCAAGCGCTCGATGGCGTGCGGATTCGACGGCGCAAGACTTCACCAGAAGATCTTTGAGCCCCGATTCCTCTACTATTGCGACCGCGAGGGCTACATCGTTTGGGGCGAGCACGGCAACTGGGGTCTCGACATCGCGCGCGCTGACGCTTGGGCAAACTTCATTCCCGAGTGGGTCGAGTGCGTTGAGCGCGATTTCAACCATCCCTCCATCATCGGCTGGTGTCCTCTCAACGAAACGCAGAAGAATCAGGATCCCGATTTCGTCCGCGCTCTCGGCGCAGTGACACGCTCCTTCGACCCGACCCGTGCCTACATCGACACATCGGGATGGACCCACGTTCACCACGTTTCCGACTTCATGGACGTTCACGACTACGATCAGAATCCCGAGACCTTCCGCGCGAGATATGAGGATATGAGAGTCAACGGCACTCTCCAGGGTATGCCGCGCAACCACTTCGGCTACACCACCACCTTCGTTTCCGAGTACGGCGGAATCCGCTGGGCTCCCGAGGGAGCAGGCTGGGGCTACGGCAACGCGCCGAAGTCAGGCGAGGAATTTATCGAGAGATTCCGCGGCTTGACCGACGCCCTCCTCGACAACCCCGCGATCGGCGGACTTTGCTACACCCAGCTCACCGACGTCGAGCAGGAAGTCAACGGACTTTACACATATAACCGCGAAGTCAAATTCGACCCCGCGATCTTCAAGGCAATCCTTCAGCGCAAGGCAGCTTGTGAGGAGTAAAATTAATTAATAATTCTGCTTTCTTGATATAGTGCAATTGTCAAATATACGCACAAACCCGTAGGGGACGGCGCCCTCGACGTCCCCTTACAGCACATAGATTTATATAAAACATTATTTAGTAATTCAAAATAATATTATACCTGTAGGGACCGACGTCCTCGGCGGTCCGTGGGCATTAAATTATATATTTGGTATGATTTAGAAAACATAATTATATTTTCTTGATTTAATACTTAGCAATAATTTCATTGGGCTCGGACCGCCGAGGACGTCGGTCCCTACTGGAATAATTTTATAATAGCATCTAATTTAATCAAATAAATAATTCTGTGCAGCTCGGGACGTCGAGGCGCCGTCCCCTACGAGCTCGTAAGATGATTTGAGATATAATTCTGTTTTTATCTCGTACATTAAATAAGAAAAGGTAACATAAAATGAGCGAAAAAATGATGGCAGCCGTGCTTTGCGGCGACAGAGATCTTCAGTATAAAGAAACAGAAAAGCCCTCCCCGAAGGCGGGTGAGGTGCTTGTAAGAGTCCGTGCGAGCGGTATCTGCGGCTCGGATATTCCGCGTGTGCTCCACGGCGGCGCGCATTTCTTCCCGATCATCCTCGGTCACGAGTTTTCGGGCGAGATCGCGGCTCTCGGCGAGGGCGTTGAGGGATTTGAGATCGGCGACCGCGTTTCGGGTGCGCCTCTCAAGCCCTGCGGAAAGTGCCGCGATTGTCAGAAGGGTAATTACTCCCTCTGCAAGCACTATTCCTTCATCGGCTCGCGTGAAAACGGAAGTTTTGCGCAGTACGTTTGCATCCCCGCGCAGAACGCGATCAAGTTTGACAAGAGCGTTTCCTTCGAGCAGGGCGCGATGTTCGAGCCCTCGACCGTAGCTCTCCACGGCGTGCTCCTCAACGAGTGCGCGGGCGGCGAGTACGTTGCCGTTTGCGGCGGCGGTACGATCGGTCTTTTCACCGCGCAGTGGGCAAAGATCTTCGGCGCGAAGAAGGTCGTCGTAATCGACATTCTCGACGAAAGACTTGAGCTCGCAAAGAAGCTCGGCGCGGACGAGGGATTCAACTCCACCGACCCCGATTTTGCCGAAAAGATCAAGGCATACACGGGCGGTCAGGGATTCGGCGCAGTCTATGAGACCGCGGGAAGCCCCGTAACTATGAAAATGGCGTTCGAGCTTGCGGCAAACAAGGCTCACGTCTGCTTCATCGGCACCCCCCACACCGACGTCACCTTCACACCCAAGATGTGGGAAAACCTCAACCGCAAGGAATTCCGCCTTGTCGGCTCCTGGATGAGCTATTCCGCGCCCTTCCCGGGCAAGGAATGGGAGCTCACCGCCGCTTGCTTCGGCGACGGCAGACTCAAGTACGACGACGGCCTCGTTTTCGCAAAATACCCCCTCGCAAAGGCGTGGGATGCGTTTGAGCTCTATCTTACACCCGGAGCGGTGAAGGGTAGGATTTTGCTCGTTGACGAAGACTGAGCGTAAAGAGTGCAGAGTGCAGAATGCAGAGTGCAGAGTGAAGGAATATTTTCTCGCGTTGCTCGGAAATAATTAAATAATAATTCTCGGATATCAAGAAGTTTTTACTTCAAAATATCCGAGAATTTTTTATTTACTTGTATTAATTTTGAAAATGCGAAGTTGCATTAGAACAGCACAAAATTATTGATGAAAATTTTCGCTTCGCGAAAATTTACCTTCAACTAGCAACTAGCAACTAGCGACTAGCAACTTACTGATGCTTTCCCCTGTTACGAAGGAACTGCAGAATCTCATCCGGATTGTTGCAGGTGATGAGCGTGCCGCCGCATGCGATTACTTCGTCAACGTGCTCCTGAGTCTTGACTCCTGCGGGTGCCCAGGGCTGGATCCCGAGGGCTGCCATGCGGTCGAATTCTTCCTTCGTCGCCATATTGATGGGGCTATACAGCGCGCGGAACATGCAGCAGCAGTAGGCACTGGAGGTGTAGGGGTCGCGCTTGACCTTGCCCATGTGGGTGAGGGGGTAGTAGATGTGGCGGCGGTATTTGGAGCCGTACTTGTCCTCCATATACTCGTGAAGCTTGCCGTTGAAGGTATTGATAACAACGCGGTCTGTGAAGCCGTAGTCGTCGATGATCTTCATAACGCGGTCGCAAACGTCAAAGGCGATCTCGTCACGTCCGTCAACGGGGTATTCCTTGAGCTCAATATCGAGGGTCATTGTGGGATGATCCTTGACAAGCTCCATAAATTCAATGAAAGTGGGGATCTTTTCGCCCGCGAACTCCGCGCCCTTCCAGGAACCCGCGTCGAGGGTCTTGAGCTCTGCGAGATTCTTGTCGCAAACCTTACCCGTGCCGTTTGTGGTGCGGTCAACGGTCGCGTCATGGATGCAGACGAGCTCGCCGTCGCGGGTGATGCGGACGTCGGTCTCGATCTGGTCAACGCCGATCTCGATAGCCTTGCGGAACGCGAGCAGGGTGTTTTCGGGGTAAACGGTGCTCCATCCGCGGTGCGCGGCGACGTATATGTTATCCTTCGATAGTGTCCAGTAATTCATTTTCTGCCTCCGTAGGTAGTTTTTTTATAATTATATCACCTAAAGCGGCGAAAGTCAATATCTTTTCTTCCGACATATAATGACAATGAGGAAAAATTTCCATTGTCATTATTTCCGTCAAATGTTTAAGATGGCGTATTTGATGGCAAGAATATCAATAGAAGCCCACAAGGAAAGGATGAAGGAAATGAACTCGCAGATCCGCAGAGGGGATATATATTATGCAGATCTTTCGCCCGTAGTCGGTTCGGAGCAGGGCGGCCTGCGCCCGGTGCTGATAATACAAAACGATGTAGGGAACAAATACAGTCCGACGGTCATAGCCGCCGCGATCACCTCGAGAATGAGCAAAACACGCCTGCCGACACATATCGACATATACGCCTCGCGCGCGGGACTCGCGCGGGATTCGGTGATACTTCTCGAGCAGATACGTACACTTGACAAACGCCGCCTGCGCGAGCGGATGGGACATCTTGACGATGAGATGATGGACAGGGTGAATAATGCCATAGCGGTCAGTTTTGGGATAATGACGGCGCCGACGGTGGGGGATGAGGAGGAGATACAGCCTTCGGCTGTGGCGGAGGTTACTATCGCGCAGGGGACGGGAGATGTTCCGCCACAGGCGGAGGGATGAGGAGATCGCTGCGCGAGTTAAGATCGGCTTGCGCCGAGATATTGTTGCGCTGCGCGCAAGTTATGATCGCGCGATGCGCGAGTTAAGATTCGCCTTCGGCGAAGTTTGAAGGTGAATTTCCGCACGCGGAAATTTTCGATCAAAAAAACAACAGCAGCGGGAAAGTTTTTGAAGATTCTTAAGGAACTTTTCTCAAAAAGTTCCTTAAGTCGCGCTCCGCAGACATATTTGCCTACGGCAAAAGTCGACTCTGCCTTGTCGGCTTCCGCCTCCATTTTCCTTCGGAAAACCGCCAGAGCCGTGCGAAACTCCCCCTGCGCTTCAAACGGGCGGCGCCCCGCCGCCCGTTTGGAAGGAGTAAAACCTCCCCTAACAGGGGAGGTTTTCGCTCCTTCACCCTTTGCCGCACGAAAGAGTCTTCGCTTCATTATTTCCCAAAATTACAAAAATTGCAACGAAAAAATGTAAGATCATCACACTTTTTACGACGAATAATGTAAAAATACCTCCGCCGAGAGTAACGGTCTGTTACTCTCGGCGGAATTTAATTAATATTTTACAACACAAATGGCAGGTTTATCGCTATCTGTGACCGGGCTTATCCAATCCATTTCAGACAGCTTGCTTACCAATTTATCTATTGAATAGAAGCGGTAAACCAATGCGCCGACGTATTCTGCGGTTTGGCGGATGTGAGTAGGAGCAAGATCCGCAGTTATATTTGCGGCAATCTCGGCAGTTTTTCTGTTCAAATCCGTAACAACGGAGATGCACTCATGCAGGATCTGCTGAAGCTCATTGTATTCTTTGTATGACCATACTGCAAAATTCGCCTTGCCGTTCTTTGCGTAACCGCGTTCGTCCAGCACTTTCTGCCAATCATTCGGCAAATACTCAAAGCAATCGACCGCTGTGCAAACTATGGGATCAGTCATGCCATAATCAAAATGCTGGGCATTCAGCGTTTGTCTGAAATTCATTGCTATAACACTTCCGCGTTTATCGCTTGACTCGCACCCGTTATAAATTCCTTGAATACCCTGGGGTAATTTTTCTTGAACAGATGACTCAAAGCTTCTGCCCCAGATCACACCCTTACCGTTCTCGGCTGTTTTACCGTACTTACTTTTCAGAGTCTTCTCGCTTTCCATCAATGCGAAGTGCATACACATTAAAACTTTTTGCCAACGTGCGAGATTGGTGTTTGCAAATCTGTTTTCAAAACGCGCGTCAAACTCATCCGTCACGGCAACAAGTTTTCGTGCGCTTTCTTCGATAAGCTCTTTCAGCTTTTCATCGATCGTGTTCGTGCAATCAAGCGTGAAGATCGGGATATTGGTCAGATATTTTCCATTGTTGCAGACAAGATATTCACGATCAACGAGCAACTTGATTTCGTCCTCAAGGTAAGGAAGCGCAACGCCGAGCTCTATGCTGATCTCTTGAATCGTCATCGGGCTGTAGTATGCCGCAAGCAAAATATTGCCCTTTATCTTTCTTTTCCGAAATGAGCTGAATTCGTTTGGATTGAATTGTACCAATCCCCAGTAATCAATTTCGAACCCGCAGGGTTTATAACTTTTTTCACCGAATAGTCTTTCCATATTCATACCCTCTCTGATAATTTTTCTTGCGCGGAACAAATAATACTTTACCATTTCCGTGCTGATCTGCAATTTTTTCGCAATTGCGGAGCAGGAGAGATTTTCGATATAGTACAAAACGGTTGCATCCCGATACTGTTTTGACAAAAGCGAGAGCTCGCGTCGAAGAAGATTCAGTTCCTCTTTTTGGGCGATTTCATCTAAAACAGACTCGGAGTCATCGGCAATGTTTTCGTCGAGCTCCGCTGTACGGCTTGCGTTTTTCGCTTTTTTGCGAAGATAGTCCATATAAACATTCTCCGCAATTTTCCACATAAAGCCGTAAAATCGTTCCTCATCTTTCAGATTAGGTGCCGACCGAATAATTTCATATAAAATATCGCTCGCAAGATATTCTGCTTCGGTCACATTCCCCAGCCTTGTCAAAGCAAAGCCGAATATCGACTTCATATTTTCGGCTATCAACCGCTCAAGCTTTATACTATCCATTTGTTTCTCACTTTCCGTTTTCAGGCGCCTGCATATATATAGTCGTCGAAAAGACAAAACGGTTAAGATGATTTCAATATTTTTCAGAATAATTATATCATAAATATGTGAATTAGTCTACATAAATATTTGCAGACACAAAAGCAAAATCCGCCCGGATTTCGGGCGGATTTTAGTTTAGAGTTTAGAGTTATGATGCCCTTCGGGCAGTTATGAATTTGCTTCGCAAACGTTATAGTTGTGCCGCAGGCACATCATAACTTGGCGTAGCCAATCATAACTCAAAACTCGCCGCAGGCGAATATAACTTTTAGAACGCTCCTCCCATACGAAGCAGGAAGGTCACGAGGAATACGGTGAGGGCTGAAACGAGGGTGGACCAGACTACGAGCTGACCTGCGAGGGTTACGTCGCCGCCCATTTCCTGAACCATGGGTACGCTGGGGACTGCAACGGGGGTCGCAAAGGCTGCAACGAGGGTTGCAAACTGCGCGGCGTTGAATTTTTCGCGGAAGAAGAGGAATGCCACGCCGAGAACGAGAGCGGGAACGATCACGGTGCGGGTGAGAGTACCGAAAATGATCTCCTTTTTGAGCGCGGCAACTGCCGAGAACTCAAACTGTGCACCAAGAACGAGAAGCGCGAGCGGTATCGCAAGGTTTGCGAGATACTGAAGCACCTGGAAAAGGGGCGTGATGTTCGAAAGCTTGAAGGTGATGCCCATCGGCTCGAGTACGAAGGTTCGAACCGCAACGCAAACGAGTGCCGCGAAAATACCGATGATGAGGGGGTTCTTGATGATGTCAAGAATGATCTTCTTCGGCGAAATCTTCTCACCGCTGTCGTTGCCGAGAGCGGAAAGGCTGATTACTGCAAGAACGTTGAAGCAAGGAATGAGCGCGGCGGAAAGAATGGTTGCCGCCATCATACCCTCATCGCCGTAAAGCGAGCCTGCAAGGGGGATACCGATCAGGGAGTAACCCGAACGGAAAATAGCCTGAACGAGAACGCCGACGCGGTCCTTTTTGCCCGCGATCATCATGCAAGCGGGGATGGAGAGCGCGAAAACGATGAAAAGCGCGATGAGGCAGTATCCGATGAAGCCGAGATCGACGTCGGAAAGCGACATCTTGTAGATATTAACGAAGAGCATAACGGGCATGAACGCGCGGAAAACGAGCTTGTTCGCCTTTTTGGCGAAATCCTCGTCCATCATACCGATCTTTTTGAAAAAATATCCGACAATTACAGCCAAAACGATCGGCGCAACAGCGGAGAGAGCGAAAATAAACGAATCCATAAACTGATCCTTCTTCCTTATTGAAATAACTCCAATATTTTACCACTTTTTTCATCGCTCTTCAAGTGCATTTTTTGACGATTTTCTACCTATTTATATAATTTTTTTGTGTGAGTTGCCTTGAGCGACATATTTTCTATCCCAAACGATGAAAAAAGCGCCACGGAAAGTTTTCGTCCACCTTTTTCAAAAGGTGGCAGAGCTCGAGACGGAGTCTCGAACTAATGCAAAAGCTTCAGCTTTTGCTTCCGTGCTTCAAACAGGTGAAGCTCTGCTTCTCCTGTTTGGACAGAGTCAATACTTCCCGATTGTAGGGAAGTATTGCGCTCTGTCACCCTGCGCGACCTATGGTCGCGCAATACGGCATAAAATCTTCGCTTGGGCACTGTATACCCACCGTGGCCCTCCCGCTTGCGGGAGGGCTTAAATTTAGAAGACCGGTAATATAGTTCTATCTCCTTCCAATCATCACAAAAAAGCGCTATGAGAAAACCCTCATAGCGCTTTTTGAAAATTATTATATTCTTGTCGAGCCTTTTGACAATATCAAACCTCAATTTCCTCGCCGGGAGTCTCGACCGCAGCCAAAGCTGCGTCGCGGAGAGCCATGACCTCGAGCGTCTCTGCGCAGTCGAAGCTTGCCTTTCCCGTTTCAAAGAAATTCAGCATATCCGCGATAAGTCCGTCAAAGAAGGGGGATTTCAGCGACTTCCAAGTCTCTTTCCCGGACTTGGTCATATACGCGCCGTAGGGCATAGAGGCGCCCCAGATCATCGTTGCATCCTTGCCGCTTGTCGTCTTTGCCTGAATTATCCACTGGCTGCCGTTCGCGGTGGCTTTGACGCACTTGACTGCGCCCATCTTCTTTACCACCATCTCGCCGAGATGAATGAAATACTCGGGAAGATTCGAGCCGCCACCCGTCACGAGCAGACTGTCGGGCGCGTCGACCGCGTCAAGCTCGGTGGCGTATCTTAAAGCAGAGGTGCTGAAAAATGGAGTGCCATATTTCTCGCCGAGGGCGAAAATCTCCTTTGCGACGGCGGAATCGGGCGCGAAGGTCTTGTCGATATAGGTCCTCTTGCCGTGCTTCAGAACCGCCTCGGCATAGCGCAGATGCGTTTCGGGATTCGAGGGCGAGAGAATTACGATAACGTCGCTCTTCTCGCAAAGCTCGTCGATGGTCGCGCAGGACTCCGCGCCGAATTTTTCGCACCACTCGGCGGTGGTGAGACCGTCAATGGGCGAGGTCTCAAGCTCTGCCCAAGCGTAGGCGACCTTGTAATCCACGCCCATTTCGGCGGCGATGCGGTCGATCCACGCGGGATAGTTGTTTGCGTGCCATTCGCTGATAAAATAATCAACAAATCCAATCTTTTTCATATCGAAACCTCGTTTTATTTCAAATTTTCAAGCATTTCCTTCGCCGCGCTGACGATCTCTTCCTCGAGCGAAGGCATAAAGAATGAGGAGCAAGCCTCGTAGCCGCCCTGACCGAATGCCTCGGCGGTCGGCAAATAACCCTCGTAGCCGTTGGCGCAGACCACGGAAACAACGAACTTGTCGGGGCAAAGATCGCGCATGATCTTTCCGTATGAGGTGAACGCCTCGCCGCCGAAGCCGACGAAGACCACGCCGCCCACGCCTATGACTGTGATGGGCACGGGTCGGAAGATGGGCTGCGCGCGAAGGGCAGCCACGCGATAGCAAAATGCGCGCTCTGCCATTGTGTAAGAGTCTGCGGGAATCTTTCCCGCCTTGTAGTCCTTGACCCACTCGACGCACTCATCGTACTTTTCAATGCCCTCGGTATTCGTGAGGGTGTAAAGGGTGCGGCACTCGGCAAAGATCGTGTCGCCCGCCGCGGGAGTCATTTCGTTCCAAACTGCAACTGCGGCATCGGCGACCGTTCTGCCCATAAATGCACTGTGCTCGTAACGCTTGCCGCGGAGGCGTTTTTCCTTCGGCAGGAAGTAATCGTAGTGGTTGGAGTCGCCCTGACAGCCCGTGAAGAAGAGGCAGGACGTGCCCGCAATGTCCTCCTCGAGGAAGCGGCGAGCGAAGCCCGGCCAGTCGGCAGACCACTTGGTGCCTCCGATGACGTCGGGGTGGGTGGAGAAATTGAGGATCGCAATGTCGTTTTTGTCTGCTCTCGCAAAACGAACAAGTCGCATCGTGTTGTCGGCTTCGGCACAGCGACCCGTCAGCGTGAATTTCGAGCTCGGATTGGTGACAACGCCCGCCTCTTTTGTAAAATATCGGCGCACGAATGCGATCGGCTCTGCCACGTCACGCGCAGACACCGACATTTCTGCATCGGCTCTGTCGTCGAGTGCCATCTGTGCGGCATCCGCAAAGCGGCGGTAGACAACGTCGATGAAGTTCTTGTCGCGCAGCGAGGTATCGCGCGTTGCCGGATCGGAAAGGCAGGGGCTTGTGTGCTGATGCAGCGCGGCGATCAGAATGTGATCGACCGGCACACCCGTCCGCTCGCAGATGAGACGGCGGATCTTGAGGTTTTCATCCATCTTGATGCCGATGTAGTCGGCAGCCATAAGAAGAACGGTCTCCTCACCGACCGTCAGCGCAACGACGTTGAGGTAGAGCGGATCAAGCGTCCCATCCGCAAGACGGCGCTCGTAATAACCCGAAAGATCGTTTCCAAAGGGCGGTGTGATATCAACTCTTGCAAATCCTGCTTGTAACATGGTGATTCTCCTTTTTGAGGTTGATTTATTAACTTAATTATACAATATTGCCGTCAATTTGTCAATCGGTTGCGGGTTTTTATCATTGGTTTTCGATGGTTTTTTCCAATAAAAAAGGTGCTGCTTCACTGTTTTGTCAATGAAGCAGCACCATATTTCCATATGTAAGATTCAGAGATTATTTGAAATATCTCTTAAGAAGACCCTCGAGAGCTCTGCCGTGGCGAGCTTCGTCTCTTGCCATCTCGTGAACGGTGTCGTGGATAGCGTCGAGGTTGTTCTTCTTTGCGCACTTTGCAAGGTCGAACTTGCCTGCGGTTGCGCCGTATTCGCAGTCAACGCGCCATGCAAGATTGTCCTTGGTGGTCGCCTTCATGTTGGGCTCGAGGTCCTCGCCGAGGAGCTCTGCGAACTTTGCGGCATGCTCTGCCTCTTCATAAGCTGCCTTTTCCCAGTAAAGACCGATCTCGGGGTAGCCCTCGCGGTGTGCGATGCGAGCCATGCAGAGATACATACCAACCTCGGAGCACTCGCCCTGGAAGTTAGCCATGAGCTGCTCGAAGATGTACTTCTTGTCTTCCTCGGAAACGTCGGGGTTGTTCTTTACGGTCTTTGCGTAGATGCCGTACTCGTGCTCTGCTGCGAGAGCCGCGCCCTCTTCCATTACCTTGAACTTGGATGCGGGAACCTTACAAACGGGACACTTTTCGGGAGCTGCGTCGCCCTCGTGAACGTAACCGCAAACGGAACATACAAACTTTGCCATGATGATTTTACCTCACTTTTATATTTTAGTTTTTTAATTTATACCAAGCTTCTCGGCTGCTGCCTCGATAGCATCGGATTCTTTGAGAGATGAGAAGAGCATTTCGCGCTTGCATCGGATGCCGTTGCGCTCGAGTACCGTGTAAGCCGCAAGGCTGACGGCGGGAAGGATCTCGGGCTCGGCAAAAATATAGGCGTTCCAGGACTGACCCGCGAAGGAGCGCGTCCAGTCGTTGAGATTGACAGCCTCCGACATCGGAATGAATTCGCCGTCGTAAGTCAGGACGGGCGTGCGGCTGTAATCCTTCGCCATGCTGATGTGCGGGATCGCGATGTGAATATCGTACATTTCGGGACGCTGCATACCGAGCTTTTCGGCATAGATGCGCGACTGCTCAAGGATCTCCTCGCGGAGTCGCGGGAGCAGGCTGACAGCCGCCGCAAGACCCGAAATTCCAAGGTCGCGCGAGTTGATCCCGCCCGCGGAATGGATATTCGACTGGCTGATGACGAGTGCCTTTTTCGGCAGACGGCGAGCAAGAACTCTTGCCGCCATATCGCCAACCGTCACATCGCTTTCCTCCGAAAGCTTCCAATCCGTGATCGCGGGGCGAAGCGCCTTGTCAGCCGAGGGCGCGCCGATCGAATAGATGTCGTTGTCGCAAAGGTAGAGGAAGTCGATGGGGTGCGAGAAGCGGCCGCTTCTCTGCATTCCGACGACCATATCCTCGATCAGCGACTCTGCGGCGAGCACTTTTTGGTGCTGATAGATGTATCTCGAGAGCATCAGCTTCGAGAAGACCATTTCCTCGACGGTCGACAGACCCGAAACGGGGACGGTCAGATGTCGCTCGACGGTGCCGTCGTCGGACACGCGGTCGGCGAGGCGGAGTTTATAAAGGAATCGGTCGATGTGGTAGCCGAGGGCAAGACCCGTCGCGTAGCTGTCGCGGCGGAGATAGTCGAGCGCGTCGGCGTCGAACTGACCGTTGATCATTTCGGTCAGATAAACGTAGCGCACGCCGTCCTTGACCTCGGGCGGAGCGCCGACGATCATTCGTCCGACCTCTTCAAGCAGCTCGGCGGCATTCTCGCCATCCTCGAAGGGATAACCGAGGCTTTCGCCGAAGCATTTTACGAAAGTGGGAGTGTTTATGATGATGTAACCGAGCATTTCGTGCGGCTGAGCGCGCTCAAACATCGGCTCGGTCGCCTTGAGCTCCTTCATTGCGGGCATCTCGCCGTAAATGGTTTCGGATAAGTGCGAGAAGAAGCAATGTCCGACGTCGTGGAGAAGCGCGGCGAGTCGGAGTCGGCGCTGATGCGATGCGGGGATGGTCTGCTCCTTGCCCGCCATAACGGCGGCATCGTGGCGCGCGACGCCCGCGATCATCTGCGCGACGACGGCAACAACGCCAAGCGTGTGCTCGAATCGCGAATGATGCGCGGAAGGATAGGTAAGCTGCGCAAGTCCAAGCTGATTGATGCGGCGCAAACGCTGAAGAAGGGGAGAATCTATGAGCTCAAGCTCCCAGGGGTAGAACATAACAGTCCCCCAGACGCAGTCGTGAATGACCTTTGTGCCCGTGATGGTACGCGGCTTGAAATTCGCCATATTTTCCGCAACAAAAGCATCCGCACGGCGTTGAAAATCAAGATAAAGCTCGCTCTTCGGCGCCCCCGGCGCCGGGCGGGAGAATGAATTCTTTTTCATAAAGCGATCCTCCGAATAAGCAGAATGCAAAGCCAAAGTATCTATACTTGACCAATTTTATTATAACACAAATTTTACCAAATTGCAATAGGGTGGGGCAAAAATGTTAGCACATCGTGTGTCCAAAATAATCAAATGACCAATTACGCCAAATTTGCTACCAATTACGCCAAATGATTTACATATGACATGAAATAATATATAATATAACTTAACTATCTATTTTTTAAAGAATAATAGTAAACAAAATTCAAAATCTTTTTGAGAGGGAAATGATATGAAAAAACGGATTTTAAGCGTGATGCTGACGGTTGTGATGCTCTGCTGCCTTGTGGCAGTATTTGGCATAAATACGAATGCTGCTGACATTGCAATCGGATCAGAAGGAAATATTTCTTGGGTGTTGGCTGCTGATGGTACATTGACCATTTCGGGTACCGGAGCTATGCCGGATTATTCGTCGAGTTCAACAAGACCGAGTTGGGATCAATATAAAGATCAGATTACAAGTGTAATTGTTGAAGGGAGTGTTTCTTCGGTAGGAACATACTCATTTTACAGTTATAAAAATATATCTAAAGTGGATATCGGCGGCTCTGTAAAGAGTATTGGAAGTAGTGCGTTTAGTAGCTGCAGCGCCATTGATTCACTGACATTGTCGGAAGGTGTTGAAACTATTGGATATGATGCGTTTTATAATTGTGAAAATATAAAAAAGCTGACTGTCCCCGCCAGTGCTACAGATATCTCTGACGACGCATTTTCCAGTTGCAAAATAGAAGAAGTAATTTTTGCTCCAGGAACTCAAGTAATTACATGTAAAAGTTCCGGTGCTTCGTCTGCCGGACCATTTGCCAGTTCTGCATTGAAAAAAATTACTCTTCCTTCTACGGTTGAAACCATTGAAAGACGTGCTTTCTACGATAGTACAAATTTAAATGAAGTTGTAATACCTAATAGTGTTACTTATATTGGTTTTGAAGCTTTTGCCACCTATTACCCTCAAGGTGTTGATCAGTTATTTTTTGAAGACGGCGGTAATGAACCACTTGAAATAGATGAGAGAGCTTTCAGAAATTGCACAATAAGCAGTCTTGTTCTTCCGGAAAGAGTTAAAACAATAGGCGCATATGCTTTTTCAGGAAATAAACTTACGAGTGTACATATTCCCGAAAATGTTGAATCAATATCAACATCATCATTTAATGGGGATTTAAAAACCATAACTGTTGATGAGAACAACGGCGCTTATAAAGCGATTGATGGAATTCTTTATACTAAAGACGGCAAAACTCTCGTGATGTGTCCGAGAGGAAGAAGTGGTAAGGTAAATATTCCGGAAGGTGTTGTAACAATTGGAGACTCTTCTTTTTATGGTTGTGAAAAAATTACTGCTGTAGCATTGTCTGAAGGATTGACTACAATTGAAGGATACGCGTTTTCAAAAACATATTTAACATCTATCCATTTGCCCTCGACTGTTACAGATTTTGATTATAAAGCTTTTTATAACTCTTCAAATGACGGAGGTTACGATAAGCTGTCGAGTATTACGGTAGCTCCCGGAAATTCAGTATATAAATCTGTAGACGGTATTCTATATAGCGCGGATGGCAAAACACTCTATATGTGTCCGAGAGCTAAAACGGGTGATATAGCGGTAATTGACGGTGTTGAAGACGTAGCAGATAATGCTTTTGAGAGTTGTACATTGGTTACATCAATAGTATTTCCCGATACTTTACAAACTCTCGGTAAAAATGCAATAAGCGGTAATTCGGTAAGAAAATTAAATCTTTCCTCTATTGTTATACCTGCAAATACGGTATTGGAGGGAGCATCTTTTGGTAGTGTAGGCATCTATACCGGATCTTCTTATACAAATATAACTCAACTAACGGTTACGAGCGGCGCATCATCTATTACGTTAACCGGAGAGGATATCAAAAAGGTGGCAGATAAGAATGTTGCTTCTGTCCCCACCGTTCCCGAATTGATGGCTAATGCAACGAATCCTTTTACCATTTCAGAACAGGTAGATGGTGATAAAGTCAGTTATACAGTTAGCGCCGGTCAAGTTACTCTTGACAATGAAAGCATTGATGCTATCGCGAATAACAGCAAAGTTATTTTCGATGACGGAAGCAATGACCTGACCGGATTGGTAGTAGCAACAGGCAGTATGATCGATAAACCTGCTGACCCGACAAAGAGCGGCTTGACCTTTGTCGGTTGGTATAAGGAAAGCACCTGTATTAATGAGTGGAATTTTGACACCGATACAGTAACTGAAGATATCACTCTCTATGCAAAGTGGACTTTCTCCGTTTCAAACATCGATGTTACAGGAAGTCTCGTAAAGCCCTACGACGGCGAACAGATCAAATTGACTGCAGAAAATAAAACAAACGCAACTTATCAGTGGTATAAAGATACAGTAGCAATTACCGGAGAAACAAGCAGAACCCTTACCCTTGACGGTAAGATCGCTGACAACGGAAACTATTATTGTGTCATTACTTTAGACGGAGTAACTGCACAGACCAATGAAGTTACAGTTAATATATCCAAGGCAAAGGTGGAGTTTTTTGTTGAAGAAATGAGTTTGCCGTTGAGTATGGTAAATGGCAATTATGAAGCTTTGACACTAATAAATCTGCTTCAGACTTCTGGTTTGTTCTATGATCAAGTAGAACAATTTGGTGTTACAGTTAAATATAATCAAATATCAGGGGGAAAAGATAGTGAACTGAGCAGCTTTCTTCAGAACGCAAGCAACGTATTAACTGTAAAGTTAGGAGATGAACAAGTTAACGGAGATGTTACAACATATCCCATTATTCTGAACTGTGATCCTAATAATAGCGAATATATTGCCCTTCAAACTCACTATGATGTGACCTTTAGCTCGAACGGTAAGTTTGTTATCAAACCGGATGCTGTTATTGAATGGTGTGACAGTGTAGTACAAAACGAAGGCATATTCGTGGAATATACCGGTTCAGCAATAACGCCTTCTACTGACCTATTTACAGCTACAGATGGCAAAACTTCCGCAAACGTACTTACCGGAGGTACAAAGGGATATGAGTTCTATTATATGATAACTGTTGAGGACATACTCACTAGTCAAAGAAATGATTATTATGAGTCTCTGCTTCAAACCTTTTTGACCTCATATACCGTGGGAGATTATTCTGAATATGCTGACGCTATTAATAATCCCAACATTTATATGTCAAAGTATTTGGAGTATTTAGTAGAAGCCGAATTAAAAACTCTCGATTCTGAGTTCGTCAGCCTCGAACATGATGCGGGAGCAAGAATAGTCTTCAACTATTACGTCAAAGCCACCTATTCCGGTAACGATACATATTTCGGCACGGAAAGTGAGTTTGTTCTTCTTACCGTCAAGCCTATACCGCTTACCGTAAAGGCTAAAGATCAGACGATTTTCACCAATGGTGCGATAGTTGCGGATGTAAACGCTATCGTTCTTGAAGGTGCGATTCTTGCCAACGACGAATCCAGACAAACGCTCGAAAGCGCATTGCCTGCTCTTGTTGATCTTGGAATTATTACCATTGAAGTCAACGCAGATACCTCTGTTGCCGGAGAATACACAAATGCTATTGTTGTGAAATACAATACCGAGAGATTAACTGAATTATCCGGCGAAAATGCTATCAAGGCATCAATGTACGATATTACAACTGTAAATGGCATCCTGACTGTCGTTGACGTATCGGATGTAAACAGCACGATCAAATCTTTGCAAGACAAGATCGACGATCTGGAGGATGCTATCGGCAATCTTGGCACAAGCAACGATATAGCAAATCAGATAAACGAACTTTCTGCAAAGATCACAGCAGCGCAGAACGCTATCAACGCACTTGATGATACGTATGCTACCGACGCTGAGTTGGCATCGGTAAAATTAGATCTTGAAGGCAAGATTACAGCAGCGCAGACCGCACTGCAGGGAAAAATCGATGACCTCTCTGCCAAAGTTACGGATCTTACAACCCAACTCAACACCGCAAACGGCAAGATCGACACCAACTCCTCTGATATCGCAACACTTGAGGCCGATGTTGACGCGCTCAAATCTTGGCAGACTGCGGCGCAGGATGCAATTTCTACACTCCAAAATTTGACTGCCTCTCAAGGTGCAAGTATTGTCGACTTGCAGACTGCGGTTGCGAGTTTGCAGACTGCTGTTGATGCTGCTACATCCAATATCACCGCTGCCATAGATAGAATTGCTACCCTCGAAGGCAAGGTCTCGGCTCTTGAAACAGCAAAGACGCAACTTGAAGCAGACATAGCTGCTTTGCAGACTGCGGTTGCGACAAAGGCAGACGCTCAGGCGCTTACCGCTGCGATCAACAGCTTGAATGCATCGATCACAGAAGCAAAGGCTTATGCTGAATCGCAGGATGCAGCATTGAAGACCCTTCTCGAAGCAGCTGACGCGACGATCAATTCCGCTATTGATGAACTCAAAGAAAGAGTCACCAACCTCGAAGACGGTCTCACTGCCGCAAACGGCAAGATCGACACCAACTCCTCGAATATCGAAACACTTAAGGCCGATGTTGACGCGCTCAAATCTTGGAAGGCCGAGGCACAGGCGGCGATCGACTCGCTCGAGTCGCTTTCTGCTACCAAGGCAGAGCTTGAAGCCGCTGTTACAGAGCTCAAGGCTGCTTTGAAGACCGCCAACGACAATATTTCCGCGGCGATCAAGAGGATCGAAGACCTCGAAGGCAAGGTCGAGGATCTTGAAAAGGATGCGGAAGCGCTCGAAAAGGCAGTTTCGGAGCTTAAGGCTGCGATGACCTCGACCACCGAGGCTCTTGCCAAGGAGATCAAGGATCTGAACACGGCTCTTGAAGCGGCAAAGAAGACAGCCGCCGAAGGCGACGCGGAACTTAAGAAGGCTATCGAGACCGCAGAAACCGCGCTTAAAGCCGCTGTCGGCGAGCTTGAGGGCAGAGTTGCCGTCATCGAATCCGTTCTTTCCGCGGCAAATGCGAACATTAATACCAACACCACCGACATCGCGACCCTTAAGGCGAACATCAAGACCATAGAAATGCTTCAGTCCGAGGCCGAAAAGACCATCAAGGCTCTCGGCACGCTGATCGGCACAAATGAGGAGAATATCGCCGAGCTTCAGACCTCTGTCACCAAGCTCCAGGAATCCGTTTACGCCGCCGACACCAAGATCGCCGCGGCTGAGGCGCGGATCGCAGTCCTTGAAGGCAAGGTCGAGGAGCTTGAAGGCGTGAAGAACGAGCTTCAGGCATCTGTTGCAAATCTTCAGGCAGCTCTTGCAACCAAGGCTGACCGCGAGGCGGTCAACAACGCCGTTGCCGCCCTGCAGGCATCCATCTCCGCTCTGCAGTCGGCACAGAACAACTATATTTTCGCCGATATGACGCTCAAAAACGAGCTCACCGCTGCAATAAATGCAGCAAAGGAACTGGCAATTTCGACAGCGAAGGACCTTGTAAGTCAGTCGGCTACCGAGCTCCGGGCTGCCATCGACAAAAAGGCAGATTCCGCTACCCTTGAAGCAAAGGCGGCCGAGCTCGCAGAAGCTATCGTCCTTGCGGAGACCGCCTCCAAGGCTTACGCGGACGCACAGGATGCTCTCCTCAAGGAAGCCCTTGACGCCGAGCTCCTTGCTGCAAACGAGCTTATCGCTTCGCTCGGAATCAGAATGACCGATGCGGAAGCGGCTATCGACGCTCTTGAAAGCGCAGTTGAAGTGCTGCAGAAAGTTACCGCAGACGATGCGCAGGCACTCAAGGATGCCGTTGCGTCGCTTAGTCAGGCTCTCGCGGATGCAAAGGCATTGGCGGCGGAGTCCGACATCGCTATCGAAACCGCGCTTGGTCTTGTGATCTCCGAAGCACAGAAAGCACTTGAAGCAAAGATCTCCGACGTTCAGTCGGGGCTCAACAAGGCGATCAAGGATCTCAAGGCAGCCGATGCTTCGAACGCCGATGAGCTGAAGAAGGCGATCAAGTCCATCGAAGATGCAATGGCAGCAGCCGAGTCCGCAAGAGATGCGGCAGACAACGCACTCGAATCGAAGCTCACCGAGGCACAGACCGAGCTGACCCGCAAGATCGCGGAGGTCCAGGCTAACCTTGACACCGCAAAGACCGAGCTTGGCAAGGCTATCGAGTCGGGCGACACAGCCCTTGGCGAGAAGATCAAGGAGCTGAACGAAGCACTCGAAGCGGCAAAGGCGGCAACCGAGGCATCTGATGTCACTCTGAAGACCGAGCTCACGGCAAAGATCGATGAAGCTGACGCGGCAATTTACGCGCTGATCGAGAAGCTCCAGAAGGAACTTCAGGAATCAAACGTAGAACTGAACACCGCCATAGAAGAGGGCGATGACGAGCTGAATACACAGTTTATCATTTCCACCTCAGTCGCAGGTGTCGGCGTTGCAGGCAACATCGGACTTCTTGCCTGGATCATTATCAGCAAGAAAAGAAGACTTTTCTAAGATAATTACATAACAAAAAACGCTATGGGGGATCTTCCTCATAGCGTTTTTCTGTCTCACTTCTTTTTGGTGTGCTTTTTCTTTTTTCTGACCGAATAGCCGAAGGAGCCGATGGTTTTGCCGAGCTCGAAATACTCGCCGTGGGCGAAGGCGGAGAGGTTGGCACGGCCGAGGTGCAGACTTCCCTTCTCGTCTATCAGCGACTCGTCCACTCCCGTGGCGACGATGTCGGCGATGAACATATCGTGCGAGCCCTGCGGGATGATCTCGCGGAGCTTGCATTCGAGAGTCAACGGAGATTCCGCGATCGCGGGCGCGGAGATCTTGAAGCACTTTTCGGGCGTCAGCTTGCACTTTTCGAACTTATCGACCTTTCTTCCCGTCAGCACACCGCAGGTATCGGCGGCGCGGACGAGGTTCACGGGCACCAGATTGACGCAGAATTCGCCCGTTTCCTTGATGATCTCATAAGAATGGCGCGAGGGTCGCACCGAGATATAAAGCGCGGGCGGATGTGTCGAGATGATGCCGCACCAAGCGATAGTGATCGCGTTCGGCTTTTCGCCCTCACGGGCGGAGGTGACTATGACAGCAGGCAGAGGCGCGAGGAGAGCGCCGCCTTTCCATTCTTGTTTGGACATTTTTTGCTCCTTACTATCTCGCTTCGCGAGAGTGAATGTTGCGCTTCGCGCAAGATAAGATCGGGCTTCGCCCGAGTTAATGTTCGCCGATGGCGAAGGTAAGGTGAATTTCCGCGAAAGCGGAAATTTCCAATTAAAATAAAACAATAGACAACAGTAGCGGAAAGCTTTTGAAAATTCTTAAGAAACTTTTCTCGAAAAGTTTCTTAAGTCGCGCTCCGCAGAGCGCGAAACCTCTTCTTGTGCTTCGGGATGGCGGCGCCCCGCCGACATTCCGGAAGGAGTAAAATCTCCCCTTGGGGAGATTTTTGCTCCTTCACCTCAAAAAATCAAATAAAAACCACAGCTCCGTCGTCAAGTGAGTGCTTTTCCACTCCCATCACGTGCTCAATTGCGCCCGATTTGATGCATTCTTCGCGCGTTCCCGCAAAAACGACTTTTCCGCCGTCTATGAGCAGAATATCGTCCGCGTACTTCACCGCGGCGGTGAGGTCGTGCATTACTGCGGCGACGGTTTTTCCTTCGCTTTGCGCCTGTTTGAGGGTGGAGAGGAACTCCCTTGCGTTGGGGGCGTCCATATACGTTGTCGGCTCGTCGAGCAGAAGGATGTCGGCGTCCTGCGCGAGGGTCATCGCGAGGTATGCCATTTGCCGCTCGCCGCCCGAGATTTCGGTCAGGACTTTGTCCTTCAGGTGCGAAATTCCGCATTTTTCGATCGACTTTTCAACGATCTCGTTGTCCGAATCGGTGAGCTTGAAGGAAATGTACGGCTCTCTGCCGAATGCGACGGTCTCGCGCACCGAAAACTGCGTCAGCGGCAGGTTTTGGGGCAGGCAGGAGATGATCTTTGCGCGCTCGCGCGGCGGGATCTCCGAAATTTCGCGCTCGCCGAGCAGAATTTTGCCCGAATATCGCTTTTGCGAGGCGAGGCAGGAGAGCAGACTCGATTTTCCCGAGCCGTTTTTGCCGAGGATGGCGGTGAATTTTCCGCGCTCGAGATTGAAGGAGAGGTCGAAAAGCACCTGTTTTTTGCCGTAAAAGGCGGAAAGATTTTCGATCTTAAGCATCGCGGTGTCCTCCTTTGAGCAAGATCCCGAGGAAGAAGGGCGCGCCGAGAAGTGCCATCAGCACTCCCACGGGCATTTCGCCGGGTGCGAAGATGACTCGCCCGCAGAGGTCCGCGGCGAGGACGAGGTCTGCGCCGACGAGCGCGGTACATGGGATCAGTTTTCTTGCATCCGCGCCGACGAGTGCGCGCGCAATGTGGGGCGACATCAGCCCGACGAAACCGAGAAGACCGACCGCCGAAACCGCCGCGCCCGCCGCCGCAGAGGCGAGGAGCATACAGATCACGCGCAACGCTTTGACTCTTACGCCGAGCGAGGACGCTATCGGCGCGCCGAGGGCGAGGAGATTTATCCTTCTTGCCGCAAAAGTGGCGGCTATGAGTGACAAAATTATCAGAATTGCGGGCAAAACGAGCCCCTTTGCCTCAACTCCCGCAAGCGAGCCGACCGAAAAGGCGTTGTAGTTCACGAGCACGTCGGCATCAAGCAGCGAAAGCAGCGAAATTCCCGCCGAAAGTATCGCGGAAAAGGCGATTCCGCTGAGGACGACGGTGTTTTTCGTCATTCCCATCCGTCCCGCGATGGCAATTATGGCAAGCGTCGCCAAAAACGCGCCGCCGAAAGCCGCTATCGGTATGAGTCCGATCGGGAAAAACGGCAAAGAAAGAGCGAGGATCACGGCAAATCCCGCGCCGGAATTGACTCCGATAAGCCCCGGGCTTGCCATTTTGTTGTCGGTCACGCTCTGGAGAAGCACTCCCGAAAGCCCGAGTCCCGCGCCCGCGAGTATGCCCGCGCAGGTTCGCGGCAGGCGCAGAGTGTAGATGATCGCGCTTTGCGCGGCGAATCCCTCGCGCCTCAAAAGTGCCGAGAGGAAGCTTTTTCCGTCTATAAAAACGCTTCCGAAGCGCATTGAAAGCAGGATGAGAGCGATCAGCGCCGCGCCGAGCGAGAGAAATAACAAAGGTCTTTTAGTTTTCACTGTAAAGATACTCCGCTAAAAATTTGTAAGCCTCGCCCCATCGGGAATTCGGCTTGAATTGGAAAAGATTTTTGTCGAGATAGACGTATCTGCCCTCGCGTACCGCCGAAAGCGTCTGCCAAGCCTCGCCCGCGAGCACGGAATCCATATACGCGCGCGATTTTTGCTCGTTGCCCATCGTCGAGAAGAAGATCACCTCGGGATCGGCGGCGAGGATCGCCTCGAGCGCAAGCCCATCCGAAAGCTCGGGTGCCGCATCGGCGATGTTGACCGCGCCGAGTTCCTCGAGCATCTTGCAGACGAAGTTTTCCGCCGCGACTTTAGCCTTTGTCGCGCCGTAGCTGGAGCCGCAACGGACGAAAAGTATGCGCGGTGCGGCACTTTTGTCGACGTCGGCAAGGATTTTATCAATCTCCGCGCCGACAGCGGCGACGTTTTGCTCAAAAAGATCGGCTCTGCCCGTGATGGCGCAAAGATGGGTCATGGCTCTTTCGTAATCAGCGAAGCAATCGACCCTGAAGAGCGCGCAGGGGATGCCGACGGTGTCGAGATACGCCGCAAGCTCTGCCTGCGCGGCGATATCCGCGGACGCAATGACGAGATCGGGCTCTGCGGCAAGAAGCGCCTCGCGGTCGACGGTCTTACCCGCGCCCGAATCAACGAGCGGAGTGCCCTCGGGCGCAAATCCGCGCTCGATGCTCTCACCGACGGTGATCTTCACCTCCCCGCCCGCCAAAGTCCACATTTCGGCATAGGACGAGAAAAGCACCGCGACATTTTGAGGTTGGTTCTTGAGATTTACGCCTCGCCCGCTATCATCGGTGAAGCTGTAAAAGCCCTCCGCCACGCCCTCACCCACGTTTTCCGCGCATCCGAAAAGCGCGAGAATCATCAGCGCGCAAAGCAAAAGTGATATATATTTTTTCATTGAAAACACCAACTTTCTATCATATAATTATATCATTATATATGGTGTTTGTCAAGATTGCAATGGTTCGGATTCCTCTTCCGGATTGATATAATAATGTTATTTTTTGCATCGAGAAATTAACTATGCATATTTTAGGATATTGAAAAATACGATTTATGCATATTTTCGGATATTCAAAAATCGAAATAATGCATATTTTCGGGATATTGTTTTTACAAGAGTCACTAAAATACAAAAAATGAAGCTTTTCGCCAACGGCGAAAAGCTTCAGAATTATTTACCTCAATTTACGCCCTTCCGTTCGAGCCGAAGAGGAGCATTTTCTTCATTGTTGCCGCCTTGACCGCCTCGCTCATTGCGCCCATGACGTCGGTCATGCCCTTGCCCTCGGCATAAGCATCGTGCGCCGCCTTGACGCAGGCGATGTTGATGTCGGTGAAGATGTTGATCTTCGAGATTCCCGCGGCGATCGCGCGGCGGAAGTCATCGTCGCTGAGACCCGAGCCGCCGTGGAGCACGAGGGGCGCCTCGATCATCGACGCGATCTTCTCGATGCGCTCGAAATCGAGCTGGGGCTTGAATTTATACGCACCGTGCGAGGTGCCGACGGCGATCGCGAGCGCATCGCAGCCCGTGAACTCGGCAAATCTCTTTGCCTCGTCGGGATCGGTGTAGGCATCGGAAGGCACGCTGACCTCCTCGGTTCCGACGTGACCGATCTCCGCCTCGACGGTGATGCCCTTCGAGTGCGAATAATCGCAGATCGCCTTGACCGCGCCGAGGTTTTCCTCGAATCCGAGGGTGGAGCAGTCGTACATTACCGAAGAAAATCCGAGCGCGATCGCCTTTTTGACGTTTTCCTCGGTCAGTCCGTGGTCAAAATGGAGCACTACGGGCACGCTCGCGCGCTTTGCCATCGGCAGAAGCATATTTGCGAGGTCGTCGAGCCCCGAATAGCAGAGCAGGCACTCCGCGCTGCCGATGATGACGGGAGAGCGAAGCTCCTCAGCCGCTGCCAGCACGCCGACAGCCATCTCAAGATTGACGGTGTTGAAAAGTCCCACCGCGTATTTGTTCTTTTTTGCGTCCCTTAAAACTTCGTTGAGTGTAACTAACATGATTATTATCCTTTCTTTTTTTGCCAAAATTACAATTTAACGATACTGCACCCCGTAGCGCCAAAGCACGCGGCATAACAGTCGTAAAAAGAGCATCTTGCAGACGACATCATAATGCCTCCGCCGCTATCATTTAGATATAATAGCAAGTGCGAACAAAGCGTTCTGGGTGTCCCCTCATCACCCGCTACGTCAGAACCCCAAAAACGCGCAAGCGCGTTTCCGGGAACCCGACGGCGGGAGCTTCTCCCAGGAGAAGCCTGGGGGGACTGATAGTCTCTTGTTTTTACTTTCTAAACTTCGAATAATTTATAATGAAATGAAATTTGCCAAAGCAAATTTCTACCTTTGCATTCCGCTTCAGCGGAATATTTAGCTCGTGCGAAGCGCGTATTTAGCTTTTGCATAGCAAAAATTTAGCATTTCTCTAAAAGAGAAATATTTAGCTTCAGGCGTTAGCCTCCCAAGGCTTCTCCTGGGAGAAGCTCCCGCCGCAGCGGGTGATGAGGGGACACCGTCTGTACTGCATTTTATCAAGAGAGCCAATGCTTTTTTGAGAGCATTTCACCTTTGCGTAAGGTAATAGTGATTTTTTATGCCTCTATAACAGTGATATTCTTTTGCAGCAGTGCGGTTTTGATCTCGTTATCGAGCCATTTGTTTGTCACAAGAGTATCGACCGACTCGATGGGCGCGTAGTGGATGACCGATGCCTTGCCCGCTTTTGAGGTGTCGGCGAGCAGGATTCGCTTGTCCGAGCCTGCGACGACGAGCTGATTGATCCTTGCGGTATCAAAATCCGACGCTGTCAGCCCGTTTGCGACCGAAAATCCGTCCGCGCCGACGAAGCATTTACTGAAATGAAGCCTTTTTATGACCTCGTCGGTGAGGTAGCCGCAAAAATCCTGCCTGTGCGGGCGGTATTCGCCGCCGATGAGGCAGACGTTCATATGATCCTTGAGCAGATTGAGATTAGCCAGCGAATTGGTGAACACGGTGACGGAGGAATATTTTTCCCCATTTGCCACCGCCGCGCGTGCCATAGCGGAGCAAAGCCGCATGACCGTCGTTCCCGAATCAAGATAAAGCGTGTCGCCCTCGCTGATCAGCTTTTCCGCCGCCTCGCCTATCATTATTTTTTCATTCGAGCGGTAAAGCTCGTTCTTTTCAAAGGAATAGGACTCGCGCATTCCCGAAACGGCGTTGATGCTGATGCCGCGATATGTCCGCACAGCCATTCCGTCGGCTTCAAGCTTGCAAAAAAGCCGTCTGACAGTCGATTCCGAAACGTCGAGCAGAGCCATCGCCTCCGCGACGCTGACCTTTCCCGAAACGCGCAAAAGTGCCATTATTTCCTTTTCGCGTATTTCCGCCTTGTTCATGCCCTTCCCTCTCTTTTTTTGCTATATTTATGCTACCACAGTTGACGGAATTTGTCAAGTCAAATTTGAAAATTTTTTCATTTTCCTTGAAAATTGCCCGAATTTCTTTCAAAAAATGAAAGATTCGGTCAGATTTTGACTTTTTTGCGTTTTCGCGTCAAAGTCTATTGACAAGCGGCGCAAATCCGTGTATAATACAATATGTAATTATATTAACTATATGAGGTAATAAAATGAATAAGAAAAAGATCAGATTTGCCGTTATCGGCTGCGGACTTATGGGCCGCGAATTTGCCTCCGCGGCGGCAAGATGGTGCCATTTGACGAAGGACATCCCCGCGCCCGTGATCGTTGGCGTTTCCGACGTAAACGAGAACGCGAGAAATTGGTTCACCGATAATTTCGACAGCATCAAATATTCGACCGCCGACTACCGCGAGCTTCTCGACAAAGACGACATCGACGCCGTATATTGCGCCGTTCCGCACAATCTGCACAAGCAGATCTACGTTGACATCATCAATTCGGGCAAGCATCTTCTCGGCGAGAAGCCCTTCGGCATCGATATTGAAGCAAACCGCGCGATCATGGATGCCATCAAGGCACACCCCGAGGTTATGGTTCGTTGCTCGAGCGAGTTCCCCTTATATCCCGCCTGTCAGAAGCTGATCGAATGGATCCGCGAGGGCAGATTCGGCAAGATCATAGAGGTCCGCTCGGCATTCTGCCACTCGAGCGATATGGATCTGAACAAGCCGATCAACTGGAAGCGCACGCTCTCGATCAACGGCGAGTACGGCTGTATGGGCGACCTTGGACTTCACACCGAGCACGTCCCCTTCCGTATGGGTTGGAAGCCGCTCAACGTTTTTGCGAAGCTTTCGAACATCGTCACCGAGCGCCCCGACGGAAAGGGCGGCAGAGTCCCCTGCGAGACCTGGGACAATGCCCTTCTTCTCTGCGACGTTCGTGACAAAGACGGCTCAATCTTCCCGATGATGTACGAAACCCGCCGCCTCTCGCCCGGCTCGACCAACGAATGGCGACTCGAGGTCTACGGCATCGAGGCTTCGGCAAAATTCTCGACCAACGACCCCGGCGCATTCCTTTACACCCAAAGCTGGGACAAGGAGCAGGCGTGGTGCCGCATCAATATGGGCAACAAGCCGATGATCCCCTCGATCACGGGCGGCATCTTTGAGTTTGGCTTTGCGGATTCGATCCTCCAGATGTGGGGCGCATTTATTTGCGAGCTCTGCGGCATCGAGATCCCCTTCGGTTGCGTCACCCCCGAGGAGACCGAGCTTTCGCACAAGCTCCAGACCGCCGCTATCCTCTCGCACAACGAGGGCAGAGTAATTGAGATCAAATAAAGAGGTAGAAAAATGTTCAAAAATATAAAAATGTCGCTTGCCGACTTGCTCGGCAAGGAATATACCAACGCCGTTGCGGCTGCGGAAGCGGCTCTTGGCGCGCATAGCTTTGAAGAAGCGCTGGCGATCGCAAACGAAAAGGTCGAATTCTTCCCCGAGGCGGTTCAGAAGAAAAATTCCGAAATGCTCTCCCTTGTCGGTAAGCAGGTGATCGACCCGATGCCCGCCCTCACCGCGGGCGCGCCGACCGATTCCTTCCGCAAGGCGGCAAGCCGCGAGGCTGCTCCCGTTGCGGCGCGCGGATATTTCCGCGTCGGCGAGGACGGCAAGCTTTACTTCATCGGCAAGAGCGAGCACTATCACGCATCCCTCGGCCACTCCTTCCCCGGCTACAAGCTGATCGACAAGGCGCGCGCCCTCGGCATCCCCAACGCGACCCACAACAACACCCGCGGTCACATCACCCGCCTTTGCGAGGAAAAGCTGATTGCATCCGTCAACGGAATCGATTGGGATAACGCCGCCGAGATCGAAAAGGTCATCTCCTCAAAGAAACCTAAAGTACTCAACCGCGTCATCAACCTTGAAACCGGATCGCTTGCAGTTGAGGCGGGATTCAAGATGATGCTTGCGCGTTTCTATAAACTCTCGCCCGAGTTCCCCGAGCCGAAATACGCGGGCAAGACCCCCGTTTTCTTCGTGATGGGCGACAAGGTTGGCGGCGTTACCGCGAATTACCACGGCACCACCACCCTCATTCAGACCTTCCGCGGACTTTGGGACGAGATCCGCGAGAAATCCGAGAACGCCGAGATCTACAAGGTCGTTCCCGTTTCGATCAACGATATCGACGATTTTGAGGCGAAGATCAAGAAATACAACTCGGGGGGCTACAAGACCGCGGGCTTTATGCACGAGATCATCCTTATGAACTACGGCGGGATCCGCCTTGAAAAGGCATACCTCAAGCGCGCGCACGAGCTTTGCGCCGAGTACGACACGCCCACTATGGTTGACGAAATTCAGTCCTGCATGTGGTACGATGGAATGTTCCAGTTCCGACTTTACGATCTGAAGCCTGATTTCGTTATCATCGGCAAGGGCTTTCCGGGCGGCGAGTATCCCGCAAGCAAGGTCATCACCACCGCCGAATACGACAACCTCAACCAGTTCGGCGCGCTCGTAACGAACGGTCAGGAGGAGCTTGCGTCGCTTTCCTACCTCGTAACGATGAAGTTTGCGCTTGAAAACAGAGAGATCATCGCGGAAAATTGCGCTTATTTCGAGGAAAGACTCAATTCCCTCGTTGAAAAATACCCCTCGAAGTTCACAAAGGCAGAGGGCTCGGGACTCCTTGCGGCTCTGCATTGCGAAGACGTCGAGGAGGCGAAGAAGTTTATGGGCGAGCTGCACGAGCGTTGCATCGACGCAAGCGCGCAGATATACAAGCAGAACTGCCTGCCCGCAGTCCTCTTCAAGCCGCCCCTCATCGCAGACCGCGACGCCATCGACTTCATCTGCGACGCGATCGACGAGATAGCAAAATGAAGATATACATAGGAATCGACGTCGGCACGACCTCGCTCAAGGCGCTTGCCCTCACCGAAAAGGGCGAGTGCGTTGCTACCGCCAAGAGCTCTTATGAGCTTTTCGCAAACGGTGCCGAGGCGACGCAGAACGCAAACGATTGGTACGAAGCCGCAGTCGGCGCCATCCGCGAGATCGCGGAAAAAGTCAAGGATCTTGGCGAGATCTGCGCCATTTCGGTATCGGCGCAGGGCGGCGCGACGGTTTTGCTTGACGGATCGGGCAAAACGATCACTCCCGCCTACTCCTGGATGGACAACCGCGCCACCCGCGAGAGCGAGGAGCTGAAAAATACTTTCGGCGACGAGCTGTTTTACAGCCGATGCGGCTGGAGAATGCAGCCGAACGCGGACGCGGCAAAGCTTCTTTGGATGAAGAAGAACATTTCCGAAATTTATGAAAGCGCGGCATCCTTCCCCTCGACGCTCGGGTTTATCAACCAAAGATTGACCGGAAATATCGTTGAGGACCCCACCTGCGCCGCCATTCGCCGACTTTACGACATAAACGAAAAGAAGATGAGCGGCGATATTCTCGATCATCTCGGTCTTGCTGAGGAAAAACTCCCCGAAACGCTCCCCACGGGCGTGCTCGTGGGCAATCTTACCGCCGAAGCCGCCGCTCAGACGGGGCTTTGCAAGTCTGTCCGCGTTTACAACGGCGCGCACGATCAGTATTGTGCCTCGATCGGCAGCGGAACCGTCGAAGCGGGTCAACTCCTGCTTGCCACGGGCACAGCTTGGGTGCTTTTCGGAGTCACCGAAACTCCACTTTTCGGTAAAAGCAGAATTTCGCCCTGCATTCACCCCGCGGGCGGCTACGGCGCGCTTTCGACCGTTTCGGGCATCGGCGCGGCTTTTGAGTGGCTTTCGAAGCTGACAAACACCCCCATCCCCGAGCTTTCCGCGGGTGCAGAGGCTCGAAAGGGCAAAAACGACACCCTCTTTTTCCGCCCGTCGGCAACGGGCACGGGTCTTTTGATCGGTCAGAGCGTCGGCGCGCATATCACGGGGCTTACGATCGGGCACGACAAATACGATCTTGCGCTTGCGCTGATGGAAGGCGCGGCTTTCGAGACCGCCCTCAACATCGAGGAATACAAAAAGAGCGGTATGAGCGCGCCCGCGTCGATCACAATGGCGGGCGGAGCGACGGCAAGCCGATTCTGGCAGAGCCTGATCGCCGACGTCACGGGGCTTGACGTCTATGCAAGCACGCAGACCGACTCCCCCGCTCTCGGCGCCGCCATACTTGCCGCGGCATCCGATAGCGGCGAGGACATCTCTGCCGTTGCCCGTCGCACATCGGCAGGCAGCCGAAAGGTTTCGCCCTCGGAATATTCGGAATATTATAATAGGAAGTTTAATTCATACAAGCAATGGCGCAAATCGCACCCGTAGTGCATATCTGTCAACTTCTGAGTTGACAGATATGCAGTGATATATTTCGCCGTTGGCGAAATGTGATATTTTGCTGCGCAAAGTGATATTCGCGCTTCGCGCGAGTGATATATTTCGCCGTTGGCGAAATGTTAAGGTAGAAATTTGCCTTTGGCAAATTTCAGAATTTAATTAAATAAGGAGTAGCGAAATGAAGAAGGGGTTACTTATATTGTTACTAATATTCGTGCTTGTGGCTTTCGCGGCGTGCGAAACGCCGCCGCTGCCGGGGCCCGAAGAAACACTCGGTGAAACCGTGGCAGAAACCGAAGCACTCACCGAGCACGTTCACGAATACATCGAGGAATTAAAGGCTCCCACCTGCACCGAGCCGGGGTATTTTGAGCGCAAATGCTCTTGCGGGGACGTGCAGAGGACGGATACCTCTCCGAAGGGTCACACTTACGGCGCTTGGGAGACTTTGAGCGCTCCCACCTGTGCCGCCGAGGGCAAGCGCGCGGCGAGCTGTACCGTTTGCGGCGAGAAGATCGAGGAAGTCATCCCCGCGGGCGAATCCTCGCTTGACGGCAAAAAAATTATGTTCGCGGGCAACTCGCTGACATATTACGGCGAGGTCGTCATCAACTCGGACGGCAGCCCGACGCAGTCCAAAGGCGTATTTGAAAAGATCGCCGAGACTTTCGGCGACAAGGTGAAGGTCACCAACTTCACCTACGGCTCTGCGGGATTCGTTGACGGCCGCGACAAGGCTTCGACCGACAAGATCCCCACAAGCTACAAGGACTACGGCCTTTACCAGCTCATGCTCGAGCTTCACCCCAACCACTACGGCAACAAAGACGGCAAGGAAATGGACTCCTTCTACGATCAGGACGTCGTCATTTTCCAGCAAAGAGGCGCCTCGATCGCGGATTCCTACGATCAGGTCATGAAGATCGCCGCCCTCTTCCCCGAGGACACGCAGTTTGCCGTCATCATCACCCACTATGACACCAAAAACACCGCCACATCCTCGGCTCTGAAGAAGACCCTCGCCGACAGCTGGGTGGTCATCCCCGCGGGCGACCTTGTCACCGACCTCTGGAACGGCAGACTCAAGGGGATGGAATTCAAATACACAAAGAACGATTTCGTCATCACCAAGGACAACGTTCACCCCAACTACCTGACGGGCTACATCAAGGCGCTGATGACATATTGCGCACTGACAGGTCGCTCGGCGGAGGGAGTGGATTACTCCTTCGTCAACCGCTCGACCTCCTATTACACAAGCGCGGCGGAAACGCAGTTTGAGGATGTTCTTGCATCCTCCACCGAAATGCTCCGCATTCAGGAGCTGATCGACGATTACATAGTCAAAGCCGGCAACAAGCCCGCCGCGGCGCATTCCTATACCGAATGGAAGGAAATTTCGGCGCCCACCTGCACGAAAGCGGGCGAAAAAGCGCGCGAGTGTACTGCTTGCGGCAAAAAGGAGAGCGTGGCGCTCACACTTCCCCACACCTACGGCGACTGGAAGGTGGCAACCGCCGCCACCGCCTCTGCCAAGGGCACCAAGGAGCGCGCCTGCACCCTTTGCGGCGCGAAGGAAACGAAATCCTACACCTTCAACCTGCTTTACGGCAAGTCGCTCGCGAAGACCGAGTCCTTCGGTCTTTCCACCATCTCGAACCCCGCAAATCAGACCGACGGCAAATACGTTTACGATAAGGACGCAAAATCGACCTACACCGACTTCAAGATGACTTTTTCCAAGTCGCAATGCGCCGATTACACTTCGATCTCACAGCTTTATAACGAAAAGGGTCAGCTTGCGGCAGACGGAAAATACCTCTGCGGATTTTGGTTTGAGCTTGACGAGACCGCCTTCATCGACTCGTTCTCGCTCTACAACAGCGGCGTGACCTACGATATTGACGGATTTGATATTCTTGTCAGCACCGACGGCGAGAACTGGACGGTGGCGTGGTCGGGCGAAAAGCTTGCATCGGGTCTGAAATACGAAAAGGTCGATGCAACCACCAACAAGATCACCGCGTCCTTCGCAAAGGCAGAGGCGAAATACGTTATGTTCGCCCTCACCGCGCCCAGAAGCCGCGACGCCTCGGGTGTGTCTGCCTTTAATCAGAAATACGGAGTCACCGCCGAAGTCAACGCAAATCCCCACTATTTCCGAATCGTCGAATTTGAACTTTACGAGGCAAATTAATAAGGAGAACAAAAATGTTTGGAGTACAACTTACAGATTACGATAAGAAAGTTTACGAAGAAAAGCTCGCGGATTTTCTGCCAGATAAGATAATCGACGCGCACGCGCACGTCTGGACCGACGGAATGAAGCGCAAAAAGCCCGAGGAGCGCAAGGGTTGCGTCTCCTGGACCGAGCTCGTCGCGCCCAATATGACCTATGAAGACATCGCCGAAACCGCGCGCAACGTCTTCCCCGGCAAGGAAGTGACCTCGCTCATCATGGGCTCGCCCACTTGCTACCTCGATAAAGTCAACGGCTACGTCACCGATCTCATCAAGAATCAAGGCGCGCACGGACTTTACTGCACGTCCTACAAGACCACCAAGCGCGACATTATCAATGCGATGGCGCAGGGCTACCTCGGAATCAAGCCCTATCAGGCAAACTGCGCTCCCTACATCCCCGCCTCCGAGATCAGGATCTTCGATTTCCTTCCCCACGAGCATCTTGAGGTTATGAACGACCTTGGCGGCATCGTCATTCTCCACATCCCGCGCTCGATGCGACTGAAAGATCCCGTCAACCTCGCGCAGATGCAGGAGATCGACGAAAGATACCCGAATGCGAAGGTCATCATCGCACACGTCGGCAGAGCCTACGTCTACGAAGACATCGGCGACGCCTTTGACGTCATCAAGAATACCAAAAATCTCTACTACGATTTCTCCGCGAACGTTTACGACTACGCAATGGAAAGGCTGATCGACGCGGTCGGACCGCAGCGCGTGCTTTACGGCTCGGATATGCCCTACACCAAGATGCGTATGTACCGCATCAACGACGGAGGAAAGTACGTCAACGTCGTTCCGCGCGGACTTTACGGCGACGTTTCGAACGACAAGCAGATGCGCGAGACCGACGAGAGCGACATCACCCTCTTCATCTACGAGGAGCTCCTCGCCTTCCGCCGCGCCGCAGAAAAGCTTGGTCTTACAAAGCAAGACGTCAGCGACATTATGTACGGCAACGCCGCACGCTATCTCAACATCAAATAAGAAAGGATTTTGAATTATGAAAAAGGTTAAAATCGGTTTTCTTCCTCTTTATATAAAGCTTTATGACGACTGCGGCAGCGGTGCTGTCGGCAGACCCAGACTCGAGCCTTTCTATGAAAGACTCGCTTGCGAGCTCGAAGCGCGCGGATTTGAGGTCATCCGCAACGAATTTTGCCGCATCAAGCCCGAATTTGCGGCTGCTGTTGAAAAATTCGAGAAAGCGGGCGCGGATTGCATCGTCACCTGGCACGCGGCTTACTCCCCCTCGCTTGAGTCGATCGACGCCCTTGCGGGAACCGAACTCCCCATAATCGTCCTCGACACCACCGAAACCTACGATTTCAGTCCCGCACAGAACCCCGCCGAGATCAGCTTCTGCCACGGAATCCACGGAGTTATGGATATGTGCTCCCTGCTCCGCCAGCGCGGAAAGGCTTATGCCGTTTGCGCGGGTCACATCGAGCATTCCGACGTGCTCGACAAGGTTGCGGGCTACGTTAAAGCCGCAGGCGCGGCACGTGCTCTCGCGGGCAGCCGCGCGGGCTCGGTTGGCGGCTCCTTCGACGGTATGGGCGACTTCCTCATCGACGACGAGACCCTTCTTTCCCGCTTCGGCGTGACTGCCGTTTACCCCGAGGCAGGCGAGCTCGACGCTCTCCGCGAATCCGTCACCCCTGCCGAGGTCGAGGCTGAGATCAAGGAAAACAACGAGCTCTTCTACGAGATCGAGCCCGTTGACACCGACTCCCACGCCGAGACCGTCCGCAACTGCCTTGCAGTTCGCAAATTCATCGAAAAACACGATCTTGACGCTTTCACGATCAACTTCCGCAAGATCGGCGGCGACAGCGGCATCAAGGCGATGCCCTTCATCGAGGCTTGCAAGGCAATGGCTCGCGGCATCGGATACGCGGGAGAGGGCGACATCCTCACCGCCTCCCTCGTCGGCGCGCTGCTCAAGTCCTATGACGGCGCAACCTTCGCCGAGATCTTCTGCCCCGACTGGAAGAACGGCTCGCTCCTTATTTCTCATATGGGTGAATACAACCTCGCGCTCACCAAAGCAAAGCCCGGAATGAAGAAGATCAACTTCATCTACGGCGAAAACACCCTCGACCCCGTCGTCGCCTACGGTTGCTATCGCGCGGGCAAGGCTGTCTTCATCAACCTTTATAAGAGCGAGGAAGGCTACAAGCTCTTCATCTCGCCCATCGAGATGCTCGACGTGCCCACCGACGTTTTCGAAGCGAAGGTCAGAGGCTGGTTCAAGCCCGCCGCTCCCCTTCCCGAGTTCCTTGAGCAGCTCAGCAACGCCGGCGCGACCCACCACAGCGCCATCATCTACGACGCCACCGTCGATCAGATGAAGTATTTTGCCTCCCTCCTCGACCTCCCCACAGTTGTTGTGGAGTAATTGAATAGAAAGGAATACACCATGTCTACTTTGCTTCCCCGCACAGCGGATGCTGACGTTCGCGTCATGTCCAGCAATATTTTGTTTGATAAGACCCTCCAGGACCGCCTCCCCTTGATCGCCGACTACTATCGCGCAAGCGATGCCGATCTGATCGGTATGCAGGAGGTCAACCGCGTCGGAACCGCACTTTTTGAGACGCTTTCCGACATTTATGCTCCCGTCGCACTGCGCCACGCGGAGGATAAGCATTGCTATACCCCCATTCTCTACCGCCACGACCGTTTTGAACTGCTCGAGGGCGGAAGCGAGCTTTACCGCAGCCGCGGCACCGATACCAAGTCGATGGCGTGGGCAGTCCTTTCCGATAAGAAAAGCGGCAAAAAGCTTGCGCTGATCAACTCCCACGGCTCGCTGATCCTGAAATCCTACAACCTCGAGGCGACCAACGCCGTCGAGGGCGAGATGTGGCGCGTCGATAACGTCTGCCAGATGCTCGAAAAGAAGGACGAGCTCCGCGCAAAATACGGCGCCGACCTCCCCGTTTTCGTCACCGGGGACTTCAACGCCCACCCGGAAAGCGACTCGATCCGGAATATGAAGAAGGTCCTGCCCGACAGCGCCGATATCGCAACCATCAGCGCGACCACCGGCATCAACTCCTTCCACGGCGTCCCCGGCCGCCCCTGCCCCGAAGGTACACCCATCGACTTTGTCTTCGTCACCGATGACGCAGTAAAAATCCTCGTCCACTGCATCCCCGACGACGAAACCGCCCTCGCCATCTCCGATCACAGCCCCGTCTGCGTAGACGCGGAATTGATCTGACCTATAGAAAAGCCCTCTGCAGATCTTTTGCAGAGGGCTTTGCGATGATTTGATTCGATTGAGAAATTTGAAATTTGTTTTAATTGAAAAAACACTATATTGAATACGCGGTATTAATTGCGGAAAATAATATAACATATATATTGACAAAATAACATTGTTGTGTTATAATATAAAAAACGATGTTATAAGGAGTTGGATATGGAGCAGTATATTAAATCCGCATTGGGTTACGATATAATTTCAGAGAAATATGATATTCCGAAAAATACTCCGCGGTACTTGATTGACGGTTATTCATATAACAAATACACAATTGAAGGACAAGATTGCCTTTTTGTTGCTCCGGCAGATTTTTCTCTCGCGAACTACAAAAAGCATTATGAGAAAATAAGACAGCTTACGGGATTTATTCCTGTGCTTGCGCTTCAAGGCATCACTCCATACCAAAGGAAAACCTTGATTGAGGAACACATCCCGTTTGTTGTTCCCGAGAGTCAGATATATCTCCCGTTCCTTGCTGTTTTACTTACGGAAAAGTATAAGAATAAGCGTGAGATCGTTAAATTCACACCAACTACACAGCTTGTTTTCCTCTATCTGTTTTATAACAGCACAAAGCTCACAGCGACAGATATTGCGTTGAAGCTTAATTGCACGGCTATGTCGGCAACAAGAGCATACAAGGCTCTTACGGATTGCGGACTATTCAGCTACGAATGCGATGGCAGAAAGAAATATATCGTGCCGAATTACAAAGGCGGAGATCTTCTACGTGCAGCGGAAGAATATTTAGTTTCTCCCAAAGAGAAATCCGTTCTTGTCCCCTATGGTACCAAAACGGACGGCATGACTGTTTCGGGACTATATGCACTCGGACAAAAAACAATGCTTGCGGTCACCGACAAAGACCGGTGCTTTGCTATACCAAAGTCGGAAGACCTTGCGGTTGACGCTGATCTTGAAGATGGCATTTTGATTGAACAATGGAAATATGATCCCGCATTATTGGCGCAAAACGGTATCGTTGATGATATTTCTCTGATCCTTTTGCTGAAGGATAACGGAGATGAAAGAGTTCAAGCGGAGCTTGACGGACTTAAGAGGTATCACGAATGGTAAACGGAATAGAAAAATTCAAAGAGAAGTTTGAAAGCTTCAAAGGAAAATATACGCTTATCGGCGGCGTTGCATGCGGACTGCTGATGGACGACGCAGGCCTCGACTTTCGCGCCACGCAGGACTTTGATATCGTACTGATTATCGAGTCAATGGATGAGGATTTTGGAAAAGCCATCTGGGACTTTATCCGTGAGGGCGGCTACAAGATCAGAGAAAAGAGTACGGGAGAGCCCGAGTTCTACAGATTCAAGAGTCCCGAGGACAGATCCTATCCCAAAGAGATAGAGCTGTTTTCGAGAAAGAGTAAATTACTTAACTTTACGGATGAAGATCGTCTCACGCCGATACATATCTCGGATGAGATCTCGAGTCTTTCTGCAATCTTGCTTGATGACGAGTACTACTCATTCCTCTCCCACGGACTTACCGAGATTGAAGGAATACAAGTGTTAAACTATACACATATTATCCCGTTCAAAGCAAAAGCTTGGCTCGATCTCAAGGAACGCAAGGAAAACGGCGAAACTGTCGACAGTAAGAATATACTCAAGCACAAAAACGACGTCTTTCGTCTGTCACAGCTCCTTGCCGAAACGGATTCCATAATTTTAAGTGATGGAATCAAGGCTGACATGGCAAGCTTCGTTTTGCAAATGGAAAACGAAGACGTTGACCTCAAAAACCTGAAGATCCGAGGCAATAAAAAAGACATCCTTTCTTTTATCTCGAAAGTATATAAGATTAATTAACGTAAAATCGGGAATGCCTTTTGTGAATATGAACAAGAAGATTAAAAAACAAACGAGAGCTTGATCCGGGTCAAGTCCGGAGCTTCTGTGCAAAATCAACATAAAAATCTATTCAGAATAGGAATGAAAAATTGAAATGATATATGATGAAATATATAGAAAGTTCTATCGCGTAATAGTCAATTACTCTTATCGTCGGGTAAAAGATAAGTTTTACGCGGAAGAAGCGGCGAACGAAACATTCCGCTTGCTTTGGATAGAATGGCAGACTATGAGTTTTCCCAATGAAAACGCGTTGCTGTCATGGCTGTATAAAACGGCTGCCAACAAAATTAAAGAGCGCGGGAGAGATAAGCAAGCAAATTACATACCGCTCGACAGCGAAAGCGTGCGCAACATCGTTGATCTCCGCGCCGCGGTTGATTACGAGGAAATTGATCCACAGAGAGAGGAACAAAAGTTACTTATGTATATGTCCGAGCTCAGGTGCCGGCTGAACGAAGAAGATCAAAAGCTGTTTGACTTGGTGATCGTCGAGAAGCAACCGTACAAGATCGTTGCCGAAGAATTGAAGATAACGCCCGATGCAGCCAAAATGCGAAGTATGCGCCTCAGGCACCGATTGCTGCAGTTCGTCGGTGAGATAACGTCAAAATGTAAATAAAATGTTAATTATAAAAAATAATCGTTACCATTGACCGTTTTTTGTCATTAATTGGCGAAGGCGGTGAGATTAATGTAATAAATAATAGCAAGGAGAACAAATATGGCACAACGTAGCCAAATGAATGCCAAGGAAAAGCTCGGCCGCGAGATAGATCTTACTAATGCGTCAAAAGACGAGCTGATAGAGCATTTGTGTAAAATTATAGAATATGAAGTAGAGAAAGGGGATGATGCAGACTGCGATCTGGTCCGTGAATGCAGCGACTGGCTCGACAAACTGACCGAGGACGAAGTGACCTTCACACCCGAGGAGCTTGAGCGAAAGCTTGCACAGATGAAAGCCGGCTCGGAATCGAAGAAGCCCGTCAAGATATGCAAAAAGGCGAAGCTTAAGACCTTTGTGCGCGTTGCCCTGATCGCGGCGGTGATCTTCGCCATCTCGCTCGTATCCCTGTCCGCTGTGGCGATGAATAAGGGGTATGGATCGGCGTGGGAGTATGTATCAGAAAATATTAGAGAAATATTTGATTTGACCAGTGGCGAGGAAATCACTGAGTCGGGTATTTCAGTAACAATGAATACGGGCACGATTGAATATAACACTGTTGATGAGTTTATAAAGAGTTGTTCATTAAATATACTCTATCCACATATGATGCCTGATAAGGTAAAAATCGCGGGAATACATATTGTTCAAGAAGAGGATGGCAAATATTTGTTATCATTTATTATTTCCAATCCTGTATATGTATTTAATATTACTAATTATTCGCTGCATGATGTTTCTTGCATGGATACATATCAATGTCTGGCTATTGATGACTTATACTTTTACTATACTCAAATACAAGATAATACTTATTATGCAATTCTTCAATATGAAGGATTTGAATACACTATACAAACACCCAATTATGATGATTTACTGATTATAATTAACAGCATGAAAGGATAAAGCTATGAAAAAATTATTTGTTTCTTTGATAGCACTTTTGTTTGTTTTACTTATAACAATTACATCAGCCGCAAGAGAGAATATTTATACTATTAATGATGTTACAATTGTATTTTCTGAAACCTCATCTTTATCAGATGAACAAAAGGCGCTAATATCTCATTTAATTATTAACGGTACAGATAATTCTTCTACGACATATAATCTTATGTGTACTCTATTTGGACATAATACTGCTACCGAAAATATTTCTGTTATTGAGCATTGTGTTAACGACACTCCTCCGAGATGCAGAAAAACTGTTCAGGATGTAACTATGTGCACGCGATGCGAAGAGTTAATAGATACGCATATAATCACTTCCTATTACATAAACTGCTGCGAATAAAAACTCTCTCCCAAAAACCGCCTCATTGTCTCACAAATCGAAAAAAATCGAAAAAATTCGACAAATTTTGCAAAAACCGTGGTGCGCCCCGTGTTAATTACTTAAAAAGTGTGATATTATTTTCTCTGTTTGTGTTTGGAAAAAAAGGCAATGAGAGAAGAAATGGAACATGTTTTGAAGCAAATGCTTCGCGCGCTTGCACTTGAAACACGGTCTCGTTTGGGGCTGACCCAAAAAGAAATGTC
>JAFQGP010000017.1 GCA_017415485.1 Clostridia bacterium
AATATCGTGAGATGTATCATAAAGTGGGTCTCGACGAATACAAACCCTGCATCTGACAGATTATCAAGGTGATGAAATGAGAAAAGCCGATGAGGTTTCGATTGATTCCTCATCGGCAATTTTTATCTCTTTTTATAAATAACAAGCTCGGGATTTTCTCCGTTTTCTTCATAGGTACAAACGAGGATGAAGTCCATATTGGCGACTACGCCGAAGCATCGGTCACCTCCGAATTCGCACTCCAACTGATTTCCGAGGTAGGTTGCGTTATCATCGAGGAATTTGACGGTTTTACCGTTTGGGAGACGGTATTCAAGATTAACGTAACCGCCCACGAGTGCATTGAGCTTTTCGAGCTTCGGCATTCCTTCAACACCAAGGGCGTTGATCTCGTCGATCAGCTTACGCTTGAATTCCTCAAATTTTCCGCCGTCGTCGAGGCTTTTATAATTCTTCCAATAGTCGAGCTTGGGGAGCATTTCCTTCAAATACGCGCGAGCCTGCTCCGAGGGAAAGGCTTCGCTTGCCATATTCGTGACACATACCTCGATCAGTTCGTCCATATCGTGATACATATATTCACCGTCGGCATAGCACCACTTGCAATAATCTTCGTTGAAGATCCCGTCTTTCTCTTTGCTGATACTGCTATCCTCCAGAGGCATACCACAGCATTGACAGATCAATTCTCTTGGAGAGCCGAGAAGCGTGTTGATCGAAACGTCAAAAAGCTTTGAGAGAAGCTTGAGCGTTTCGGTGTTGGGTACTGTTTCGCCGTTTTCCCAACGGCTGACCGCCTGACGTGTGACGAATACCTTTTCGGCAAGCTCCTCTTGGGAGAGTCCGTGCTTTGTTCTGAGTTCAAGAATAATATCTTTTGTTTCCATAAATTATCACCTCGTGTTTATTATACTGCGTTTCACGATCATAAACAAGCAACTGTCTGTTGCTTTCTGCGCGGCAAATTGGAATTTGTCAGTTATTTAGTTCATCTAACAAGGTATCAAAGCGTTTTGCTTCGTCGTATGTCATTTTATACCAAGAGCCTTTTTCGGCACAGATAAACATATTACCGAAGTGATACACAGTTAATCCATCGCCATTGTCATATTCCAGAAATATGACCCACGTCATTCCTGTGTATTCATTAGGATCTTCTTCGAAATTGCTCTGCAACTTCAAGTTGGAAAGATAGTCTATGATCTCTTTTGCATCTTCCCCGTCAAACGAATAATTGTATCCCTCGGGGAGAGAAGATACGTCAATCTTGATTACATTGCCTTCTGCCAATAATTGGTTGCCCTGCACTTGTTGAGGTTGTTTACTGCATCCGACCATACCCAACACACAAAGAAACGCTAATGTGATTATCAATAGTTTTTTCATTATGTTTACCTCCGTCAAATATTAGTTTTCTGCCTCAAAATACATTTTCATAAATTCAATTCTCGCCGCAAGTGCCGATTTTGTGGTCTTTGCCTTTTGCATAATATCAAAGCCGTGCATCAGTTCTTTGATCATATCATTTCACTCCACAAGTCCAAAATGCTTGGCGATCATATCGCAAACCTGTTCTCTCGTATCCAAACCATTATCCTCACGCACAACCGTAAAGAATCCGCTGTTTGCGTATTCGTCATAGTGCTCCTTGCTGTTGATTCGGGCAAGGCCTTGGCGATAGTTTTCCATTACTGCCGCAGGATCGTCGCAACTATCGATCACATTTAAGAGAAACTGCTTTTCCGGATCACTTCGGTCGAAGAAGCGCTCGACGCTCATAGATTGAGGGGAAAGCATTACCGCTACGTGATCGTAATCTGTGATCTCTTTCAGTATATCGATGGGAATACAGGTGTCCACAATCACCTTCTTATCTTGCGATATGGTGATCAACTCGGCGACCTCAAACTCTGCTGCCTCGCGACCGACGGCATAGAGCCAACGTTCATACTCCTCCGGCGTGCGGGTAACGAACTCTTTCCAATCCGTGAGGCTTCGGTTGTAGCAGAGGTCGGGGTGCGTTTCGTGCGTCGCTACGATCTCGGATACCGCCATATGATAGTTTTCGCCGCAACAAATCATATCGTAACGCTCGGCAAGCATCTTCACGGTGGTAGACTTGCCTGCATAGGCAGTCCCTGTAATGAAATATACGTTTTTCAGATAGTGCTTCAGGATGTTGTTTTCGATCTTCATTTTTGCACCTATTTGTTCTATTCTACTCCGCGCATCCCCATCAAATCGCGCAGATCTCCAAAGCTCTTGTTGTACTGCGTCTGAGAGATCGCGCCGTTTTGGAGGAAGGTATCGAGCGTTTTTCTCTGCTGACGGAAGAGCTCGACCTTTTGCCAGCGCTCCTTCGTCATAAGATTGGAATGTCCCGTGCGGATCTCTCCGAGAAGCGACACTTCGATGCCCTCGGTCTTGCGCTGATAAATAAATCCCAGCTTTTCCTGCACGCGACGGCTTTTCTCGTTGCCGTCGTAATAGCCGCACCAAATGCGGTTCATTCCGAGATCTTCAAACGCATAGCGGAGCATCTCGCGCGAGGCTTCGGGAATGAGTCCCTGCCCCCAAAAGGGCTTGCCGATCCAATAGCCGAGCTCGTATTCGTCGTCATCCTCGGCAAGGTCGTTGCGGTGGAAACCAATGCTACCGATGGGCTTTCCATTCTCTTTCAAACAAACGGCAAAGGTATCGGGCGCGGACAGCACCGTACGAATGATCTCGCGGCTGTTTTCCACGCTCGTGTGAGGCGGCCATCCTGCAGGCGGGCCTACTTCGGGATCACTTGCATACATGTATAAGTCCTCCGCATCATCCTCGCACCACGGGCGGAGGATAAGGCGGTTTGTTTCCAAGTGATCAATCATTTTTATTCCTCGCTTTTTGCCACTCATCGCGCGTGATCCGATACACAAACAGTGCTTCCTCGCCATTCTCATACGCCTTGATCCTCGTCATACCGTTTGCCGCAGCTGTGGCATAGGAGGCAACGTTTTCTTTATTCATATACGAATATACGCTATCATGCGCTGTGTTTTTGAAAAACCAATCCTTGACGGCGGCACATGCCTCCTTGGCATATCCTTGACGCCAATATTTTTTGTGAACGTGATAACCGATTTCGGGAAGCATTTCACCGTCGATGTTTTGCATAGAGATGCCGCAATCACCGATAAATGTACCAGTCTCCTTTAATTCCAGCGCCCAAAGTCCGAATCCATACTGCCGATAACTGTCAATGCACCAATTGATCCAACGACGAACTCCATTTTCATCATAGGGCTTGGGATAATATTTCATTGTTTCAGCATCCGAGAGAATTTCGTACAAGGCTTCAAAATCGCCCGGCTTATATTCTCTGATAATGAGGCGTTCTGTTTCAAGTATCATATTTTTTCTCCGAATATGTAAAATATACCTCGTGAATCGCTGCGACTGTTGCGACGGTGCATACGATGGGCAAGGTGTATGTTAGATCAACAAAGCTTATCGTCACAGGCAAAAAGAACAGCAACAGCCCCGTTATCTTATTCAGAAGCGTATGAGGGGATATGAGTTCCTTCGTGCGAACAAATCCCCAAGCCGCGTTTCCAATCTTAATCATAGCGATAACGCCGATCCATATCCACAGCCATGCGGGGATAGGAAGATGCGGCACGAACTTGATCAGAGCCACGGTCATAAACACGAAATCCGAAACCGTATCCAGCCTTGCTCCGAATTTACTTGCGCTTTTTGTCCTTCTTGCCACAGTGCCGTCTATCATATCGCTGAGTCCGCAAAGCAGATAGATCACACAAAACCACACCGATGTCAGCGGTATCAATAGGAGAGGCAGACTCAATACAATGCGCGAGCCCGTGATGATGTTTGCGATGTGTTTTTTCATAAATCAGTTGCCGTCAAAGGTTGATTAGCCTTTTTATTTTACAAGTTCATATTCCCACTCGATGATACCGCCGACTTCCTTGACGTTGGT
>JAFQGP010000018.1 GCA_017415485.1 Clostridia bacterium
AACCGCAAAGCAAACGCCCAACGCGATCGCACTCTCAGTATAGCTCATCAAGTATACTGAGAGCAAAATCACAATCGCCTCAAGCAGTAGTAATTTGAAACAGAAAACAATCAGCTTTTTCCTTTGATATGCCCGCAAATCGGGATTCTCTTCAAACAGTAGTTTTCGTTCTGTGCTGTAATTTGTCATGAGTTCATTCCTTTCAAGAACGTCTTAATAGAAGCGCGGTTTCGACTCGTGAACGATCAATTCTTCTTTTTCGCGTTTTCCAACGTTCCACAGATAACGGTAGATCGCCAAAACTGCCAATAGGAAAAGTGCCAAATAGATCAAATAAATACCGATGTACGCAAGATAATCAGCGAAAATGAATTCTGCCTTCTGCTTGATTGCCTTATTCCTGCCCGACCATATCACATAGGTCTGCTCAAACACAAAGGTCGGAATCAAGCTCAGCAGACCAAAGCTGTCAATAAATCCCAAGCAAGACGCGCCCAAAATGCAACGAACAATCTCACCGGGTAAAACCAAACGAAGAGCGGTTTTGAGCCACAGCCATTTGTCGTCACTCGGCTGATAATGCGCGGGAACACGATTTTTCCAATAACCAAATAAAATAGCCAATGGAATCCCGAAGCACCCAACGAACAGAACGGCAAAGAAAATCACAAACATCAAAGCGCCTTTCTCCATAGGTGCGACAAGCATTTTCAAAATAAATGATACGGCCAAGGACGCGAGCAGATTTGCGATACACATTATAATTCCATAGAAAATAATATCTTTTGCTTGAATTTTTTTCTTTTTCATTTTTTATGCAAATCCCTTTCTATGAAGTGTTGAAGGAGCGCAACCATTCCCCGCGGGGGAATAGTTGACTCCTTCCGAGCCGCCTGCGTGGCGCAGTCGGCTCGAAGCGCAAGGGGTGTTTCGCCCGTTGCGACGGGCGACTTAAGGCTCTGCCTTAAGAATTCGCAAACTTTTGAAAAAGTTTGATCAAAACTTTTTCGCTTTTTTGATAAAAAATATTCCTCTTGATCTTCGCCGAAGGCGAACCTTAACTTGCCGAAGGCAATCTTAACTCGTGCGAAGCACGATCTTAACTCACGCGAAGCGTGATCTTAACTCGGTCACGTCAGCGACCGATAGGTGCTTCAACCGAATCAAGCACGAACTCGATCAGCTTTTCGTTGGTATCGCTCATTCTTACTGTGCTTTGGGTTCTCGCGATAATTCTGTGTGCGAGGACGGGAACTGCGACGCGGCGGACGTCGTCGGGGATGCAATAGTCGCGTCCGTCAACTGCGGCGGCGATCCTTGCGGCGTTCAGCAGTGCAAGTGTGCCTCGGGGGCTGACGCCCATCGAAATGCGGTTGTTGTTGCGGGTCGCGTCGATGATGCGGAGGATATAGTCCTTGACGGGCTCGGTGACGGTCACGCCCTTGCACGCGTTTTGTGCCGCGATAATATCGGCGCAGGTGCAAACGGGTGTGAGCGACTCGAGGGGCGAGGTGGTGCCGTGGATGTCCATCATTGCCATTTCGCTCGAGCGGTCGGGGTAGCCGAGTGCGAGCTTCATAAAGAATCGGTCGGTCTGCGCTTCGGGGAGGGGGAAGGTGCCCTGCGATTCGATGGGGTTCTGCGTTGCGATGACGAAGAAGGTGTCGGCGAGCTTATAGGTCACGCCGTCGACGGTCGTCTGACGCTCGCCCATACACTCAAGAAGCGCGGATTGGGTTCTCGGTGTGGTACGGTTGATCTCGTCGGCGATAAGGATATTTGTAAAAACGGGACCCGCGCGGAATACGAAATCCGAGGTCTTCTGGTCAAAGTAGTTGATGCCCGTGATGTCGGAGGGGAGAAGGTCGGGGGTGAACTGAATTCTCTTGACCTCGCCCGAGATCGATTTTGCAAGCGCACGTGCGAGGGTGGTCTTGCCCGTGCCGGGAATGTCGTCGAGCAGAATATGTCCGCCCGCGATAAAGGAGATGACGATCAGCTCGATCTGCTCGCGCTTGCCGAAGATGACTTTGCCGATATTCTCGGTTATATTTTTTGAAAGCCTTGAAACAGAAGTAATATCCATTTTAATATTCCTTTCCAATTTTGCTTATGTTGGTTTAATTATAACATACGGTCACGCGATTGTCAATAGAAATTTTGAAATTTCTAAAATAATTTTTAACAATTTGTTGGTGAGTGATTAACCGATTTGTTTTTGGGGCATAAACTGTGATTGAATAACGTTTGTGAGGACATAACTATGAACGAAAACTATTGCAGAAAACAAAGTCACAAGAACATTCCCCTTGCCTGCGAGGCGGCGCGTGCCCGTGCGGGCGAACTCAATTCGGTGTCCGAGTATCTTTACTTATCAATAATGTTTGCCGATGCGTACCCCGATCTTTCGGAGTATTTCGAAAAGCTCTCAATGGAGGAGATGCACCATCACCGTGCTCTCGGTGAGCTGATACTTCGCCTTGGCGGCGACCCCGCGGAGAGAAGCACCGTGCGGAATTCGGGAAAGATCAACCTTTGTCAGGATTGCGACAGCCGTGCGCCGGTTGCAGCAACGAGAGCGTTGAAGAATAATATCATCGACGAACGTCGTGCCGCGGAAAACTACCGCCGTCTTGCCATGATAGCCGAGCGCTGCGGCGACCTTTCCGCTGCCTCGCTGTTCTCGAAGTTTGCGGCAGACGAAGTGAAGCACGCGAAAGAGCAAGAGGGGATGTTAAGCTGAGCTGTGCTCAGCTTAACAGTGATATTCGCGCTTTGCGCGAGTGATATTTTGCTTCGCAAAGTGATATATCCGCTTCGCGGATGTGATATATTCCGCCATTGGCGGAATGTTAAGGTGAAAATCCGCTACGGCGGATTTTTCCATTTTTAATTGTATTTCGCTCTTGGTTTTGTTTGGGCGGTATTATTGCGCGCCCCGCTGACTACCCTCCCAACCCTCCCGCAAGCGGGAGGGCTTGTTTTTGTGCTTTACTGCGCCAAAAAATATGAACAAAAGAAAAACTTGACAAAAAAACGCCCGTATGTTATAATAAAATTGTAGAAAATGCGCATCGAATCAAAAGAAAGGAGAAAAAGCATGGATAATCAGAATTATGTCGTCAACGACGTTCCCAATGAGCAGGCTTCGCTTGAAGGGTTGTATAAAAAGGCTCTGGCAGAGATGGAAGAAGCGGTGACTGAATCAGATTATATGCGTGTGGCGACTCGGTTTTACGGGTTGCGCGGATATAAGGACTCGGAAGCGCTTGAGAGCCGTTGCCGCTTGCGTATTGAAAAGCTGAAAAACGATGCTCTGCTCCACTCGGCGAAGTATCAGATGAAATCCAACACCGTAAACGGTTACCGCGAGGCTTTGGTATTGCTCCGTCAAGTCAAAAACCGATTGGAAACGGGTGAGCTGATCCTTACTTGCGAGAAGAAGTTAAAGCAGATCGAGGAGGAAAAGAGTCTCCGCAGAAAGCGTATAAAGTCTTGGCTGATCACCGCAGCCACGATGGTTGCGGCGGTGGTGTTGATCGTGGGAGTGTATTTTGTTATTCCCAAGCCTGAGCTTGCTTATGAGAAAGTCGACGGCGGACTCATAGTCAGCGCGATCAACGAGAAATGGGGGCCGAGTAAGATCGAAATACCCGCTGAGGTTGACGGCATCCCCGTTATCGGAATAGCCGAATCGGCTTTTGAAGGTAGCAAACGGTTGCAAAGCGTGAGCATTCCTTCAAGTGTAAAAAGTATAGGCGAAAGAGCCTTTTACGGATGCAGATTTTTGCATACAGTAGAGCTTCCCTACGGGCTGAAGGAGATTGCAGAGAGCACGTTTGAGGGTTGCGAGTTGTTAAAGATCATTGAGATACCTTCAAGCGTTGTCAGTATTGGTAAATCCGCTTTCAAGTTTTGCAGAGATATTATAGAAATAGAATTCTCGGAGGGTCTCAAAACCATCGAGGACTACGCTTTTTACGCTTGTGCGAATATTTCAAGTCTGACCTTCCCCGAAAGTCTTGAGTCGATCGGAGCCAATGCATTTGCACATTGCTTTTGGCTCTCCGAGATCACCTCTTTCGGAGGTACGATGAGTATCGGTGATGAAGCCTTCAGCGAATGTCAGTATCTTAAGTCTGTAAGAGGGCTTGAAGGTGTTAAAAGTATAGGTACTTTGGCGTTTTACTCCTGCCCCATGTTGGTGGAAATTGTATTGCCCGAGGGACTCGAAAAAATTGGTAGTGCTGCATTCGGCTCTTGTGTGTCTTTGAAAGCAATTACGATCCCATCGAGTATCAGAACGATCAGCTCAGGTGCGTTTCACGAATGTATCTCTCTTGAAACTTTAGTCATCCCCGAAGGAGTGACAGAAATAGGCGAACGCGCCTTTGCATATTGCGGCATGACCGAGCTTGTTGTTCCTTCAAGTGTTACGCATATAGACGCATACGCGTTCCTCGGATGCGATAACCTCAAGTCCGTCAACGCTTTGGAGGGCTTGAAGCGTATCAGCAACAGCGCTTTTGCTGATTGCGTAAGCCTGGATACGCTCATTTTGCCTGCAAGTGTTCAAAGCATCAGGGAGGGGGCGTTCAAGAATTGCAGATTGCTCTTTAACGTCAATTACGCGGGTTCAATTTCAGATTGGAAGAAATTCAGAGGCAAAAAGTTCCATAATACCAATACTTTTGTTTTATGCACAGATGGCACCGTCTGCGCAGACAGCAGAAACACTTATTATGCTTATGGCAACGTTCGCGATGATCCGCTGAATAATAAAAAGTATCCGCTTAGTTGATATAAATAAAACCGACCGATGCGCCGTTTGGCGTATCGGTCGGTTTCTCTATTATGAAAACTGCGAATTGTAAAGTCCCGCGTAGGTGCCGCCGAGGCGCATAAGCGCTTCATGGTTGCCCTGCTCGATGACGTTGCCGTCCTTGACAACGAGGATGGTGTCGGCGTTCTGTACGGTTGAAAGTCTGTGCGCGATGACAAAGCAGGTCCTGCCCTGCATAAGCCTCAGCATTGCTTCCTGGATCATGATCTCGGTGCGCGAGTCGACGTTTGAAGTCGCCTCGTCGAGGATCAGCATCGGCGAATCGGCGAGCATTGCGCGCGCGATGGTGATAAGCTGCTTCTGACCCTTCGAGATATTGACGCCGTTGTCGGTCATGACGGTGTCATAGCCCTCGGGGAGTGTGCGGATGAAGGAGTCGATCTTCGCCGCTTTGGCTGCCGCGACGATCTCATCCATCGTTGCGCCTTCCTTGCCGTAGGCAATGTTCTCGGCAATAGTGCCGCCGAAGAGCCAAGTCTCCTGCAGAACCATTGTGTAAGCAGAACGCAGACTCTGGCGTGTGTATTCGCGGATCTCGTGACCGTCGAGGTCGATCGTTCCCGCGTTTACGTCATAGAAACGCATAAGCAGGTTGATGATCGTTGTCTTGCCCGCGCCCGTCGGTCCGACAATGGCAACCGTGCTGCCCTGCGGAACGTCGAGGTTCAGGTCCTTGATGATAACGCGCTCGGGGACGTAGCCGAAGCGGACGTGCTCGATCTTGACTTCGCCGTGGATATCGTTTGTGTCGATAGCGTTTTCGACATCCGGCGTTTCGGGTTCTTCGTCGATTATTCTGAAAATTCTTTCAGCTGCGGAAAGCGCGGATTGCAGATCGGCGAGGATGTTGGCAAACTCGTTGATCGGTCCCGCAAAACGGCGGGAATACTGAACGAAGGAGGAAAGATAACCGATCTCGATGAAGAAAAGGGAAGTCGGCCCGACTGCTCCCGTGATCGAGAGGAGGAAGAAGATTCCTCCGAACATTATGATAAGCGAGAGCGAGAGGTTGTTGATGAAGTTGGTCGAGGGACCAATGACGGCGCCGTGGTAGTCCGCCTCGTAATATGCATCGCAGGCGTCCTTGTTGCGTTCGTCAAATTTTTCGCAGATGTGAGCCTGTCTGCCGTAAGCGCGGATCGTCTTCTGACCCGAAAGCATTTCCTCGGCGTATCCGTTGAGCTCGCCGAGCTTTGCCGAACGCTTTCTGAAAAGCGGACGCACGAAGGTGGTTCGCTTCTTCGTCAGATAAAGCGAGATCGGCACGGTGATGCAGAAGACCAAAAGGAGCATCGGCGATATCGAAAGCATCATTGCGACCGAGCCGACGACGGTGACGATGCTCGCGCAGATCTGAAGCAGATCGTGCGAGAGCGAGGTGTTGACGGTGTCAACGTCATAGGAAATGTGGCTGATGATGTCGCCCGTCTGGTGGGTGTCGAAATACCCGACGGGGAGTGTCAGAAGGTGATTGAAGATGTCCTTGCGGAGGGTGTAGGTGATCTTCTGACCGAGTCTGACAAGTGTCAGCGCCAGACCGAGCGAGAGCATCGCGGAACCCGCATAGCAAAGGATAAGGAGTGATACTTTGAGATAAATTACATCGAAATCAACGGTGCCCTTGCCCGTGATCGCATTGATCGCTTCGCCCGAAAGCTTGGGGCCGACAAGCGCGAGAAGGTTTGCCGAGAGCATAAAGAAGAATGCCAGCAAAACTGTTTCGACGTGCTTGAACAGGTATTTTGCAAGACGCGCCAGCACGCGTTTGCGTGTCTTGGGATCGAGCTTTTGACCCCTGCGGGTGGTGTTATTCGGATTTTTACTGTTTCTGGGGTCGCCCATCATCATACTGCCGGGACCCATTCCGCCGCCTCTATTCAAGGATAGCACCTCCCATCTGTGAATTGCTGATCTCGCTGTAAACAGAGCAGGTCTGCATCAGCTCGTCGTGACTGCCCGCGCCGATGATGCGTCCCTCGTCGATAACGAGAATGAGATCGCAGGACATGACCGAGCTTACGCGCTGCGCGACGATGACCGTTGTTGTGTCGGCAAGCTCGGATGCGATCGCTTTGCGAAGCTCCGCGTCGGTCTTGTAGTCGAGAGCCGAAGAGGAGTCGTCGAGGATGAGTATCTTCGGCTGACCTGCAACCGCGCGGGCTATGAGAAGCCTTTGCTTTTGACCGCCCGAAACATTCGCGCCCTTGGCGTCAAGCGGATAGTCGTAGCCTTCCTTGTAAGCCTCGATGAAGGGAGCCGCCTGCGCGATATTTGCCGCACGCTTGATCTGCTCGTCGGTGACGTCGCGTCCGAAGCGGATGTTCTCTCGGATAGTGTCGGCGACGATGAAATCGTGCTGCATTGCAACGCCGAACATTGAGTGGAGCTCGTCCTCGGGGATGGTGCGGACGTCGCGGCCGTCGATGCGGATGGCACCAGATGAAACGTCATAAAAACGCATCAGGAGTGCGGTCAGCGTGGTCTTTCCGCTGCCGGTTGCGCCGATGATTCCGAGCTTCCCGCCCGATTTCAGCTCAAAGGAAATGTCGTGGAGAATATCTTTTGTGTTATTGTAAGCAAAATTGACCTTGTCGAAAACGATTCCGCGTTCGCCTGCGCGGGTGGGATAGTCGGAGCTTGACGCTACGGGAAGTCCCTCCTCGGTGTCGAGCACCTCGGCGATACGGTTGGCGGACGCATTTGCCTTCGACCAGATGACGAAGATCCTCGTGATCGAGGTCATTGCCATCGAAATGAGAGTGAAATACTGTATAAACGCAATGATGTTGCCGGGCTCGCTCATTCCGCCGTTGACACGGTATGCACCGACAAATACGACGCAGACGAGTCCGAGGTTCATGAAGAAATTCATAACGGGGTTTGCGGAGGACATGATCGAGTTTGTCTTGCGCTCGATGTCGCAAAGGCTCTTGTTGACCGCGTCGTAGCGGCGGTATTCGTAGTCCTGCTTTGTCAGAGCCTTGATGACTCGGATGCCCTGCGCATCCTCACGCACAACGCGGATCATACCGTCGACCGCTTTTTGCACCTTTGTGTAAAGGGGAAGACCCTTGGCGGTCAGCGAATAGACCGCGATGAAGAGGAAGGGGAGAATTGCGATCATAACAAGAGTGAGCGCACCGTCGAGCGTTGCCGTGATAGCAAGACCGCCGATGAGAAGTATCGGCGCGCGGACGCCCATTCTTTGCATGGTGTTGATGAAATTATGTATGTTGTATGTGTCGGTCGTCAGTCTTGATTCAAGGCTGGGGATCGTGAAAGCATCGGTCTGCGCGGGCGAGAGAGTCATTGTTCTGCGGAAAAGATCGCTGCGCACGTCCTCTGCGACGTTTCGCGCAAATTTAGCCGCCATTCGGTTAGCCCAAACGCTTCCGAGAACGCCGAGTCCCGCGCAAACGATCATAATGACTGCCCAAAAGCAGATCTCCGTTATCTTCGCCTTGACGTCGGGCTCGGGAATGTCCGCAACGGGACGGATGACGCTGTCGATTATGTGCTTGAGAATGTAGGGGAGAGCGAGCTCAATGAGAGTCGCAAACACCTTGACCGTGAGAGTGAAGGACATAAATCGGGTGTATGGCTTCAGGTATGCAAGTATCCGCTTCATTTGCCGTCCTCCTTTTTCGGTTTAATTGCGCTGTCAAGATCGGTAAACGCATCGCTTGAAAGCTTTGCATATTCTGCCGCCCGCTCGGCAAGGCGTTCGGTCATTGACAGGTACATCTCCATTTCTTCCTCGGTGAATCCCTCGGTAATGTAGGAGTTCCAACCGCGGATTATCTCGCGCACCTGCGGGAGGATCTCGAAAGCCTTTTCGGTGGGATAGACGAGCGTTTGTCTGCGATCCTCGCTGTCACGCTCGCGTGTGACAAAGCCGTGCTCCTCGAGATATGCAAGGCTGCGGGTGACGTTGCTCTTGTTGATGAAAAGCCTGCGCGAAATGGCATCCTGCGAAATGCCCGGACGGCGGCAAACGACTAAAATGTACGAATAGTGCTGATCGCCAAGCTCCGTGCCCTCAAGCTTATCCGTTCTCCAGATCGTGGCGCATCGGCTGACGATATTTATATAACGCATTAAAGACGGCATGGTAATGCTCCTTCATCAAATTGGTTGCGTGCGCAACTATATAATATATTATATCACACTTTTGACAAATGTCAATAGAAAAATCCCCGATATCGGGGATTTTTCTATTCAAGCTCTTCGATAATCTTCGCAATCGCGTGCTCTCTCACATTCACCGTGACTCTGTCCGCCACAGCCTTGAGAGAATCGGTCGCGTTGCCGACGGCGTAACCGATGTCGGCGGCTTCGACCATATCGATGTCGTTGTCGTAATCACCGACGCAGACGAGGGTGTGACAGCCGAGCTCATTTTTGAGCCATTTGGCGGCTCTGCCCTTGCTGTCATTCGGATCGTTGAACTCGATGCCGAATTTCCAGCTGCGCGTGATGTTGAAATCTTTCGAGAAAAGCCTTTTCACCTCGGCGTAGGTTTCGTCGGTGTGACCGTCGTGCATTACCGCGATCATTTTGACGAAGGGTGCGGTGAAGGAGTTGATGAATTCACGTCGCGCGTCAATGGAATCGTTTTCATCAAAAGTATAAACGCCCGAGCGGCCGACGGTGTTGACGTGGAAGCACTTGATGTCCTTGCAATGATCGTAGGCGGAAAAAGCGTGAAGCATCTGCTCTTTCGTGACAAGACCTTGATAATAAATCTTTTTGCCGTCGATCGAGATGATGAGCGCGCCGTTATAGGAGAGGATGGGCGCGTTCGGCGTGATGACGCTTGCGGCACCCTCGGTGAACATTTCGTAATTGCGTCCGCTGGCGAAGGTGAAATAGCCGCCCTCGGATTGAAAATACTCGATCGCGTCGATGTTTTCCTTTGATATCTTCCCGTCGGCGTAGATCGTGCCGTCAAAGTCGGAGCAGATAAGGTATCCGTCAAATTTTCCCATTGTTTTCTTCCTTATTTATAATCGGTCGGGCAGGCGGTAGATGAAGCTTACCCCGCCGCGAAGCTCGTCTGTAACCTCTTCCTGCAGGGAAGATCCCGCGGGCGAATCGTCGATCGTGATGAATTTTCCGCGGAAATAGAATCGCGGGAGCAGATGGAGCATTCTGGTTTTGCACAAACAGTCGTAAAGCGGGGTCGATGTGAACCAATGCCCGAATCCCTTGTGAGAGTGGATGATCATTTCGGTGCGGATGTTGTATTTTTCGATGATATTCGTCCAGACGCGCTCGGGGGTGGAGCAGAGCGCGAAAAGATGCGCCGTGCTGCCGTTTGGCAGGATCAAGCGGAAATAGACCGCGCTGCATTCGCAGTTGCGCGAAAGACGGAGCGGGGTCGAAGCGTTCAGATCGGGCGAATCGAGAAGCATCATTTCTTCGATCTCAATGCCGTAAAGACCGTCGGCTTTGTCGCTGTCTTCCGCCTTCTTTTTCTTGAATCTTGAAAAGAAGGATCGGCTTTCTTTTTCCTTTTCTGCGACATTGGATTCAATGCCCGTGTAATAGTGGCGAATTATTTCGCAAAGCTTCGGGTAGATCGCGCAGTCGGCGACGTCGATGGGCATAAAATATATCTTTCCGAGGGCGTTCGAGCCCGTGAAACGCGATGCCTGTGTGCATCCGAGGGCATAGATGGGGAAGAGATCGAAGGTCACGGCGGGCATGAGGGCGACAAAGGCATCGTCCGCGTTCAGCTCGGTGCGCAGATCCTCGAAGTCGCGCAGCTCCTCGGGAAATATCGGGCGCATATTGCAGAGAAGATCAATTATCATTGCATTTTCCCCTTTCGTAATTACTACCTTATTATTATACTATACTTTCGCCCCGAAATCAATAGCCGCCCGAAATTTTCGGGCGGCTTTGAGGTATTATTGCTTCACGGATAAAGCGGAACATTTGCTGTCATATACGTTTTTATTTGATATTCGTCCATAAACTGCTTGATAGCACTTTCAGAGGTGAGTCTCGATTCATTCCAGTCATCTATTGCACCCGAATGAAGCATTTTATAAAACCAAATATCCCAATAACCCGCGTAGCACTTGTATTTTTCGTCAACAAGCTCGGTTATGATGGCATCCTGTTCGGGAGTGATCGAAATATAAGTGCTCTTTCTGTCCGAAGAGGGCGAGGAGATACTTAACCATATCCTTTGAAATCTTGAGTTTGACTTGAGGAAGTCAAGGATCGAAATAATATCCGAAGGTGCCTCTCGGTTCCATATTTCCGCTTCTTTTGCAGTGAGTATTCCGTCGATATAATTTTTCCACTTACCTTCAGCAAAATCATAAGTGTTTCCAAAAATATCGGACAAAATCGCATCCTGCTCTGCGGTGATGTTGAAGTCCACGGGAGTATCGTCGAGATATGAGAGCTCTGAAAATGCCAGGAAGCTTTTTCCGTTTCCTGCATCGGAGGTATCGTTGCTGACGAGCATGTATGTTTCCTCGTGATCGTGTATCGTGTCGTTTTTATCCGAGGGCTCTCCCTCATATTTGATGATATGGTCGTAAATGCCGGTTGATACACTCGCGATCATTCCTCCTTGGCGACCTTCGGTCACTTGCTGTATCTGCTCCCCGTCATAGACTATCGTTGTGAGGAAAAGAGTATCGAGCAAAGGATAATAATTGGCGATATGCACCGCGGCGGTGTCTTCTTTAAGGTAATTTTCATAGAAATCAAGCCAGAGCTCTTTTCCTGCTATCAGATTTCCGCCGTTGAAGATGACCCAATCGCCTTTTACGACTTCGGAATAAATCTCATCCTCTTCTTTATTACGCGGGAAGTAAGAGGTGTGCTCTGTTTCGTGTGAGGAAAGGTAGTCTTCATACGCCAAATATCGCCCATAGAGCTTCAATGCATCATCCACGGTCAGCAGACCTTGGTAGTAATAATCTGCAAGATCATATACCTTACCGTTGTCGAAAACATAGACTTTAGCTGTCGAATCGAAATTCAATTTGATACCGTGAACGCCGTATAGTGTGCCATGGCTTACGGTATTGATCTCAACGGTCGCCCAGATGATTCTGCCTCTGAACTTGCCGTAGTATCGGAAATATTCCTCCCAGGTCTTGTCTGTGGCTTCTTCTTTTTTGATGAACATTTGACTGTCCTCTTCGGCATTCAAATAAGCCGAGTTTGCGGACATTTCTCTGATTCTGCGACCGGTGTAGACATTCTTGTATACCTGATTCTTTTCAAGAATGACTGCAAAAGACTCCGAGTATCTTTGCGCAAAGACGTTAGTGCGTATTTCGTCGATCATATCATCCGATAATTCTTCAAGATCGTCGGTGAATTTCGCATAGGTATAATATCTTGAGTCATCCTCCCAGTAAGCGTAGGCGTTGAATTGATCGTGACGCTCTTTGATCTTTTTGATATCTTCGTCACGTAGCCATCCTTCGTCGTAAGCGGTCGCAAGCTCTTCAACTTTACTGTCGCGGTAAGCGAAGAGATAGAAGGAATTGTCATTTTTAATCGGTATGCCGTTGATAACGATCGTGTTGTTTTCACCCTTAAGATGGGTGTTTAGCGCAAAAATGACGCAGTCGTTGATCGTGCCGTAGTATCTGCCGATAAAGTGATCTTTCTTGTTTGGGCTGAATAGATATGAACTTATTTCATAGGCGAGTTGATTAGCTTGGTTGCGTGCGACTATTAAAATGCTATTTTGGTTTCCCTCGTAGTTTGGATCGTTTTCCATCAATGTGCGAAGCGCTTCTTGCTCGTAATTATAGATAAGACCATACAAAGCTCCCTTAACCAGTGATATTGTTCTGTCCGATATCGGCTCGAGATCGGGAGTAAATTGGGGATAGGTTTCGTTGCCCTCGAGGGCTGCGGCAGTTTCTTCGACAATGTTGGAATCAGTATTTGATCCCGAGGGATTTGAACCGGGGAAGAAATCTGTGTGCTGGCTGATATACGTTATTATTGGAAGAAATGCACTAATGAGCACGAGGCAAGCAGCAAACAGAAGTGTGTGCTTTACCGAACGCCATACGGCTTTTTTGTTTTGCCCCGGGATCTCATCCGCGTCGGGGGCTTTGATGTCGTTTACGACCTCCGCGATGAGGTCGCGGTCGATGTAATCGAGTGCTTCAAGCAATCTTGTATCTTTGAAAAAGGGTATTTCTCTCATACTGTGATGCCCTCCTTTCCGAGCTCTGCCGCAAGCTTTTTGCGCATGCGGTGAAGTGTGACCTTGATCTTGCTCTCGCCGCAGCCCGTCTGCGACGAGATCTGCGCGATGCTCATATCAAGCCAATAGCGCATGATGAATATCTTTCGGTCGGTTTTTGACGATGCGCGCAAAAATCCGTTGATGATCTCGCCCGCACGGCGCGCGTCAAACTGCGCGGCGAGGTCGGTGCCGTCCTCGATCAGTGACAGAAATTCTTCGCCCACGACCTGAACGTTTTTGCCGCGCTTCCAAGCGTTGTTGGCGCGCGATTTGTTGATCGCCTGCCGTCTTACCACCTCGGTGAGATAGGCGGGGAAGTTATCCGGCCTTTCGGGCGGTATCGAATTCCAGAGCGCGAGGAGCGAATCGTTCAGCGTTTCCTCGCGGTCCTCACGGGCGTTCAGAAAATTCGAAGCGACGTAAAGACACAGATTACGGTATTTCGTTTCGGTCTCCTTGATCGCGCTTTCATCCCGCGCGAAAAAGAGCTCGATTATTCTTTCGTCCTGCATAGGCCTTCCTCCTTTCAATGTCCTTTTATAGCCAATTGTAAAACTGCGTTTTACAATTGAGACCCGCGCGGCGGGGATACGCGCGCTTATCGCCGCTTGCCAAAATCTTCGATTTTGACAGCTCCCCTCGGCGCGCGGACTCGCTTTGCTCGTCTTAGCGGTGTTTTTTCGGCGGCAAAGCCCCCGAAAAAACGGATTTTATAAAATTTGCGTATTTTTACAATCGGCTGATGTCCTTTCACCTAATTAGTAGTAAAGCGCGCGAAAAGGTTACAACGTTTTCAAAGTTTTTCGATATAATAATATCATATTTTAATGTTGGTGTCAAGAAAAAGCGCCGCCCGATTCTTTCGGGCGGCGTGATGGATATTCTTATCAGAACAAATCTTCTTGATTGGCAGTCTTAATTCCCGCTCCCGCAAGTGCGGCGGAGGCGATGGCGTTGTCGTCAACGCGGAAGATCATATATGCGTGTCCGTCGGGAGCGAGGAAGGCATAGGTGTATTCCACGATAACGTGCGCGTCGGCAAGCACCTCGAGGATGGTTGCCATACTGCCGGGCTTGTCCTCGATCTCGGTGGCGAGAACGTCGGTGACGGTCGAGATGAATCCGCCGTTTTTGAGGACGGTCTCGGTCTGCTTGGGGTCGTCGCAGATGATGCGGAGGATTCCGAAATCCTGTGTGTCTGCGATCGAGAGGGCACGGATGTTGATGCCATTGTCGGCGATATAGCGCGTGCAGGATGCAAGCGCACCTTTTTTGTTTTCAATAAATACGGAAATTTGTTTTACGCTCATTTTTGAAACTCCTTTCAATCGTGAAGTTTATGACAAATTGTATAATTACGCAATTTTTAATAAAAACATCTTTGTAAAACGCAGTTTTACAATTGGTTAGTCGTGTAACTTTCTCTTGTCGATTACGCGGACAGCCTTACCCTCGCTGCGGGTGATGGTCTTGGGCGCGACAAGGTGGACCTTCGGGTTGATGCCGAGCATCGTCTTGATAGCTTCGGCGAGGGACTTTTCCTTGATTGCGAGATCCTTGACGGTATCCGAGAACTGCTCGGGAGCAAGCTCAACGTAAACGTCGAGGGTGTCATTGTTCTTGACGCGGTCGACCTCGATGAGGTAGTTGGGCGAATAGCCTTCCTTGATGAGGACGGTCTCGATCTGGGAGGGGAATACGTTTACGCCGCGGATGATGAGCATATCGTCGCTTCTGCCCATGGGTTTGCTCATCTTAATGAGAGTTCTGCCGCAGGAGCACTCCTTTCTCGAGAGAACGCAGATGTCGCGGGTGCGGTAGCGGAGAAGCGGGAAGCCTTCCTTGTCAAGGCTGGTGAATACGAGCTCGCCCTTTGAGCCCTCGGGGAGAACTTCGCCGGTCTCGGGATCGATGATCTCGGCGTAGAAGTGGTCTTCGTTGATATGCATACCCGCCTGTGCCTCGCATTCGAAAGCAACGCCGGGGCCGGAGGTCTCGGTGAGACCGTAAATGTCATAAGCCTTGATGCCGAGCGACTTTTCGATATCGCGGCGCATCTCCTCTGTCCAGGGCTCTGCGCCGAAGATGCCTGCCTTGAGGTCGATGTCATCGGGGGTAAGACCCATTTCCTTGAGTGTCTCGCCGATGTAAGCGGCATAGGAGGGAGTACAGCAGAGAATGGTTGCGTGAAGGTCTCGCATGAACTGGATCTGACGCTCGGTGTTGCCCGAGGACATGGGAAGTGTCAGGCATCCGACCTTGTGCGAGCCGCCGTTGAGACCGGGGCCGCCGGTGAAAAGACCGTAGCCGTAAGCAACCTGGCAAACGTCCTCGTTTGTGCCGCCGACAGCGGTGATGGCACGCGCACAGCAATCCTCCCACATATCAACGTCAGCCTGAGTGTAGAAGGCAACGACACGTCTGCCCGTCGTGCCCGAGGTGGACTGGATGCGGACGCAATTCTTGAGATCGGTGCCGAGGAGTCCGTAGGGGTAAGCATCGCGGAGATCGGCTTTGGTGAGGAAGGGGAGTTTGTGAATATCGTCAATGCTCTTAATGTCGTCGGGTGTGACGCCCTTCGCGTCCATCAGATCGCGGTAGTATTTCACGTTCTCATAAACGTGCTTGACCTGCTTTACAAGTTTTTCGGATTGAAGCGCCCGCATTTCCTCGCGCGGCATAGTTTCAATCTCTTTTTGGTAGTATTTTTGTTCTGCCATTTTTGTGGTTTCCTTTCTTTCTGAGCTTTGGGCTCGTTTTGGGGCTCGGAGTAAAGGACATACAAAAACGTCCTCTGCATCCGAAAAGAATACAGAGGACGAGAAATTATATCCCGTGGTACCACCTCAGTTCGCCGTTATCTCACAATAACGACCTTTTCAAGTACTTTCATACTTTAGTTCTGTGACGGGAACACCCGTTGCATCCTACTACGGATCTCTCCGATTCAGCGCACTGCTAACAAAATGAATTCGAGAAGGACGCCACCATTGTCTTGCACCGACCGACAACTCTCTGAAGGCTCTTTCCAACCTACTACTTTTTGCTCTTCGCATTTGATGGGAATATTATAGCACATTAACACTGACAAGTCAATAGGTTTTTAAAAAAATATTTTGGCGATTTGAACAAAGTTTGAAATTTTGAAATAAGCTTGGCGTACTTAACCCCTCGGTCTCCACTTGTCGGGAGTGGTGCCCAGGTTGAGCCCCGGATCGTCAATGCTTTCAACGCGGGGCATTCCCTCGTAGATTTGATAGAGTCCGTATTCAAGCGCGCGCGAGTAGAGATCGCGGTTGTAATTCTCGTAAACGTCGCCGTATTTTTCCTCAACGTGGTTGCGGACTGCGAGGGTCAGTTCGGTTCTTTCGCTCATAGGCACGTTCTTTCCCGCATCGGTCTTGAAAAAGTCATAAAGGAGATTGATGACGTTATCCTTCAATGCATTGCTGCCGTATACCTCGTTCAGGGCATAGGAATGCGCGAATTCGGGGATGAGGCGGAGCTTTTTGATGCGTTTTGCCTGTTCGGGCGTTGCCTTTTCCATTGCCGCGTCGAAGAGTTCAAAGCCGCGGGTGACGAGCTCGCATTCCTCGACCTTTGCGCTGTAATCAAGATACTTTGACCAATCTGTTTCCTTGTAATTTCTTATCATATCGAGGGTAAGATCTTTGGGTACGGTGCGGTTTACGCGGTCGACCTTGTGAGCAAAGATGGTCTTCGAGAATCTGTCGTGGATGCCGAAGTGCTTATCTTCGACGATCTTCTGCCCGAGGTCGATGTATTCGCGGATGTATTTCCATCCCTTGCCGTAATAATCGCGCAGGAAGTCGTCGATGTGTCCCCAATATTCCTCCTCGGACATATAGGGATTCCAGAGGATCTTTGCCATAATGTATGAACGAAGCTCGGAGAAGTCGCAGGTATCGGAGTAGAAGTTGCCTTCCTCATAAACGCCGATGACGTGGTTGTCGGCGAAGAATTTGGCGTTCTGAAGCAGAACTTTGAAGTTAGGGAAGAATGCGACGGATTCAACGTAGTTCGTGGTATAGTCCCAAACGTAGAGCTTGTCGCTGACCTTTGCCCAATCGGAAATATCCTCGGAGATCGTCTTTTCACTGCCTGCCATAGCATAAACGTCCTTGCAAGTGCCGAGGGGATGCGAGAAGCAGCATTCGATGGTACAGAAGCGGATGATGACGTTGTCTGCGGGCGGGGTCTTGCAGATGCTTCGGGTGTGGTGGTAAGCGAGGGTGTCGAATTTGAGATCGGGATACTCTGCGGCAAATTCCTCGGCAACTGCGTTGACAAAGCGGATCTGCGCACCTGCAAATGCGCCTTCTTCTTCGTAGATCTTTCGGCAATCGGGACACATACAAGGCTTCTGTGCCGTGCCGTTATCGGGCTGTGAGATCGAGATGATCTTCGCGTCGGGGCGATCCTTGAGCAGCGAACGCACCTTCTCTTTTACGAGATTCAGCACGTCGGGATTGGAAAGGCAGGGCTGTGCGCCCCATCCGTTCTGTCGTGTGCCATCCTCGTTGAGGGCGAAATACTCGGGGTGGTCTGCGAAGTATTCTTTCACGGAGACCCAATTTTCCAAGGTATGCACGAATCCGCCGATGTACTCGATCTTTCCACCATATTCAGCGGGAGTGTTGTTATATACTCCGTTTGCCTTGAGCTTGGCTTGGAAATTGTTCTGTCTTGAGGTTACGAAGTCGATGTCGCGGTATTCGAAAACGGGAATCTGCTCGTTACGCTCAATGGGCTGAACGCCAAGGGTGTCGCGCTTCGGGATCTTTTCATAGTCCGATGCGTAAAAGCGGCAGCCGAGGTATTCCTCAAGGAAGGTGTAAACGCCGTAAATTGCGCCGCGCACACCGCTTCCCGCGATGAAGAGCTTTTTGTCGACGGTTTCGATCACAAATCCCTCGTCACCGAGCCTTGCGGTGTCAAACTGATCCTCCGCCGAGCGGTTGGTGTAGCCGACGAGAATTTCATACTCGCTCGCAGGTTCTGCATCGGTATTGATCGGAATCTCAATTCCCGAAATCTTCTTGATGTAGCTTTGAAGCTCGGTTGCGGCTTTGATGTTCGCATCCGTCGAATTTTCGGGGCGGATGATGGTGTATTCGGAAATGTTATTCTGTGCAAACACGAGTGAATCCTCCTTGATGATAAAAGGTTCTTCTGTTTCTTCGGGGTCTTCGGTGGTTTCGGGTTCAATTTGGTTTGTTGTAATTTCGTCAGTAACGGCTTCGCCTGTTTCGGGAGAGCAAGCAACGGTGCCGAAAAGTATTATCAGAGCGAGCAGAGCGCAAATCAATCGTTTCATCACAAAGCACTCCGTAAATACTCATCCGCCTCTGTTCTCGACTTGAAAAATATAATATTTTTGTCCTTATACTTTTCAAGGAGCTCGATGACCTTCGGGCGGCTTTCTTCGTTGTATTTTTTGATGAACTCAATGAATTCAAGATCGGGCTCGGTCTCGACCCACGGCATATCGGCGCGCGGCTTGCCGCGGCGTTCTTCGACTCCCGAAATGCAGACCTCAACTGGGTAGTCGAGGAAGATGACGGTGTCGCAGGCTTCCATCCGCAGCTCAAGGGTCGAGCCGTAGTTGCCGTCGATGATCCATTCGGGGAGCCTTACCGTCTCGCGCAACGCGGCGCGGAATTCCTCCTTCGGCTTGGTCGTGCGGTCGGGGTTCCAATACATCATATCGAGGTAATATAACGGTAAACCGGTCTTTTCTGCGAGTCCGCGCGCAAAGGTGCTCTTTCCGCTTCCGGGACAGCCGATGATCATAATGCGTTTCATTTCGTCACCTCCGTTTTCTTTATTATATCAAAAGGAAGAAAGATTGTCAAGGAAACACTTGATTTTTTCGCCTTTTTGTGATATATTATTATCATAATAAAAAATAACAGGAGATCAATATGAATATTCTTCGTGAAAAGATCAAAAATGGTGAGAAGACCTGCGGTACGCTCGTCAGCCTCACCGATCCCGCACTCTGCGAGATCATGGGCATCGTCGGATATGACTACATCTGGATAGATATGGAGCATACGTATATGTCGTATAAGGAGGTGCTTTGCCACCTCAACGCGGCGCGATCCGTCGGCGCGGCATCGGTCGTAAGGCTGCCGCAAAACGATCTGACCGTGACCAAAAAGATCCTTGAAATGGGTCCCGAGGGCATCATTTTCCCGATGATGCGAACACCCGAGGAGGTTCGCGAGATGATCGGTGCGACACTTTATCCGCCCCACGGCACGCGCGGCTTCGGCCCGATGAGAGCGATCCGTTACGGCGAAACAGACTGCAAGCATTACACCGACGAGGAAAGCTTCGAGCTTTGCCGTTTTATGCAGATCGAGCACGTTGAATGTGTTGATAATCTTGAAGAGATCGTCAAGATCCCCTATATCGACGGCTTCATTTTCGGCCCGAACGATCTTTCGGGCTCGCTTGGGGAGCTTGGCAACGTTTTCGGAGAGAAGACGATGGAGCAGATCCGCCGCGCGCTTAAGATCGTCAAGGAAAACGGAAAATACGTCGGACTTGCAACGGGCGACCTTCGCCCCGAAACGCTTCGCTTCTGGTCGGAGCTCGGAATTGATATGATGACCGTGGGCGCCGATTGGAATTTTGTCTTTGACGCCGCGAAGAACACGAGAAATCTGCTTCAGAAATACCACATGGAGGCGTAAGATGAAGCTTATCAAGCAGGAATTCATTTTCGGTGAGCCGCTTCCGACGCCCGAATGCCACGCATCGACCATCCTTGTCCGCGAGGACGGTGGAAAGCTTGCGGCTTGGTTTGCGGGAACAAAGGAGGCAAATCCCGACGTTCTCATTTTCGTCAGCCGCTTTGACGGCGAGTGCTGGAGCGCACCGCGCGCTGTCACTCCCGAGGTTGGAGTGCAGCATTGGAATCCCGTTCTTTTTGAGATGAACGGCGATGTCGTGCTCTTTTATAAGATGGGTTACCCCATTGCCGATTGGCACACGCGATACATCACCTCGAAGGATTTCGGCGAAACCTGGTCGGAGCCGCGCGAGCTTGTCGCGGGGGATGTCAGCGGCGGAAGAGGTCCCGTCAAGAACAAGCCCATCCGCATCTCAAACGGCAACGTCCTTGCTCCCGGTTCGACGGAGAAGGGACCCTGGCGTTGCTTTGTCGATATTTTCGACGGCAAAGAGTGGCGCAAGCGCGATATTCCCGTGGAGCTTGATAATGCTGAAAAGGTCAACGTCATTCAGCCGACGCTTTGGGAAAGCACGGATGGAAATATCCACGCGCTTATGCGTTCGAATATCGGCAGAATATACCGCTCGGATTCAAATGATCACGGCGAGACCTGGTCGCCGATCTATCCCACCGATATGCCGAACAATAACAGCGGAATTGATTGCGTTAAGCTATCCGACGGCAGGATCGCCCTGCTTTGCAATCCCGTTGAAAAGAACTGGGGTCCGCGCACGCCGCTTTCGCTCTACGTTTCCGATAATAACGGCGAGAGCTTCAGTAAGGTACTCGATCTTGAAACGGAAGAGGGCGGATTTGCCTATCCCTCGGTTGTTGAGCTCGGCGGATATCTGCATATAGTTTACACCTACAACCGCAAAAAGATCGTTTACGCGGAAATTGAGATATAAGAAAAGAGGACACGACATTGTTCAAAACCGAAGCACACTTGCATACCTCCCCCGTTTCGTCCTGTTCCCGCCTCACTCCTGCCGAGCAGGTAAGACTCTTCAAGGAAGCGGGCTACGATACCGTCATTATTTCCGATCACTTTTCTCCCCACCATTTCAAGAAACTCGGTGAGGATCTGACTTTTGCACAAAAGGTGGATAAGCTTTGCGATGCTTATCTCGAGGCAAAGGCAGAGGGCGACCGTATCGGTCTCATAGTTCTTTTTTCGGTCGAGCTCTCCTTCCACAAGAATCACTATCTGCTTTACGGCGTGACCCGCGAATTTCTCAAGCTTCGCGAGGATATATTCGATATTGATATTGAAGAGCTTTATGCTCATCTCAAGGCTCACAATATAACTATCATTCAGGCGCATTCGCACCGCTCTCGAAGCGAGGATTGCGTTCCACAGCCCGATTATGTTGACGGATTCGAGCTCAACTTCTGCATTCGTAAAGAGAATAACAACGAAAAGACCTTGGTGCTTGCAAGGGAATATAATAAGCCGCTCACCGTCGGATCGGATTGCCACCGACCCGAGGACGTAGGCGTTTCCGCCACACTCAGCGAGGAAAAGATCGAAAGCATCGAGCAGTATCTCGAGCTTGTGTTTGATAGAAAGCTGATCTTTGCGGTCGGTCAAGGAATTTAATTCAGGAGGAATAAAAATGCTCAGCAGTTTGACTCAAAAGAAGAATTACCGCACCTTTTCGGTTTCTCCCGAGAACCTGACGGGAGAGAAGGGCCGCGGCGGAATGGCAGTTGAGGGAAGCGCGTCTCACGCCGCCCGCGAGCTTGGTCAGGGTTGGAAGGTCAATCCCTATCTCGTCGTTCAGCCCGGTGATACGATCGTACTTGCCGACATCAAGGGTATGGGCGCGATCAAGCATTTCTGGATCACGGACAACGCAAAGGCGGGAAGACTTTTGATCCTCCGCATCTACTTTGACGGGCAGAAGAATCCCGCGGTCGAGGTTCCTCTTTCGGATTTCTTTGCAAATGCCGACTACCGCGAGTACAGACAGATCTCGAGCCTGCCGATCTGCGTCAACCCCAAGCGCGGACTCAACTGCTATTTTGAAATGCCTTACCGCAAGTCCTTCCGCTTTGAGATCGAAAATCTCGGCGTCAATCCCTGCAACGTATATTATCAGATCGACTGCGAGGAAAAGGAGATCCCCGAGGATAGCCTTTATTTCCACGCCTCCTTCCGCCGCGTAAATCCGCTACCTTATATGGAAAATTACGTTATCCTTGACGGGATCAAGGGCAACGGTCACTATGTCGGCACCTATATGCACTGGGGCGTCAAGTCGAACGGCTGGTGGGGCGAGGGCGAGATCAAGTTCTTCATCGACGGCGACGGCGAATTCCCCACGATCTGCGGAACGGGAACCGAGGACTATTTCTGCGGCGCGTATAATTTTGACGTGAACGGAAAATACGTTGAGTTCTCGACTCCTTATTCGGGACTTTCCAAGGTCCGCGCGACCGACGAGACCTATCTTGCAACGCGCTATTTCAATATGTACCGCTTCCACATCACCGACCCGATCTACTTCAAGGAAGACCTGAAGATAACGATACAGGCACTCGGTTGGAGAAGCGAAAAGAGATACCTGCCTCTTCAGGATGATATTTCATCGGTTGCTTATTGGTATTCGGATAATCTTGAGGATGAATATCCTCCGCTGCCCGACGTCAATGGGCTTGAAATTATATAATATACAAAAAGCCGGGGCTTTGTGCCTCGGCTTTTGACGTTGTGCGAAACCTTCGCGCGCCGCTGACTCCCCTCCCAACCCTCCCGCAAGCGGGAGGGCTTTTTCATCAGCAAAGCTGATGTCTTGCGAGCGTTATAATTTTGCACAGCTACAGAGATTTTGACGATATCCTAATAATTTTGTTTCGGCAAAGTGGAATGAAATGCTTTTATAAAAAAGACGTGTTAATAAAAAATAAGCAATACTTTAGTAAATATATCAATCCTCTTACTTGAAAAAACTCAAAAATATGCTATAATATAATCACAAAAGCGCTTTTGAATATTTTTTGGAGGACACAAAAATGTCTATCGGAACAACAATAAAAAAGCTTCGCCGTGAGCGCGATATGACACAGGAGCAGCTTGCGGAGTATCTTGGAATCTCTGCTTGCGCGATCTCGCAATGGGAGTGTGACCGTACTGCGCCCGATATTTCGCAGATACCTTTGCTTGTGCGCATCTTCGGGGTGACCTCGGATGAGCTGCTGGGGATCAGTGATCTGAATAAGGAAGCGGATGTCGAGAGGTTGAGCCAAGAGATCAGCGAGCTTATTCGAGTCGGCAAGCACCGTGAGGGCTTTGAGCTTTCTGAAAAGGCTCATAGAATGTACCCCGACAACTACAAGTTGATGTACACTTATTCATTGAATTTCACATACGTTTACTATGATAAGTCGTTTCCGAACGATAAAAAGAAAAAGATACTTGCCGAGTGCACAAAATTGCTCGAGTCAATGATGGCAGGGTGCACGGACGATGATCTGCGCCAAAAGGCTATGTCACACATTATTTGGATGTACAGAGAAAGCGGGCAGATCGACAAAGCAAAAGAGATGGTCAGAAAATTCCCGAGAATGCTTAACAGCTATGAGTTTTTGAGAACCACTGTTTTAACGGGCGATGAGTTGATCGAGGCGCATACAGATCTTTTGTATTATGGCTTGATACAGCATCTTGTAAACGCTATGCTACGTAATTATAAGGACAGTTCCGGCAAAAGAGTATTTACATCTTCGGAAAGCTGCGAGCTGCATAAAAAGCAGATCGCGATGCTTAAGCTCCTCTTTGAGAACGGTGATCTCGGATTTTACTTTGGTGAATCATTCGAGTCGCACTTGTATGTTGCGCAGTATTATGCGAATCTGAAAGACTGTGAGAATACTTTGATGTATCTCGAAGGTGCAGCAGATGCCGCTGTGTCGTATTTTAGAGATTATTATAGGAAGGATTACACACACACCTCGCTCCTTCTCAAGGGCGTGACAGTAAGCGGCAAGCAGACGTGGTATCAGTCAAATGACAATGACGCAGCGAAGTTATTGTCGGAAATGAAAAAGGGAAAATACGATTTCATCCGCACCGACGAAAGATTTACCGCGATCGAAGAAAAACTTGCTCCCTTTGCGGGCAAATGGGAATAAAAGCGATCACCGAGACTCCGCGGAGTCTCGGTGATCTTCTCATTTTTCTGCGGCAGAGAGCATATTTTCGATAAATATGCCGTAGCCGCGGGTGGGGTCGCCGACGAGGACGTGGGTGACTGCGCCGACGAGCTTGCCATTCTGAATTATCGGGCTTCCGCTCATTCCCTGAACGATTCCGCCCGTCTGCGCGATGAGGGCGGGGTCGGTTACTTTGACGGTGAAACAGCGGCCGCCGTTTGCCGTGGGGTCGATCGAGGATAGCTCGACCTTGTATTCGCAGATCTTGCCGTCCTCGAGAGTGCAGAGAATGGTTGCCGCGCCGCCCCTGACCTCGTCCTTGTGCGCTATGGGCAACTCACCGTAGAGCGAGGGCGGGATCTTTGAATAGATACCGAATATTCCCCGGTCGGTGTTATCCGTCACCGCGCCGAGCTTTTCTTGACGGAAGCTGCCGCGTATTTCACCGGGATCGCCGGCAGCTCCCTTGGTTATGCCGCCAATGTTGACTCCAAGGAGGACGCCGCGCCCGAGCGGCATCGGTTTTCCCGTGTCAGCATCGCAAATTCCGTGTCCGAGTCCGCCAAACAGCCCCGTTTTCGGGTCAATGAAGGTTACGGTGCCGATACCCGCGCCGCTGTCGCGAACCCAGATACCGCTCTTATAACCGCTCTCTTCAAGCCTCGGCGTGACGGAAGCGCTGAACTCGCGATCTCCGCGGCGGCAGATGAATTCGATGGGTTTTCCCTCGCTTGAGTTGACGGCTCGGCTTAACCCCTCGGCATCGCTGATCTTTGCGCCGCCAACCTTGATTATAACGTCATTTACCCGTATTCCCGCCGCATACGCGGGACTTTGCGAGCTTTCGGGTATGCCGACGACGAGCACACCCTCTGTGAAAAATCTGACCCCGAAGACCATTCCTCCGGGAATCAGCTTTATCTCTTCCGATTCTGCGCTTGCGGAGGCGGGAAGGACTCTTACCGTCTTTTCGAGCCCTTCGCCGCTTGAGGTAAAGAGAAATAGTGCCGCAAGCAGGCAGACAAATGTCGTCAGTCTGCTTATTTTTCTTTTTATCTGCATAAGATCCACCGGTTTCTTTTGTTGCGGCAAGGAAACGATCGCCGCAACCTTTCCGCAATAATAATTTGCCCTCCTTGACTGATTTAATGTGTAGCAAAATTCGATTCCCGTGCCATTTTTTATAAAAATAATTTGTTAATAAACTAATTAATATCTTGACTTTTCGCAAAAATCTGCTATAATATTGATTAGTTTACGAACAAACTAATTTAGCCGATTGTAGAATTATGCAAATATCAATAGAATCTGTTTTTTCGGTGGCTTTGCCGCCGAAAAAACACCTTTTAGACGAGCTTTGCGAGTCCGCGCGCCGAGGGGAGCCGTAAAAATCGAAGATTTTTGCGGCGGCGATAATGGCGCGCATCCCCGCAGAGCGGGGCAATTGTAAAACGCAGTTTTACAATTGGCTAAACAAACTAATTCACAGAAGGAGTTTATTATGAAAAAGTCACCACTAACAGATGATATGCTGACACCGGCAATGTTGATAGGGCATATTTCGCGCGCGCAAAGATGCACTCTGCGTTCGCGCGAAAATGATCCGATAATGACGCAGAACAGCTGTCGATCCATTCTTTTTTGCCTTTCCCGTGAAGAGGGGATCACCCAGCTTGAGCTTTCGCGCCGCGCGGGGCTCAAGCCGCCCACCGTCAGCGTTGCGCTGAAGCATCTCGAGGACGAGGGCTACGTCATCCGCGAGACCGACGAGGATGACAAGCGCGCCGCGCGTGTTTATCTTTCCGACAAGGGTCACGCCCTGAGAAGAGATAACGACGAACGCTTTGTCACTGTCGATAACGAAATGATGGAGGGCTTCTCGCCCGAGGAGATCAAGCTTTTGCGCTCGATGCTTCTGCGTATCCGCGATAATCTTGAAAAGCCGAAAGGAAGAGAAGAATGAAAAAACTGCTTCCGTATCTCAAACCATATTGGTTCGTGGCGCTCGTCTCACCGCTGATGATGATCGGCGAGGTGCTTGGCGACCTTTGCTTACCTTATTTAATGTCATACATAGTCAATTTCGGTGTAGAAGGGTATTCTCCCGTCGATCCCGAGCACGGTTCTCCGCTTGCCGCAAAGCTGATCGATATTTTCCTCGGTGCAGATGCGACGAGAATGGAAATCATCATTCTTTTCGGTATTCTGATGCTCTGCGTCACGCTTGTCGGCGGATTTTTCGGAACGTTCTGCGCCTACACCGCCGCAAAGGCTTCGCAGGGATTTGGCAATGACCTTCGCCGCGATGCTTATTCGCGCGTGATGTCGCTTTCAGTCGAGCAGACCGATAAGTTCACCACGGGTTCGCTCGTCACGAGAATGACGAACGACATCACGATCCTTGTCGAATTTGTCGAGCATATGCTCCGTATGGTCGTGCGCTCGCCCATGTTCTTCATCGGCGGCACGGTGATGTTGCTTTCGCTCAACGTCAGATTCGGTCTTGTGCTTCTTTGCACTCTCCCGCTTCAGCTTTTTGCGATGGTCTTCGTCATCCGCAAGGCTGTTCCGCTTTTCTCCGAGGTGCAGAAGAAGCTTGACCGTATAAACTCGGTCGCGCGCGAAAATATCAGCGGCGCGAGAGTCATCAAGGCTTACGTTCGCGAGGACTACGAATGCGAGCGCTTTGAAGGCGCGAACAGCGAAATGCGCGACACGAACCTCAAGGTTCAGCTCCTTTTGACATTTATTAACCCCATCCTCATCGTTTCGCTCGCTTTTGCAACGGTTGCCATCATCTATATCGGGGGTCTGCAGACGCAGATCGAGGCTTCGGGTATGACCACGGGTACCGTTATGGCGGCGATCACGTACGTCACACAGGTCGTCAACTCGCTTATGATGCTGACGATGATCTTCCAGACCATCTCCCGCGCGGGCGCTTCCTCAAAGAGAATCGTCGAGGTCCTCGAATCCGATCCCGTCATCAAGGGCGGTAATGAAAAGGACGGAAGAAGCTCCGAGATCGCAATCGAATTTAAGGACGTTGATTTCAAATATCCGGGCACAACCGGCAAAAACGTGCTTTCGGATATATCCCTGACCGTCAAAAAGGGCGAGACCCTTGCAGTTATCGGCGCGACGGGCTCGGGCAAATCCTCGCTCATTTCGCTCATTCCGAGATATTACGATGCCGCAAAGGGCAAGGTATATATTGAAGGAAGAGATATTGCCGAATACGATCTGCCCTCGCTGCGCAAAAAGATCGGCTACGTTATGCAGAAGAGCGAGCTCTTCTCTGATACGATAGCCAACAATATCAAATGGGGCAAGGATGACGCCACCGATGGAGAGATCCGCGAGGCGGCGGCTATCGCGCAGGCGGATTCCTTCGTCAACGAATTTACCGAGGGATATGATACCTTTATCGCCGAAAAGGGCGCGTCGCTTTCGGGCGGACAGAAGCAGCGTCTTTCTATCGCCCGCGCTATCGTCAGACGTCCCGAGATCCTCATTCTTGACGATGCGACCTCCGCGCTTGACCTTGCAACCGAGGCAAAGCTGCAGACCGCGCTCCGCGAGGCTATGAAGGATACCACCGTCGTTATGGTCGCGCAGAGGATCGCAAGCGTGCGCCACGCGGACAGAATTGCCGTCATTGAATCCGACGGACGCATTCTTCATTGCGCTCCGCACGAGGAATTGCTCAAGATAAGCGAAACCTATCGCGACATCTGCGCTTCGCAGAGACAGAACGTAGAAGGAGGTGCAAAATAATGGCTGAACAGAGACCTCCCGAAAGACAGGAAGTTAAGATCGAATTGCGTCCCGGCGGAGGACCCGGCGGCCGCGGCGGTATGAACGCAAGGATCAACCGCGAAAAGCCGAAGAACCTCGGTAAAACTATCTCCCGTTTGCTCAGATATTCGGGAAGATCCTCCTGGATACTCCTTTTCCTCATCCTTGCCACGGTTATCGTAACCGTTTCCGACGTTCTCAGCCCCATGTTCCAGCAGCTTGCGATCGACGAGTTCTATTTCGACGTTGCGGGCAAGCTTGCCGTTGATATGAAGGCTTTGACGCTGGTGCTTGTTGTTATGTTCGGCGCATACATCATCCGCGCCGCAAGCCAGCTCATTCAGGCGCGCGTTGCCGCGAAGCTCGCGCAGAACACCGTTTACCACATCCGCCGCGATCTTTTCAACAAGATCTCAAAGCTTCCCATAAGCTACACCGACCGCCATCGCCACGGCGACATTATGAGCCGTCTTACAAACGATGCGGAAAACGTGTCGACCGCAATGTCGCAGTCGCTGACCGCGCTTTTCTCGGGTGTCTTGACGCTTATCGGTGCGCTTTGCATGATGCTTCATTACAGCTGGATCGTCACTCTCGTTGCGATCGTGACGATACCGATAACTATTTTAGTATCGTCAACTCTGGCGAAAATTATGCGTAAATATTTCATTCGCCGCCAGAAGCTTCTCGGTCAGCTCAACGGGCAGATCGAGGAGATGGTCACGGGATACAAGACCGTTATGGCATACGGCAAGGAGCCCGACGCCATCGAGAAATTCGGCGATATCTCGGATAATTTCCGCTCTTGCTCGATCTCGGCGCGCGTTTGGGGCTCGATAATGGGACCCGTGATGAACTTCATCGGAAACCTGCAGTACGTTCTCATCGCCGCAGTCGGCGGATACCTAATCCTGAACACCGATCCGCTCACGGGCGCGGCGTTCACCATCGGCTCGGTGCAGGCGATGCTTCAGTATTCAAAGAAATTCTCGCACCCGATCAATATGATCGCAAATCAGTATTCAACGATACTGACCGCTCTTGCGGGCGCGGAGAGAATTTTTGACATTCTCGATTCAAAGCCCGAGATCGACGAGGGCAAAGAAAAAGTCGACATCGCCGCACTTCGCGGAGATATCGAGTTCAAGGATATTGATTTTTCCTATGTCGAGGGCGAAAAGGTCCTCAAGGGGCTTAACCTCAGCGTCAAGGCGGGTCAGAAGGTTGCCATCGTCGGCGCGACGGGATCGGGCAAAACGACTATCGTAAATCTGCTTACAAGATTCTACGAGCCCGACAGCGGTTCGATAACGGTTGACGGCGTTGACATCACCACGATCCCGAAGGCTGATCTCCGCCGCGCGATCGCGATCGTTCTTCAGGATACCGTTCTTTTCTCGGACACCATCGAGAAGAATATCAAATACGGCAGAGAAGATTCTACCGACGAGGATATGAAGCGCGCGGCGCACACCTCGCACGCGGACTTCTTCATCGACCGTCTGCCCGAGGGCTACGCGACCGAGCTTGCAGAATCGGGAAGCAACCTCTCGCAGGGTCAGCGCCAGCTTCTTTCGATCTCCCGCGCAGTTCTTGCCGACCCGAGGATCCTCATCCTCGACGAGGCAACCTCCTCGGTCGATACGAGAACCGAAATGCACATTCAGAAGGCTATGATCGCGCTGATGAAGAATCGTACCTCGCTCGTTATAGCGCACCGTCTTTCCACCATCCGCGATGCCGATATGATCGTTGTTCTCAATCACGGAAGGATCGTCGAAACGGGCAGCCACGAGGAGCTTCTTGCCCTCGGCGGCGAGTATCATAAGCTCTATTCGAATCAGTTTGCGGGTATTGCAACGTGATAAGCGAGCTTGAAAGAGAGAAATTCCGCTCCATCTGCCGCGCGGTCCTCACCGAAAGGAACGCGGCGGAGGGTGGCGGGATCGGAACTCTCAATGAAAAAAGGATGCATATCGCGCTCAAACGCTTTGTCTGTGCCGATGAATCGAAATATGAGATCGACATGGGCAAGCGATTTGTCGCCGACGTCAAGCACGACGAGGAGATCTTCGAGATCCAAACGGGCTCTCTTTATCCACTCAAGGCGAAGCTTGAGCACTATCTTGAAACCTCGGATTGCCACGTAACCGTCGTTCATCCGCTGCCGATGAAGAAATACCGCGTGTGGATCGACCCCGAAACGGGCGAGTCACAGCCGCGTCGCCGCGTTGCGGGGATTTCGAGCGTTTTCGGCGGCGCGCACGAGCTTGTTTACATCTCGGAGGCTCTTGCCACGGGCAGGGTTGCCGTTTGGTTCCTCTTTATCGAGGAAGAGGAATACCGCTTCCTTGACGGCAAAGGGAAGGACAGAAAGATCCGTTCCTCTCGCTTCGAGCGACTTCCCGTCGATATCCTCGACGAGGTCGTGTTTGCCGAAAAAAGCGACTATCTCGCCCTGATCCCCGAAGGGCTCGGCGAAAGCTTCACCACCGAGGAATACCGCAAGGCGGCAAAGATCCCGCACTCAAAACACGCCTATATGGCTCTCGCCGCGCTCGCGAATATCGGAATCATCGAAGAAGCCGAAAAAAAGGGAAGAGCGAGAGCTTGGAAAAAAGCCACTTGTAAAACTGCGTTTTACAAGTGAGGCGCGCGCTTATCGCCGCCGCCAAAATCTAAGATTTTGACGGCTCCCCTCGGCGCGCGGACTCGCTTTGCTCGTCTAGGCGGTGTTTTTTCATCGGCAAGGCCGCTGAAAAAACGGATTTTATTATATATGGCAGAGTTTAACGATCAAATAAAAAGGAGATTCAAAATGAAAACGATCAAAATGACCATTTTATCAGCCATTGTGACCGCTCTCACTTTTCTTCTTCTTTCCTGTTCGGGAGAAGCGGGAGGAGAGATTACAACCGCGGAACCCGAATTGACTCTCGGCGAGCTTCCAGATTATTCGGATGCACACGCCGAGGATGCCCCCTATATCGTGTTTTCTTCTGATCTTGAACCGATTTCCGAGGAACGCTTTGAAAAGGTAAGGCAGGCACTTTACAATATGCTTTATCAAAATGATATTGACTTTCAATACGAGCAATTCAAGGATTCTGACTTGGATAATGCCGCTTTGCTTCAGTATGCGTCGCTATATAAGTCGATTCTTATGAACCCGAATAATCAGCCTTACGACGATTATTTCACGTTGATATGCAATTATGTTGGGCGTTACTACGGAACCGTGAACGGATGCGAAATCGTGTGTTTGGCTTCCTTTATTGACAAACACACGGTTTGCGAACTTGGCGGTGTAAAGATCGAAAGCAAAAATCCCATTTATCTTTTTGCGTGTAAAGATAAAGAAATGATACCGTTGGAGGAGGCTTACGAAAAAGAATGGCTTGCCCCGACTGATATTTTGCTGATAGCGAAAAGGAATCGAGATTTCAATGAGTGGTGGGAGGAGAATGGTACTCAAGATCTGTCTGCACGTACCTATGTGAAGTATATCCCCGAGCTTGAAGATCTTTCGGATGAAGTGATAGCAGAGATTTACGATTATCTGTATTCTGACATTCGGGAAGAATCCTATGCTTCGATGGTAAGCTATCTGCAATCAACTTACGGTGAAAGAATATCTTCGGAAAAGATCGAAGCTCATGCTGCTTTCAATGCCGAAATACAAGAGCGTTCGGCAGAGTATAGCTTTTTCAGATATCCCAACAGTCACAGTATGGGCTGGAGATATTATGGGATCATCGGCGGATACGTTATTTTGGCAGAGGTTGAACCAACCGATAACGTAAAGGTCTACAAATTGGGCGAATATGAGATCAAGTTCAGCAACGGCGCTCAAATGTGGGTTTACAGTGCCGAAAAGGGTATGATCGAAATTGACGAAGCTTTCAAACAGGGGCTTCTGACCGAAGCGGATGTCAGCATTATCCAGGCAAGGTACACGGCTTATGAGGAATATTTAAGAAAGAAATAAAAATAACTGCTCCATCGCGTGAATGGAGCAGTTTCTTTATTAAAGTGTAGAACCAAAGTCGGTGACGAGTGTCTGACCGGTGATGGCTCTCGATTCGTCGGATGCGAAGAAGAGGAGCATATTTGCAACGTCCTCGGGCATACAGGGCTGAACCTTGAGGTCATTGTGCTTCATCATCTGACCGAAGATGTTCATATCCATATTTGCGGGATTCATTCCTGCAACCATGGGGGTGACGATGGTACCGGGGCAGATCGCGTTGCAGCGGACGTTTGTGCCTGCAAAACGGAGTGCGGTGTGTCTTGTCAGACCGATAACGGCAGCCTTTGATGCAACATAAGCTGCGCCTCCGCAACCCATAACGCCTGCAACAGATGCGACGTTGACGATCGAGCCGTAGCCCGTTTTTGCCATTTCGATCGCTACCTCGCGGGTCATGCAGATGGTGCCCTTGGTGTTGATGTCGATAACGCGGTTGATGTCATCATCGTCCACGCTGTCGATCGCCTTCAGTCCGTTATCAAGAACTCCTGCGTTGTTGATTAGAATGTCGACCTTGCCGAATTTAGCCATAGTCTCGGCTACGACTCTCTTTGCGTCCTCGGGCTTGGATATATCACTGACGACGGGAAGAACCTCGCCGCCCGCTTCGCGGATCTTTGCGGCAACCTCTTCGAGCTGTGCTTCGCGGCGCGCCGTGATGACGACGCGTGCACCCTCGGCGGCAAATTTCTGTGCGGTAGCGGCTCCTACACCCGAGTTACCGCCCGTGATAATGGCAACTTTTCCTTCCAAACGGTTCATTGAAAGATCCTCCTGTTTATTATTTTAGTATATCACAATTCTTTTGGTGTGTCAAGCGATTTTTGACGATTTCTTATAAGCCCAATAATCGCCGATGCAAGCACTGCGGCTTCGTAAATGACGCCGCCGACGGAGAGGACGAGGGCGTTATAGGCGAGGCAGAGAGGGGCTTTTATCAGCATCACCTTGCGCGTGGTTTGCGGATTCGAGAGCGAAAGACCGATCGCGGCGGCGTAGAGTCCGCACATCAGTATGACTGTGTACCAAGCCTCCCAGGTGAGAATGCTTGTCACGGTTATCATAGTGATGTAGAATATCGGCTCAAAAAGGCTGTGACTGCCGCGTTTTGCACGGAAAAAGTAGAGAATGTCGTTGAAGGCAGCCAAGAGATTGAGTGCTGCCGCACCCGGTGCGCCGATCAGAAGATAATGCAACGCAAATACCAAGGCGCAAGTCGATTGGCAGGCAAGTATCCGCTTCGGCGTTTTCAGCTGGAACGTAACGAATCCGAGAACCACCGCCGCTATGCCGAGAAACTGACCTATGTAATAAAGAATATCTTCTATCATTTGTTTTCAGCCGGGACGTTTTCTTTAGCTTTTGCTGCTTTTCTGTCCATAAGATACCAGGGCAGATAAGCAAGGAAATAAAGCGCGGTTACGACAGAGCCCATTATAAGGAGTCTGAGCGCAAAGTTCGAGGGCAGAATGTCGAGTATCGAGGGCGTTGCTTCGGGGCGAGCCATAAAGAGATAGTTCGCGCCGGGACCGATGATGACGTTTGCCACGTAGGCAACAACGGCAAGGATCGCAAGCCAGATATAGGAGCGGAAGATAGATTTGAAATATGGGCGCATCTTGTGCACGAAGATGAGGTAGAAAACTCCGACGTAGCCGATAAGATGCTCGGTCCAGAACTGATAGAAGCGGAAGCGAGTGGGTCCCGCATAGGTCAGGACGGTGGGGGTTATAAGCGCAAATGTCGTTCCGCAGAGAGCCCAAAAATAGCAGATGTCGAAAAGATACTGATTCTTGCCGACCATCATAAAGCAACCGAAGATGACCGCCCAGCCGCAAACCGCAATGGGAAGGTGATCGACCGGATTGGGGTTCAGCTCGGTTATGCCGACAAGACGCCAATAGTAAGCCATTTCGGAAATTATCATCGTAAATGCGATGGCGTATCTGAATCGGTGCTCGTTCTTGCACGCGGCAATCTTGTCGCGGAAGTAATAAATTGCAAAAATGACCGCCGCGCCGACAAGAATGGGCGCTAAGTGGGCAAAGGTGAAGTTTTCAAACTCAACCTCTGAGCCTTGACCGAAAAAATAATGGAAAATTTCTTTCATAACAATGCCGCCAATTAATTAATGTGATAAAGTAATTATATCATATAAGCCCGATAATGTAAAGGGGATTAAGATAAAATTAAGATTCACGCTTCTTTTTTGTGAAGAGGGGGAAGCAGAGCACAACGAGAATTACCGATGCCGTGGATATGATCCCCGCGCAGCCCGACTTTTCTGCGGGTGCTTCGGTGTCGGTGGATGCCTCGGGCGCAGCGGTGGTCACGGGTGCGGGAGTTTCGGGTGCGGTGGTCTCCTCGGGCTCGTCCTTGCCGAGGGTGAGCTTTATTGATTTGTTCGATTCGGCAAAATATTTCCCGAAGACCGTTGAGTAATATTCAACCTTTGCGTGGTTTCCGTCTGCCGTGAAGTACATCATACCGATCGCGCCAAGTCCGCCGAGCTTTTTGCAGGTCGTTTGCGGGTCCATAAGGATCTGATAGACCGTGTTGCCCGCGTCGCCCTCGCGCGGAGTGCAGACGATCGTGTCGTGGTGCATATGGCCGCTGACTATCATAGCAACATTTTCGTGCTTTTTGACGAGCTTCTGCCAAATATCCTCGCCGCTGTTAAGCGAGCGAACGTAGGTATCGGGGGAAGCGTAGTCATTCGAGTCAAGAGTACTGCCGTCGGCATTGAGATATCCGTGAGTGAGAATGATCGCGCGGTGATCCGGATGCGAGTCGAGAAGCTCTCCTGCCCAGGTGAGGATATCATCGGTCGCGCCAAAGTCAAGAACGATGACAAGGTAGTCTACTTCTCCGACCGAAAAGATGTGATAGGTGTTACGCACAGAATCCTTTTCAAAGAATCCGCCGTTCTTTTCGACCGACTGATAATAATGCCCTGTCTTTTTGGCGTAAATACTGTCAAGGACTTCTTTACCGCCGCTGTTTATACCGTCGTGGTTGCCGGGGGTGAGGGCATAGGGAAGATAGCCGTTGAGGCGGTTGGTCTGACGGAGTATCGTTGCCCATTCCTTTTGCGAGTTCGAGTTGGTTATATCGCCGAGACCGAGGACGTACTGAATGTTCTTGGTCTTTCCTTTTTCGACGAGATAATCGATCATGATCTGCAGCGAGGCGGGATAGCTTTGCGTCATATACTGAATATCGGGCAGGAATGCGATGGCGTATTCGTATTCATACTCATCCTCTGCGCGGATAGCGTTCATTTCTGCCTCGGTTAGCCAATATCTCGAGTAGGTCATATCGTAGCCGTTTCCGCTTTTGTCCGGCACGTCTGATTTTGATCCCGCCTTTGAGAGCTCATAGAAAAGCATAAGCTCGGTGTCCGAAAGATCGGGTCCGTTCTGATAATCCAAAAGGATCTCCGCATCGCTTCTGATGTCGGAATAGACCCAAACGTCACCGAGAGTGCCGCGGAAGGCTTGCTCGTTGAGCGCTCGGTAATCGCCCGCGAGGCAGATCATATTGTCAAGCACTTCCTTCGGAGCGGAATACCATTCCCTGACCGTTGTTCTTTGCTTGAAAGCGCCGTTGATGTAGCAGGAGATCTGATTGCCGTCCGTACCGGTGCCGTAAACGATGGCAACGTGTGTCCACTTGTCTGCGGGTACCGGCGCGCGTGCAAATTTGTAATCGTACATATTTCCCGAATTATCGCCGAAGACAAGTCTTGGAATACCGTTTGAGTGGATCTCGAAGTTGACGTAATCATCTTTTGAAAAGCTCTGGTAGTTGCCGAGTATCGCGCCGCAACGCGAGGAATAAATGCTCTTGGGAACGTATACCCAGGCTTCGAAGGTGACGGGCATTTTTTCGTAACGCTTTTCGGTGGTGTAATAACCTATCGGATGATCGATGCCGTTGGTTTCCATTCTCTCAAATGTGATGCCGGAATGAGCTTCTGCCGCGTTTGCAAAAAGAGTCAGCGGCGAGATCAGCATCAGGATCGCGAGTATTAACGTAATTGTCTTTTTCATTGGCCGTACCTTACCTTTATGAGATGCTTTAATTGTAACATAAATTCCCGTATTTTTCAATAGGTATGCCAAAAAAGATCAAAAATGCCCGCATCTTCCGACACGGGCACTATTTCTTCCCTATTGGTTCACCTTACGGTCTGAGACCCATACCGCCCTCGAGGGTGACGGTCTCGCCGTTCATATACTTGAAGTCGGGGTTGGCAAGCTGAACGCAGACGCGGCCGATCTCGGTCTCGGGATCGCCGAAATGTCCCGCGGGGGGCATCTTTACGTTTGCCTTGAATGCTTCGGGATAAGCCTTCTCGAAGTTTTCAAGCTGAGCCGTCCAGGCAAGCGGGCAGACTACGTTAGTGTTGATGCCGTCGCGCGCCCATTCGGTAGCCGCAACGCGGGAGAGTCCGCGGACCGCTTCCTTTGCCGCCGCGTACGCGCACTGACCGTAGTTTCCGAAAAGTCCCGCGCCCGAGGCGAAATTGATGATACTGCCCCGGGTCTCCTTTAGGTAGGGGTAGCAAGCCTTCATATAATAGAACGTTGCGTAGAGTCCCGAGTAGATCGCAAGGTCGAACTGCTCGGTGGTGTGATCCTGAATGGTAACGCCCGAGGCGGAAGCCTGCGCGTTGTTGATGAGGACGTCGATCCTGCCGAATTCTGCGATAGCGGCGTCAACGACCTTCTTCGCGGTCGCCTCGTTGTCGCTGCCTGCCGAGATGTCAGCCGCGAGGATGAGTACCTTGATGCCGTAAAGCCGCTCAAGCTCTTCCTTGGCTTTTTCGAGTTTTGAGACGTTACGTCCCGTGATGACGAGGTTTGCGCCCTCCTTTGCGTAAGCGGTCGCGATGCCGTAGCCGATCGAGCCGCATTTGCCGTTTGATAGAACCGCGTATCCTGCGCCTGTGATAATTGCTGTTTTACCTGTCAAAAATCCCATTTTCGTTCCCCTTTGAGAATAGTATAGTTTTTTCTCATATATAATTATAGCACAACACGGCTGACATGTAAATAGTATTTGACAAAAAACAAAATAAAATATGATGCATTTTGATCAACAATGCACAAAACAAATGCTTTTTTGCCAAGCCGGGAGGAATTATTTCAAGAACTATTGATTCCGGTAGGCTTTTATGTTATAATAAGGCTAAGATCTGAAGAACGGAGATGTGAAATGAAAAGGATAACGAAGGTCGTTTTAATACTTATTACGCTATTGCTATCTGCGAGCGGCTGCTCGGGCAGCAGCGAAAATTGGGCATATAAGGGCTTCATTATAGAGGTTTACGAAAATGCGAGGGGCGAGACCGAGATCGTCACGCTTTCGGGCGATGTGGAATCGCATTTTGTCATTAAGGAAAAAACCAAAATATCCGCACCCGCAGAGGTGCCCTTCAATATCGGCGGTTACATTATGCTGAATACGACGGGCACGAGCGACGGAAACGTCAAGGAATGCAAGGTGGTTCCAGGTCGGATGAACGAGGGCAGACTCGTTTACGTTGAAGGCGACGACACTCCCTTTCTGCTTTCGATTTCGGATGACGGCGGCAGACTTCTCGTCAAGCTTATCGACGAAGAGCAGAATCTTCAGCCGGGCGCGTCGGGAATGGGCGACGTAATAAGAGTTTACCATCAGGCGGTTATAGAGCTGAACGATCCTGTAGCCCAAGTTGAAGGACTTATCTACGTTGAAAACGGCAGTTTTGCCGATCTGACCGACGAGGATATTGCCTTTATCGAATCGCTGGGATATAAGCTGAAAACAGAATAAACGAACGCGGCTGCTTCAATAAATGAGGCAGCCGCAGTTTTTATGTATTTATCCTTTCTCCCACCAATGTGTTTTTTGTCCGATAAAGGGCTCAAGCTCTGTTTGAGAACGGCAAAAGGGAAAAATCCAATTTGTGAGAGAGTCGAAATCACTTTCATATACGAATGCTTTGATCATTTTACCTTTTATTAGCTTTCGTGATCGATTTTTTGTTTTAAGCGGTTTCTTTGAAAAATACAAATAATATGTCATTGAATTATAGCTTCTGCCATATCTTCCCCAATACGAAATGCCGTAATCGGCAAGCTCGTTCCATTTGATTTGGTATTCCGAGAAAAGATTGCGGTGCGTTATGCCATCGAGATTTATTATTATCTGTGAGTGGTTGAATATAATAGTATGTGTGCCCATTATTATGCCCAAACACATCCAAATGCAGATAAATATCAAACCGATAATATTGACGAGGGAATGTCCGGCATCAAAAGGCATCATACCGATAATAACAAATATGCCGACAGATATTGTAAAGATTAGTGTAATTAATCCGATTGACGTGCCATACAAATCAGGCTTTATAATAATTTCGTTATCATAATTTCGGTATGCTCGTGACATAGTTGGCTCCTTTTACTAAAACAGCATCAGCACTCCGCTGATTATCATTCCTATGTAAATGACGTATTTCAGCTTTTGGGCGTCGAGCTTGTCGAATATCTTTCTGCCGAGGAGGTCGCCGGCGAGACAGCCGATCAGACCGACGGCGGCGTAGAGAAGCAGGTCGGCGGTGATCAGTCCGTTTATGGCGCGGTTAGCGGTAGCGTAGATGTTGGTCAGGCAGAAGTAGAATTGGATCGTGGCGAAATAGGTGATGTTATCGGGTGCGGCGCTTGTCAGATAAAGCACTGCGGGAGGTCCGCCCGTGGAGAAAAGACCGTTCAGCGCACCGCCGAGCGTTCCCGCGATGATGCCGTTTACGGGCGTGGGTCTGATCTTGATCTTCTTGTTGAAGAAAAGGAAATATACGCTGAGAACAACGAGCACCGAGCCGAGAAGGATCTCAAAGATCTTTGCCGAAACTTTTGCGGCAAAGTAGACCGCTACGGGAATCGAGATCAGCGCCGCCGCAAGCATCGGTATCGCGGTCTTGTAGGCGACGTTCTTGCGGTACTTGATCGAATTATACGTCGTGGTGCAGCAGGAAAAGAGGCAGGAGATGGTTGCCGCCGCGGTGTGAGAGGGCAGAAAATGCGGCAGAAACATCATTGCGAAGATGCCAAGTCCGAATCCGCTGACACGCTGAACGAAAGCCGCGCCGAAGCCGACGAGGATTATAAAAATGTAGTGTAAAGGTTCCATATCTTAAAATTCGATCTGATAGCCGTCGTAGGAAGCGAGATAACCGTATTCCGCGGCGCGCTCACAGATGTGATCGTGCAGGGGGTTACCGTTGTGCGAGAAGTGATTTACGCATTTGACGGTCCTTTCATCAACTGCGCCGAAGGATGCGAGTTTTTCAAGCACGCGCCCGATGTTCGGGAAGCCCATGTGCGAGCCTGTGTCTGAGATCGGAAGGTCGACATTGGTGCAGTCAAGGCTGACAAAGTCAAATCGGAAGTGGTTCTTTTCGATATAATCAAAGGTCTCGTCAAGGAAATATCCCGTGTCGTGGGCATAAAGTATAGTTTTGCCCTCGGACTCGATGATGTAGTTGAGAGCCTCGGTTCCTGCGGCGTGGCGCGCGGGGAGGGCGGTCACCTTGTACGGACCAAATACTACAACGTCAAAAGCTTTGATGATATGGATGTTGACATTGCCCATACCGCCGCCGATGCGCTCGGCACTTGCGGCGTTGCAAAAGACCTCAAGCACGGGCGCGCGCATATCGTGTGCGTAGCAGCCGTGGCGGTTGAAGAGATCGCGGGGATAGAGGTGGTCGGAGTGAGAGTGGGTGACGATGAGATACTTGATCTTGTCGCCCTCTATGCCATTTTCGAGAAAATGGTGATAGGTATCAGCAGGAAAGTCGATCAGCAGATCGTCGTTCACGAGCGACTGCGAGCGCGTGCGGATGTTCTTTCCGCCCAAAGCGCGCGCCTCTCTGCAGTATTTGCAGTTGCAGAAAATTGCGGGAAAGCCTTCGGCTGCCGCGGTTCCGAGATATGTAAGTTTCATAAGTTTGGCTCCTTTCGGATGATACTTTAATTATACCATATAATGCTTTTCGAGGCAAGAGAGTTGAGAAAAAAAGAGATTTTTTTGCCCATTTCTATTGTAATTACCTCAATTTTATTGTATAATGAAGAAAAACTGCCAAAGGAGGCACAAAAAATGTATAACGAATGGTCACTTGACGTATTTTATAAGGGCGCGGAGGATCCGGCGCTTCAGCTTGATATGAAGAAGATCGAGGATCGCGTTGCCGAATATAAGTCGGCTGTTGCCGCACTCGATGCAGAAAAGCCTGCCGAGAGCCTTCGTCGTGTAATTGACGTAAAGGAAGAGATGGGCTTGCTTGTTCGCCGTCTGATGGGCTTTTTCAGCCTTCGCCGCTCTGCGAACGCATCCGACACTGCGGGCGCAGTCTATATGACCAAGATCCAGGGCTTGATGGCGTCCAATGCAAAGGAAAACGTCATTTTCAACAAGTTCGTTGGCGCGATCGAGGATATTGATTCGGTAATCGCGGGCGACGAGGTGCTTTCTGCATACAAATTCTATTTCGGCGAGATCAAGAAATCGATATCACACACTCTCTCGGACGAAGCCGAGGAGGTGTTTGCAAAGCTTTCGATCAGCGGCGGCAGAGCTTGGGGCGATCTTTTCTCCTATCTCACCGCAAACGTTGAGGTTGATTACAAGGGCGAGGTGACCACTCTTTCGGCTATCCGCGGACTTGCCGAGAGCGACGACGCTACTGTCCGCAAGGAGGCTTACGAGGCGGAGCTTGCTTGCTACTCGAAGATACGCGATTCGATCGCGTTTGCGCTCAACAGCATCAAGGCGCAGGTCAACACCGAGGCAGAGCTTCGCGGCTATGCCGATCCCCTTGCAATGACCCTTGAGGATTCGCGTATGGAAAAGGCTACCCTCGATGCAATGCTCGAGGCAATGCGCGAGTATATGCCCAAATTCCGCGAGTATATGCGCCACAAGGCAAAGCTTCTCGGATACGAAAACGGTCTGCCCTGGTACGAGATGTACGCGCAGATCGGCGACGCGAGCGCGCAGACCTTCACCGTCGAGGAAGCGCACAAATATCTCGTTGAGCATTTCGCAAGCTTCGCTCCCGACCTCGCACAGATGGTTGACCGCGCGTTCAAGGAAGAATGGATCGACTTTTATCCCCGTGCGGGCAAGGTTGGCGGCGCGTTCTGCTCGAATCTGCCCTTCATCGGTCAGAGCAGAATTCTCACGAACTTCTCGGGCAGCTTCGGCTCGGTCGTAACTCTCGCACACGAGCTCGGTCACGCATACCACGGTCAGCAGATCGAGGATCACCGTCCGCTCAACACGGGTTACACAATGCCCGTTGCGGAGACTGCATCGAACTTCAACGAGCTCATCATCGTCAATGACGCGATCTCGAAGGCTTCGGGCGGCGAGAAGATCGCGCTCATCGAAAGCCAGATCCAGGATTGCAACCAAATCATCGTTGATATTTATTCAAGATTCCTCTTCGAGGATGAAGTTATCCGCCGCAGAAAGAACAAGTTTATGTTCGCCGACGAGCTCGAAGAGATCATGCTCAACGCGCAAAAGGAAGCTTACGGCGACGGTCTTGACCCGAATTATCTCCACCCCTATATGTGGTGCTGCAAGAGCCATTATTATCGCGCGGGACTCAGCTACTATAACTTCCCCTACGCCTTCGGCGGACTCTTCTCCAGAGGTCTTTACGCGAAGTATCTTGAGGAAGGCGAGGCGTTCCTGCCCAAGTATCGCGCGCTTCTCAAGGCAACCACGGTCGAAAGCGTTGAAAATGTCGCTCACATCGCGGGCATCGACCTGACCAAGCCCGATTTTTGGCGCACCAGCCTGCAGATCATAGCAGACCGCATCGACGAATTCATTGCGGAAACAAGCAAATAAGGTATAGTTATGAAAATTTTTGACGATCTTGATCAACTTATCGGCTCGACGCCGATGTTAAGATTAAAAAAGACCGAGGCGGCGGAGCACACGCTTGCGGCAGTCACGGCAAAACTTGAATATTTCAATCCCGCGGGCTCGGCGAAGGATCGCGTGGCTCTGCGGATGATAAACGACGCCGAGGAGCGCGGTCTGATAAGCGCGGGCGCGACTCTCATCGAGCCGACCTCGGGCAACACCGGCATCGGACTTGCCGCTGTCGGAGTGCATCGCGGATATAAGGTTATCGTCGTTATGCCCGATAATATGTCGCTCGAGCGTCAGAAGCTTATGCGCGCCTACGGTGCGGAGGTCATTCTGACCCCTGCGGCAGATGGTATGAGCGGTTCGATCGAAAAGGCGAAGGAGATCGCGGCAAACACACCTAATTCTTTTATTCCGAGCCAGTTCGACAACCCCGCAAATGCAGATGCTCATTATCTGTCAACCGGCAGAGAGATCTGGAACGACACGGATGGAGATATTGATATTTTCGTCGCGGGTGTAGGCACGGGCGGAACTCTGACGGGCTCTGCGCGCTATCTCAAGGAGATGAATCCGAATGTCAAAGTCGTTGCGGTTGAACCCGATACATCGGCTGTTCTTTCGGGGAAACCTGCGGGCGCGCACGGACTTTCTGGCATCGGCGCAGGATTCATTCCCGAGGTGCTTGACTGTTCGCTGATAGACGAGATAATGCCGATCTCGGTTGATGAAGCCAAGACCGCTTGCCGAAATCTTGCGGCAAGAGAGGGCGTTCTTGTCGGAATCTCATCCGGCGCAGCACTCGCAGCGGCGCTCAAACTTGCAAAGTTTGAAGAAAACAAGGGCAAGAATATCGCCGTCATCCTCCCCGACGGCGGAGAGCGGTATCTCAGCACCGATCTGTTTTAATAAGAAAAGTCCCGGCGAGTTTCGTCGGGACTTCGGTTTTACCAAATCTTCTTCTTTTTGAACAGTACGATACACGCGCCGCAGATGAGAACGCTTAGGCTTGCGAAGGAGATGAATCCGCCGCATCCTTTTTCGGAAACGGGTTCTGTGGTGGTATTATCGGGCATACCGCAATCGACGGTTTCCTCGGCGGTTGTGGCTTCTGCCGTTGTTTCGGGAGCCGTGGTGGTTTCTTCCACTGTTGTTGCGGGAGGATTGAGGTAGTTAAGATACTTGATGTATTCCTCTGCGATGAATTTCTCGATCTTGGGAAGGACGTAATTCATTCCCTCGTCGTTGAGGTGGCTGACGTCATCGGGCTTGATGCAATATTTGATACGGAAATCGCGGTCGTCCATATCAACACCGCTGAGCTCGGGATCGGCTGCATAGAAGCAGATAACGCGGGGATCGTTTCTGTACTCGGCGATATCCTTCATTACGTTGGCGTAAGTGACGTTGCTGTATCCGGTGCTGGTATTGTTCGAATGCTTCCAAGCGGTGACAAGAATGATCAGCGCGCTCGGATACTGCTCGAGAAAATAGTCGACCATATAATTGATCGCGCCGTAGAAGGTTTTTGTGTTGCGCGAATCACGGTCGCCAAGGGGGACGAGTTGGCTGCGGTCGTTTCTTCCGCCTTCGAGAAGGATGATATTCGCGTCGGTTTTTCTCATTCTTTTAACGCGTCCGACCATCGGGCTTTTGTCGAGGACGTAGTCCGACATGGTGCTTCCGCCGATGCCGTAGTTTTCATAATTCATCTTATACTTGTTTCCAAGCTTGTTGACCCAGGTGACGTCTTTGCCGAGCGAGCTTCCGCCAAAATAGCTGTCGCCCATTGCGTACATGGTGATGCCTTCGAGCTCGGGATAGTAAGCTTCTTGAGCACCCACGGGAATGGCGAAAAGAACGGTGCCGGCGATCATAGAGAGCAGTAATAAAAGCGATGTGAGTTTTTTCATGATCTTTACCTCTTAAGTATATAATAAAGCCGAGCGAAAACGCTCGGCTTTATTATATCATACTTATTGAAATTAATCAATAGTCATATCAATTTTGAATCTTGTAATTTTGCGGAGTGTATTCTTGGGGAAGGGAGTGGTTCTGATCTTGAGAACACCGATCTTCTTGTAGGAAACAGCGGTCTTGTTGTATTCGTCGACGTAGGGCTTGATGTGTGCCTTGATGTCTTCGATACCGTTTGCCTTGACGTAATCTTCATCGGGGAAGATCTCGGCAACGATGGCGTTGTGTGCAAGGCCTCTCTTGCTCTGACCCTCGTAAACAACGATGTCAAGGATGCCGGGAACCGCGATAAGAGCGTTTTCGATCTCCTCGGGATAAACGTTCTTGCCGTTGGAAAGGATGATGAGGTTCTTCTTACGTCCCGTAATAAAGAGAGTGCCATCCTCACGCTGCTTGCCGTAGTCGCCGGTGCGGAAGAAGCCGTCCTCGGTGAATGCATCTGCGGTAGCCTCGTCATCCTGATAGTAGCCAAGCATGACGTTGGGACCCTTGACGCAGATCTCGCCCTCGCCGTCCTCGTTGGGATCAAGGATCTTGATCTCATCACAGTCAATGGGATTGCCGATGCTTCCCGCAACAACATTACGAGATACGTTTGCCGCAACGATGGGAGCACACTCGGTGATGCCGTAGCCGTTGAGAGTGGTGATACCCATTGCGCGGAAGAAATCGAGAATTTCGGGATTGATGGGAGCACCGCCCGAAATGATCATCTTGACTTCGCCGCCGAATGCTGCGCGAACCTGCGCAAAGATCTTTTTGCGTAGGTCGATGCCCACTTTGCACATGCCGTTGCTGAGCTTGATCATATTCTTGATAAGCTTTTCCTTACCCTGATTCTTGATGTTAGCCCAGATCTTGCGGTAGAATGTTTCAAGATAGAGGGGAACAAGAATGAGATGCTCGGGTTTCTGCTCTGCAAGCTCTTTGGTGATGTAGCGAAGACCGCCCGAAATGAAAACCTCACAACCAATGATTGCGTGACCTACAAGCATAACGGAAGAACCGTAGGTGTGGTGAGGAGGAAGCACGCCGACGGTCTTGGTGCCGAAATCGATGTAAGGAATGATATTTGTCATATCCTCAAGCACCGCCTTCTGCGAGAGCATAACGCCCTTGCCCTTTCCGGTGGTTCCGGAGGTGAAAACGAGAAGCGCGAGTGCATCGGGATCGATCTCTGCAAGATAGTAGGGATCGGGGTTTTCGTCGAACTTCGGTTTGCCCGCACGCATTGCCGCGCGAAGGTTGCGCTCGGTGTCCTTCGCGGCAAGGTAAATGGGTTCTGCTTCAAACTTGATCTGTTCTGCAATATATTCACCCTTCGCCTTGATGTCCTCGTCGCAGAAAAGGAAGGATGCGTGCGCCTTTCCGACCGTGTCCGCAAGGTCCTCCTTCTGCCATTCGGGATCAAGGGGAACGAGAACGCCGCCGATCGAGAGAACGGCATAATAGGTGAGCACCCAGTCATAGCTGAGCTTGCCGATGATGGCACAATGCTTGCCCGCGCAACCCATATCGGAAAGCTCGCAGGCAAGCGAGCGGACGTCTTCGCGCAGGCTCGAAAATCTGATCTTTGTGATCTCGGATTTCGGAGTGCGGCGGAAGGAATATGCATACTTGTCGGCGTATTTTTCACCCGCGAATTCAACGAGCTCGCGCATATTTGTGAAATTGAGTTTTTCGTGGATCTGATACTTATTCATAACAAAATACCCTTTCGGAGTTAATTATTTACCGGTTTGAGTCCTTCAAGCAGGAAGGAGAAGCTGTATTTGAAATCTGCAACTGCCTTTTCTCTGGGCAGACCGCGTGCAACGGCATCGGCATTGTAGCCGCGGCAGAAGCACCATATCGAGTAGGCGAGGGTCTCCTCGTCAACGTCCTTTATAAGCTTATGCTCTTTTGCGTAGACTATTAATTTTTTTATCTCATCGGTCCACCAGGCGCGGTTGAGCTCGCCGAGCGAGTCTTCCTCGAAGATGTACTGATTGAATTTCATCTTGACCTCATAGGAAACGAGGAGCGAACGGCTGACAACGTCCTTGACGTATTCGAAGAAATCCTGCTCGATCTTGAGCGGGGATTCAAAAGCCGTGCGGATCTTGACGATCGTGTTGCGGTAAACGATGTCAAGCACCGATTCGATGTTTGGAAAACGGTTATAGAAAACGCGGTTTGAAATATCGAGCTTGCGGAGAATCTGCCGAACCGTCAAGGTAGCGGCGCCGCCCTCCATGGCGATCTCTTCAACTGCGTTGATGATTTTTTGCGACATTTCGTCGTGAATAAGGCTAACTGCAGCCTCGGACATAGTATCACCTCTTTCGGCACACGTTGTGCTGATATTATAGCACACATTGTGCCGAGAGTCAAGACCTTGCTATAATTGTTTACCAATCGTTAAAATGTAAACAAACGCTGAAAATCGGTTGCAAAGTGAAAATAACTGAGGAAAATTTCGTTGTATGGATGAAAGGAAAAAAAGGAGGTCGCACGTTATGACGAAAAAAGAAAGAATCAGACTGTTGATAGGAGTTGCCTTTATGGCGGTTCTCTTTTTCGCCGTCGCCTCGATAGGCTGGACAAAGGCGGAATTTATCGTTGTTTATAATTATGGATTTGACGGAAAAGTAGAAACGAATATCGTCAAAAAAGGGTACGTCAAGGAACCGCCTTCGACGGGACGGTATGGTTACACTTTCGACGGCTGGTATTATCTCGACAAGCAGGGCAACGAGATCCTTTTCGATTTCGAGACCGAGCCCGTGACGAGAAATCTTGACCTGACCGCGCATTGGAAGCCGTTTGAGACGGAATTCATTTTCAACCCGACGGGCGGGGATTGCGATGTGGAATCAATGCTCATCCCTTATGGCAGTGAGTTCGTTCTTCCGACACCCAAGAAAAAGGGCTGGTATTTCGTCGGTTGGGGAGTCGGTAGCAGTTGGCTGTTCCCTCAAAAAGAGGTCTGGGAGCATCCGCTTGAAGCCGTTCGACTGAAAGCTTGCTGGAGTAAATTCAGACCGGGAACCGTTTACGTTCTCGGCGAATACAAGCAGTCGGCGATATACGACAACGAATTATTCGTCGGTTGGCAGAGAGAGCCGATCGAGTGGATCCCCGTTGACAAGATCAACGGAAAATATCTGCTCGTTGCCAAAAACAGTCTGGATTACCGCCGCTTTGATTCGGGAAACAAATCAGTTCCGTGGGCAAACTGCGATCTCCGTCGGTGGCTCAACGAGGAGTTTTACAACAACGCCTTCACCGAGGAAGAAAAGGCTGTAATATGTGATTTTACCGATGCTGAACTTGGCACAACCGATAAGGTATTTCTGCTTTCACTTGAAGAATCAAAAATGATATTTGGGCTTGATCGGTATGTGGACGGCACGGAATATGCAAGGTCAAAGGGACTTGAGGATTATCGAAATTGTCTCGAAAAAACGACAAGGTTCGGAGAACATTATATATTCTATCCGTGGTATACCCGAACTTTACTGGACGGGGTAGTTTATGATGCCCAAGGCGGAGGCGGGAACAGTCGCTCGGGAATTCGCCCGGCAATTCTGATAGATCCCGAAAAGCTTAAGCCAAGGTGATAATATGACTAAAAAAGAAATAATCAGACTTCTGATCGGCATTGTCGACAATGCTCTTTTTGTATGAAAAAATAAAATATATTTCAAATATCTATTGACAAACCGCAAACTATGTTGTATAATAATGCATAGATAATCGAGGCATCGAAAAACAATGCATTGATAACGGAGGTTTGTAATGAAAATCAGCAAAGAATTATTGAAGGGAACGACCGGTCTTGTCGTTCTCAGCGTTATCTCCGAGGGGGATATGTACGGCTACCAGATCACGCAGACGGTAAAGGCTCGCTCGGATTCCGCGCTTGTTCTCAACGAGGGAACGCTTTATCCGATCCTTCATTCGTTTGAGAAGAACGGATATCTGACTTCCTACAAGGACGGCGCAGAGGGAGGACGTGAACGCAAATATTATAAGATCACGGCAGCTGGAAAGCTTTTTCTGCAAACGCACCTTGAGGAATGGAGCTATTTTACTTCCGTCGTAAACAAGGTGCTTGCGGGGGAAAACTGATATGGACGGAAATGAATTTGACGTCAGCCGTGAAATAGACTATTTCGTAAGAAATGTATGCGGCGGTATAAGATCGAAACAGAAAAGAGAAGCGGCAAGCGATGAGATTCGCGAGCACTTTGAGGATGCGATTTACAGCAAAACACTTCGCGGAATGAGCCGCGAAAAGGCTTTCCGCGAGGCGTGTGTGGAGTTTGGCGACCCGAGCAAGGTCAAGGTTATGCTCGCGCTTTCAAACAATACCTTCTCGCCGGAGTTCTTTAATGAATGCATACTCTTCTTGGCAAGAGCTTTCTTTGCGTATATCGTGTACTATTGGGTTCGGGGGCTGGTATTTCTTGCGAGTGCCGATTTTGTGTGGTATTGCTACATTCCTGGCATTCTCGTTTTGTTTGGATTTCAGCCGTTCAGATATTTTTATCTTTTGTGTTCGCGACTGAAATTCATCGCAAAACTCAAAAAGCTTGCGAAAGAGCAGAGCAGCAAAATTGAGCTTTTGAGCGACCCGTTCCTTTCGCTGTTCAAAAGCTCGGATATTTGCGATATTGTTATGAAAGCAAACGGCGAGTGTATTTGCATAAAACTGTTGGCGTTTCCGAAAAGAACACAATCATTGAGATTCCTTGACGAAACCTTGTATTCGGTAACGACGCTTCATTCGGCGGGCACTCGATTTGTAAACAGAAATCCGCATATGATGATGAATCGGGTAGCAACGCCGAATCTCGGTTTCGCTACCTCGAAGCTTCGCGCATATTCATTCTGTTTACCGCTCGAACTTGAAGAAGAAAGTAATATCAGAAAAATTATGATCGTAGACAGACTGCCCAGTGAAACGACATACGTCAAGGGCAATGCAATTGAATACGTTGACCTCGGAGCGACATTATTCGGGTTTAGCGTTCACTCTGTAAAGTCTTTTTTGAAAACGATCAAAGGAGAGAATTAAGATGAGCAAACCAAAGATAGCAACCTTTTTGAAGGACTTTGTTATTGTAAACGCAATACTGTTCGGCGCGTATCTTGTGATAACAACTGTTGTCACTATGTTTTTTGGGGAAGCTGTGCTTGAGTTCGGTACAGCGCCCACGACCGGGGAAAAGCCAAATATTGTTCTTACAATCTTTTACACTCTGTTGCAGTTAGCGGTATTCTTAGGCTTTTATGTATTTTCTCTGTTCAGATTCGAAAAAGAGAGCGAAGAGAAGCGGGTTTTTCTTGCCGAAATCGGCGCGGAGAGGTTCGACGTAGCGGAATTTTCAAGGAAATATTTCAACGAGCGCGGAAAATATATGATGATTTATTTTTCAACGATCGTGGTGATCGTATCGTTGGCGAGACTCATCGGCATTCCTCTTGTTTCGATGCTTATACTTCCGCAAAGTATGCTGCCGACTGTACTGCTGTCTGTGTTCGGTATTGACTCAGGCTCACGAAGCATTCTGCTGTTTATTGTTACAGTGATCGTAAATATAGCTATATACTTTGTTTATCAAAGATATATTTGCGCGAAAGTCTACGAAAAGTGGGCGGATGGCAGACTCAGAGTTAAATAAAAAAACGGGAACCGGCTTGAAGTCGGTTCCCAACTATTTTAATTTTCCGTCGCCTCAAAAACCTCTTTGCGTGCCATATCCTGAAGCGCGCGGAGAAGTTCGGGGGCTTTGCCGCCGACGGGTTTGCCGTCGATCTCTTCTGCGGCGAGGCAGTAGCGGCTGACTGCGGACGAAATGATCTCGTCGGCTTCCATCATTTCGTCGAGCGTGAAGGCTTCCTCGCGCACGGGAATGCCGAGGATCCCGCAATAGCGGATCAGATTTGCGCGGGCGATGCCGGGCAGGATGAGATTATCCGTCGGTGCGGTGCGGAAAACGCCGTCCTTGATGATATGTATGTTTGAATGCGAGCCCTCGGTGACTCTGCCGTCGCGGTGCAGGACCGCCTCGTTTGCGCCCGCCATTTCAGCCTTCTGCGATGCCATAACGGAGGGGATAAGATTGATCGTCTTGATGTCGCAATGCAGAAAACGCGTGTCGGGCACGGTGATGAGCTTGATTTTTTTGTATACGTCCACCATCTCCGTCGGGCGAAGCATTACCCAGACGTTTCCGTGGCACATCTCACCCCAGGCGTGATTGCGGGGAGCGGTGCCGCGCGTTACCTGAAAATACACCCACTGCTCGCCGGTATCGACCTGCGTGACGAGTCTGCGGATGAGGGCGCAAAGCTCCTCGGGCATGTGGGGAATGCCGATGCCGAGTGCGTCTGCGCTTCTGTAAAGACGAGCAACGTGCTCCTCAAGCTGCCAGACGATATGGTTGCGCGCGAAGGTCGCGTCATATACTCCGTCGCCGAAATAGCAACCGCGGTCGAGCATAGGTACTCTCATATCTTCAATCGACGATATTTTGCCGTTGTAATAAGCTAAATCTTTCAATGTTTGCCTCCGAATATGTAAAAATATAATCTGCTATATTAAGTATAGCACGAGCGGAGGAAAAAGTCAAGCGAAAACAAAAAACTCCGAAAAGGTGTTGACAAATCGGAGGAAATGTTATATAATAATAGCAGAGGGACACCGATGACGGTTGCCGCCTCTCTAAGTAGTTATAAGATAACCGCTAAGATGGCTAAACTTGGGCGGTTATCTTTTTTTGTTATAATTTCTAAAACAGGTAATGATTGCAATGATGAGCATAGCGATCTTTATCAGATCGTCCCATGTTACGTATTCCATAATACCACCTCCCTCCGTGCGGAGGAAGGCAAAAAGATGACGCTTCCTCCGAATGAAAGGAAGCAACCGCCACCGAAATGGTGTCCCTGAGGGCTTAAAGCCATAATAATTATATCACTCTTCAGCCGAAAAGTCAAGATTGAAACCCCAACAGCATCGAAGTTTGTTCAACCATACGAAAAATAAAATCCCCCATTGACAAACGGGGATTTTTATTATATAATATAATTGTATAAAAATTTACTCTAACGGAGGAAAAAATGGATAACGCAAAGCTTCAGATGCTCAAAGAAACCGCCAAGAACATTCGTCTCGGCATTCTTGAGGGCGTACACGCAGCAGCATCGGGCCATCCCGGAGGATCGCTCTCGATCGCTGACATCATGACCTATCTCTATTTCTCGGAGATGAACGTCAACCCCGCAGATCCCAAGAACCCCGACCGCGACAGACTCGTTCTTTCGAAGGGTCACACCGCTCCCGCACTTTACGCAGCTCTCGCAGAGAAGGGCTTCTTCTCCAAGGATGAGCTTAAGAACCTCCGCCAGGTCGGTTCCTTCCTTCAGGGTCACCCCGATATGAAGGGCACTCCCGGCGTTGATATGACCACGGGTTCTCTCGGCCTCGGCGTTTCCGCAGCTTGCGGAATGGCTCTCGCGGCTAAGATCGACGGCAAGGACTACCGTACATATGCCATCCTCGGCGATGGCGAATCCCAGGAGGGTCAGGTCTGGGAGGCAGCTATGTTTGCCGCTCACTATAAGCTTGACAACCTCTGCTTCATCCTCGATCTCAACGGTCTTCAGATCGACGGCAAGATCACCGAGGTCATGAACCCCACACCCCACGACAAGAAGTTCGAAGGCTTCGGCTTCAACGTAATTCTTGCAAACGCTCACGACTTCGAGTCGATCGAGGCAGCTTTCGCCGCTGCTCGCGCTTGCAAGGGCAAGCCCTCCGTCATCATTGCAAATTCCGTCAAGGGCAAGGGCGTTTCTTTCATGGAAGATCAGGTAGGCTGGCACGGCTCCGCTCCCAACGACGAGCAGTATGAGCAGGCAGTTGCCGAGATCAAGGCAAGTCTTTGATTAGGAGGTAGTAAAAATGGCACAGAAAATAGCAACAAGAGAATCCTACGGTAACGCGCTTGCGGCTCTCGGCGAGAAGTACGATTTCGTCGTTCTCGACGCTGACCTCGCGGCTGCTACAAAGACCGGTATTTTCAAGAAGAAGTTCCCCGAAAGATTTTTCGACTGCGGTATCGCAGAGGGTAATATGATGACCGTTGCGGCAGGTATCGCGACCACCGGCAAGCCCGTTTTCGCATCTACCTTCGCAATGTTTGCGGCAGGACGTGCTTTCGAGCAGGTTCGTAACTCCATCGCATATCCCCACCTCAACGTAAAGATCGGCGCAACTCACGCAGGTATTACCGTTGGTGAGGACGGCGCGACCCACCAGTGCCTTGAGGACCTCGGCGTTATGAGAACCATTCCCGGAATGGTAGTTCTCAACCCCGCCGATGACGTAGAAGCTCGCGCTTGCGTTGAGTGGGCACTTAACTACGTTGGTCCCGTTTACATCCGCTTCGGCAGACTTGCTGTTCCGGTAGTATTCGACGAGGCTGATTATAAGTTCGAGTTCGGCAAGAACCTCACCGTCCGCGAGGGTACAGACGTTACCATTATGGCAACCGGCACTATGCTCTATATGGCTATCGAGGCTGCAGAGAAGCTCGCAGAGGAAGGCATTTCCGCTCGCGTAACCAACGTTCACACCATCAAGCCCATTGATAAGGAAGACGTCATCGAGGCGGCAAAGACCACCGGATGCATCGTCACCGCAGAGGAGCACAACATCTTTGGCGGTCTCGGCTCTGCTGTAGCAGAGGTCGTTTGCGAGAACTGCCCCGTTCCTGTTCTCCGCGTAGGCGTTGAGGATAAGTTCGGTAAGTCCGGCAAGGTCCCCGCACTTCTCGAGGCTTACGGTCTCACCACCGAGAACATCGTTGCAAAAGCTAAAGCAGCTATCGCAGCGAAGAAATAATGTAAAAACGGCAAGCCTCGGCTTGCCGTTTTTAAGTGGACAGTGGTTAGTGGACAGTGGACAGAAAGATGCGGACACGATTTTCCTCCAATAAAAGACAACTGTAGCCTGAAGTTTTTGAAGATCCTAAAGGAACTTTTTTCAAAAAGTTTCTTTAGTCGCCCTCCGCAGAGGGCGAAACTCCCTTGCGCTTCGAACCGACTGCGCCCCGCAGGCGGTTCGGAAGGAGTAAAATCGCCCCTCGCGGGCGATTTTTGCTCCTTCACCCTTTTATTTATAAAACCATACACACCCCATATCGACAAAAAATATAATGGATATTAGGAGGTGTAAAATGAATTACGTAGTATTAATGGCACTGCTTGCAACGCTCGGGACGTGGTTTGTGACGGCGCTCGGCGCGGCTACTGTGGTGCTTTTCAGATCCCCGAATCCAAAGGTTATGAATTTGATGCTCGGATTTGCATCCGGCGTTATGATAGCCGCGAGCTTTTGGTCGCTTTTGCAGCCCGCAATAGAACGCGCGGAGGAAAGCTTGGCGATTCCCGCGTATTTTGTCGTGACGGTCGGCTTTTTGTTCGGCGCGCTGTTTATGTGGGGGAGCGATAAAGTAGTTTCGCTGACACAGAAAACTGTGGATAGCTCACAGGGAAACCCGAATAAACGCTTCCGCAGAATAATGATGCTGATCTTGTCGATCACACTTCATAATATACCCGAAGGCCTCGCTGTCGGAGTGGCGTTCGGAGTCCTCAAAAACGGAATGTGGAGCACCGAAAGCCTTATGGGCGCGATCACCATAGCCATCGGCATCGGATTGCAGAATTTCCCCGAGGGTGCGGCAGTATCTCTGCCGCTGAGAAGGGAAGGATTCTCGGCGAAGAAGAGCTTCCTTTACGGTCAGGCATCGGGAATGGTGGAGCCGATCGCGGGCGTTCTCGGCGCACTTTTGGTGGTCTACGTGGAAACGATCCTGCCATACGCCCTCGCATTTGCCGCAGGAGCGATGATATTGGTCGCTGTGCACGAGCTCATCCCCGAATGTCAGAAAAATCAGGAAACACAACCATATTTCGCAACAATGGGCATCGTCCTCGGTTTTGCTACAATGATGCTGCTTGATGTTATGTTGGGATGAAAAAGCGGAAAGTTTTGATCGAACTTTTTCAAAAGTTCGCGGTTTCTTAAGGCAGAGCCTTAAGTCGACCTCCGCAGAGGTCGAAACACCCCTTGTGCTTCGGAATGGCGGCGCCCCGCCGACATTCCGGAAGGAGTAAAACCTACCCTTGCGGTAGGTTTTCGCTCCTTCATTTTGCGCGCCGATGGCGCGCACGATATGCCTTCGGCACGAGATACCGTTTGCCAACAGCAAACGATACGATATAGCGCTGCGCGATGTGCTCTGTTCCGCTTTGCGGAACGAAAAGGAAAAAATCCGCCGCGGCGGATTTTTATTATAGCTTGGCGACTATCGAAATCAGTTCTTTCTGTCGATATTGAAATCCATCTCCTTTTCAAAACAAAAAGTGCGCCTACCGAAGCAGACG
>JAFQGP010000019.1 GCA_017415485.1 Clostridia bacterium
AACTAAAGTCAAACCACTTTGTTAGCACTTACTATAGTCAACATAAACGAAATCACTGTGTAATTTTGAAAGTACACAGTGATTTTCCATTTTCATATATATTTAGTTTTTGGTGCAGTGCAGACCACTTCGCCAGCACCGCGCTGCCCGAGGAACAACTCGATCAGCGCGAGATCCTTCGGGCGCAAGCGGTCTGCGGACGCGCCCTCAGGATGACATCGTTTTTTCTTGCAGGGGCTTCGCCCCTGCACCCCATTTATATGTTCGAACATAGCTTTCTGCTTTTTGTTCATATTGCTCCATAAGAATTTTTATCATACTTTGTCAGTAATCTGAGCAGGGAGCGCCAACTATCCATCTCCACTTATTACCAATTTTTTTGCTCGAAAATCCGCATTTGAGGCAAAAATGCCCGCATCTACGCTAAAAATGCCGTAGTTACGGAAAAATATTGAAAAATGAATTTTTTTATGATACAATTTAATCGGTATAAAAGACCCCAAATTCCATATACGAAAGGAAATAAAAGATGATCATTAAAACTATGAAGAGCCTGAAGCGCGCCCCCGTCCGCGCCGTTGCGGTGTTGTTATTTGCCGCGGTGATTACTATGATCATTTGCGCTTTGCAAGCGTCGAATGAAGCAGAATTGAGGAATTATGAAGAGGCTTATCAAGCGGTTCCGGTTACCGTGACGGTCACCGATCCTATGGGAAACAATACTGACCCTTCTTCGATCAAACCTTGGGTGTTGGATTTGCTTACAGGTGAAAGCACTGTGGAATTAATTGATACATCTGCCGCAAAAGATTTTGAGGAATCTATCAACTTAAAAGACAAGGTTGACCCCATAGAGGTTTCTTTGGCAGAATACCTGAAAGACGTTCAAATCAAGATGTCGCATTTTGTATCGAGAATTAATGGTAATGAATACAATCAGGGCGAAAAAACCTATTTAATTGGAATGACATCTCTTTCGTGTGACAAACAGCTCCTTCCGGAATACGGATGCGAGATTACTTGGTATGAGGGATATGATGAAAGCATCTTTGCTGGTGACGATCCAGTTTGCATTGTTCCCGAGGCTATGGCAAAACCGAGGTATTATAACAACGGCAAGGGCGAGGCTCCTTTGTATTTCCGCACAAGCGTGGTGAATTTTGTTAAAGATGAGGACGGCTTCTTGATGCCTGTACCCCAAACAAGCGAATACAGCTGTACGCTTAAGATCGTAGGAACTTATACCGCAGGAGACGAGAAAAGCATTTATTGCCCATATCCGGTAGTTGAACAGGTACATGGAGAGCTTGAAGCTGAACGTTTCTTTGATTCGATAAGTGCAACGATAGCAGATAACAGACACCTTGAAGAATTCCGCGAGGAAATGAGTGTATGCTTATTAGAGCCTTCTCCGGATGCCAAGAACATCCATTGGGGCAGTTATGTGATAAATCGCTCGAACGAATATTATAATAAATATTTTGATTATGCCATAGATATTGCCGATGAAAACCTGTTCGACCTTTCCGCGATACTTGAAGACAGCATCAAATTCAACCGCACGGTGACAGTGTTTGTCGTGATCCTTTCCGTAATTTCGGGCTTCCTCGTCGGTTTCCTTATGGTTCGCCGCCGCAAGAGAGATATTATGCTGATGCGCATGGTGGGCGATTCAACCGCGAGAGTATACGTCGGCTTCGCTCTTGAGCAAATGATATGCATCATCCTCGGTATAGTGATCGGAGGTGCATATTATAATTGGAACCCGATAAACAACCTCGTGATCTTCGCAGTCGCCTACTTCATCGCCCTCAGCCTCGCGCTCGCGATCTTTATGAGCAAAAAGCTTATCAAAAACGTCAAGGAGGATGAATGATAAAATATGTTATCACTTAAAACCACTTTCCGCCGCCCGATAGTATCGCTGCTCGGAATTCTGCTCGTTGTTTCGATGACGGCATTTTTGAGCGTCGGCATCGGTCAGGCGTATGCCGCAAATAACACTCTTGCGACCATTGAAGACAAATTCACCACGGTCGCGCTGATGACAGAAAAGTTCCGCAATCAGTCAAACGTCACCCTGCAGTTCGGCGACATAACAAAAACCCAGGTGACAAGGCAGTTTCCCGAAAAAGTAATCGACTTTCTCGAGGAATTGCCCGAAAAATACCCCGATCTTGTAAAAGAGGTCTCCTCCCCCGGTTTGGCGTCGGCTTACATCCCCTCGCTGACGGTGGATCTCTTTGCCGACCATTCCTATGAGGAATCGGTAGCGAAAAAGAACCCCACCGGCGCTTGGTCGCGTCCCCACGGCACGCCCTATTGCTGCGCTGTGTTTGAGATCGAGCTGACCGAGATCGGCGAGCCCTTCTCGGAAGAGAACTATATGGAGATCACCGCAGATCAGACAAAGGCTGTATTTGAAACCGAGTACCGCTCGCAGCTCAAGGGCAAGATCACGTCCGTGGTCGCGCTTCACGAAGGCTTCGATGACCCGACAGGTCGCGAACTGCAGGTGAATCTGCACGTCAAAAATTTCGAAGCGTTCGAAGCCCTCGACTTGAAGGTGGGAGAAAAATATATAGTCTATTCGTATTATTACGTCGACCGCGTGTGGAAATACGGCAACGATTACGTCGGCTGTCTTGTGGGCGATGAAATCGTCTATGACGAAAACATGTATTATATCAGCCGTGACGGCACAAAAATACCTGCCAATATCACCGAAAAGACCTATATCGACGAAAACGGCGAGACCGTGACCTGCACGCCCGAGGAATACGTGGAGCGTTATTCGCTTCCCTCGATCGCCCATGTGCCGAACGGCGCCGAAGCCTTTCTCGCATCCGAGGACGGAGCAAAATGGCGCGAGGCTATTGAAAATATCGAGATCAACGAGCACGCTTTCCCCGTCATCGGCGTTCAGAAGCTCGGATATATCACCGATTTTGCCCGCGAGGACGCGCGAATCGTCGAGGGCAGGGATTTCACAGCCAAAGAGCTCGCGGACGGCGCAAACGTCTGCGTCATCAGCGAAACTCTCGCCGCGATCAACGGCATTTCTGTCGGCGATACGATAGATATGAATTATCATCTCTACGACTGGAGCGTGGAGTATCAATGGTATATCAACGAGGGAATGGGAATCATCGAGCCCGCGCCGTATTTCTATACCTCGACAACGGGAATGGCAGAGCCCGAAAGCTACAAGGTCGTCGGCCTTTACCGCGATAGCAACGAATGGACATATACCTCGGGCGACATTTATTCCTTCACTCCGAATACTATCTTCGTCCCGAAATCATCCGTCACGGGCAGTATGGATTACAGTAATCAGGGTATGTTCCGCACCTACGTTCTGAAAAACGGCTGTATCGACGCCTTTCAGAAAGAGGTCGCCATGGCAGGCCTCGATGGGCTTTTCACCTACTACGATCAGGGCTACGAGGTGATTTCCCAAAACCTCTTTGCTTATGACGAGGTAGCCAAGCAGGCAATGGCTGTCGGCATTTCGTCCTCGCTTGTGCTTGCGACTCTCTATTTCATTCTGTTCCCCCTGCAGCAAAAGAAGAACGTTTCGATAATGTACTCTCTCGGCGCAGAGCGCAAGCGGAGAATGGCATACATCCTCGGCAGCAACGTCCTCATCCTCTTGCCCGGCACCCTGCTCGGATGCCTGCTCAGCATCGCCTCGTGGAACTACGTAAGTAACGCGCTCTATGCCGCCGCGGAGGCAGAGTCGGTCATCACTTTTGAGGTCAACGCCCCGCTGATGCTGATGATCGCCGCGATCCAGTTCGTCATCGTCTTCGCCGCCGCAACTCTGATCGCTTTGCTCATGGCGAAGGATAGAAAAATGCACGAAAGGAAGTAAAAAGGATGAGTGAAAAAATACTGAAGTGCTTCAAGCGTACTCTCATCCCCGCTGTTGCGATATTGCTGCTTGTTGCAATGTTTACCGTGATCGTCTGTGCCGTGTCGGAATCCGAAGAGGATATTTCCTATACAGTAACCGTCACGTCGCCTTCGGGAAAGAATACCGATTCGTTTATTGTTGAATCCTGGGTGTTGGATTTGTTTACGAAGGAAGAACCCTTGAAGTTCTATGACGTAACTTCCGCAAACACCTCGGCAGACGCGCTGAATATGATTACTTCCGGCAATGCACCTTTCGTAGAGGTTTCCTTGGCGGAATATGTAAAAGACGTTCAGGTAAGTTTGAAGCGTGCAATATATACAATTAACTCAAACATGTCATTATCCGCTGATCTGATCGGAATTACATCGCTTTCCTGCGATCCCCGACTTCTCCCACAAAACGGATGTCAGATCAAGTGGGCTGAGGGCTATGATGAAAGCATCCTCGGCGGCGAAGGTCTCTACTGCATCATTCCCGAAGGGATGGCTCAGGCATATAATAACGGTAATGGCGGCGTCGATATGTATTTCAAGAACACGGTTATTCTGTCCACCACTATGGTGGACGGCAAGCCTTCGCAAAAAACACAGGTCAAGGAATACCGATGCACACCGAGCGTCGTCGGAACCTATACCGGCGGGGACGGAAAAAGCATATATTGCCCTGCTTCGGTCGTCAGGCAGATATTCGGCGAGCTTGGAGCTGATCTGATTTATCGGTCACTCAGCGCAACGCTTGCGGATAACAGCCGCCTTGAGGAGTTCCGCGAGAAAATGAAGCTTTGCTTTACAGAGGCTTCGGAGGACGTTGGGGAAACCCTTTGGGGCTATATGCTCGTTAGCGAAGTTGACGGAGTTACCTATACCAGACGTTATTTATCATACCCCTATGCATTGGATATCAGAGATTCGCGATCGATCGATCAAACCGTTATACCAAATGATACTGTCCCCGATGATACCGTACCCGAGGAAACTGTCCCGAATGATACCGTACCCGATGACAGCGAAAAGCTTCCCCGCAATGTCATTGCTATTATCATTGTGCTCGCGGTCGGTGCTTTGTTGGTGATCCTGACGGCGTTCATCCGAAGAAATCGTATAAAATTTGCCCACGTTCGTATTGTTGCGCTTGTGCTGATAGCCGCCTCTGCGATAACCATATCTGCTCTCTGCGTGCTCAACGAGGTGAAATTGCGCAAGCAGGAACAGGCGCTTCAATCGACTCCCATTACTGTGACGGTAAGAGGTGTTCCCGTATATGAGGGGATTAAAGCCGCAATTGATCCTTGGACTATCGATTTATTTACCGGAAAAAATCCCGTAGAAATAATCGATAGATCATCCGGAAGTAGTGTAACCACGCAGGTCTCTTTGTCGGAATATTTGAAAGACGTTCGGATAAAAATGTCAAAAAGGCCACAGCAGATCAACGGCGCTGGTGTCACCACACAAATAAGTGGCCAATACCCATATCTGATTGGCATTACGTCTATTCCGTCCGACGAACAGCTACTCCCCGAAAACGGATGCGAGATCACGTGGTATGATGGCTATGACGAAACCGTTTTCGGAAGTGAGGAGCTTGTTTGCCTTGTTCCCTCAGGCAAGGCTGAGGCTTATGACAATGGAAGCGGTGAGGTCGTGCTCTATTTCTACTATGCGTATGGAAGAATGGAAAACGGCGCCTATGTTGAGATATCACGCACGGAATATGAATGCACTCTTAAGATAGTCGGCACGTATACCGCAGGTGATGAAATGAGCATTTACTGCCCGTTTTCGATAATTGAACAGGTGTACGCCGGACTCGACGAAATGCCGTCCCCCGAATCGATAAGCGCAACGCTTACGGACAATCTGCTTCTTGATGAATTTTGCGAAAAAGCAAGTCGTTTTTATTCAAATCTTTGGGATGACCCCAAGGCTGGTTCCAAAGTATTAAATGTTAGTAATCGTTCTGAAAAGTATACTGGCGGCACAGATAATAATGCCTTGGACATAAACAAATCCAATGAGATCGATATCTCTGCCCTGCGCGAAGAGAACGATAGGTTCAACCGCACCGCGATCATAATTATTGCCATCCTTGCACTCATAGCCGTCCTTTTGCTGGTGCTTCCGATGATATTCAAGCGCATTATGCGCGGGCGTGAGGTCAGAATATTGAAGCCTAAAGAGGTGTGCGGTTTGATTATTAAACTTATCGCAGGTTTTGCCAAAGGATGCATCGTGCTGATAAGACACACGATAAACCGCATGAAACGCTCGCCCGTCCGTGTGGTGGCTGTGCTGCTTTTTGCCGCAGTTATCACTATGATCATCTGTGCATTACAAGCGTCAAATGATGAGGAAATGCGCCACTATGAGAAAGCTTACCAAGCGATCCCGATCAAATTCTCTGTCAATAATCCTTCTGCTACAGATGTAGAGTTCAGTTCTTTGATGCCCGGTTGGGTTCTTGATCTGTTTACAGGAGAAAGTCCCGTGGAGATAGTTGACGTATCTGCTGCGAAGGATTGGGATGAAAAGCAGGAAATAATAGACAATACAGAACCCACGAAGATCTCCTTGCAAGAATATGTAAAAGATCTTCAATTCAAAATGACTTACACGATAAGAACTATCAACGGGAAAAAATACACCGGCGCAAGGGGCACAACGTTTTTGTACGGTATGAACTCGATCTACAGCGACAAACAGCTCCTCCCGGAATACGGCTGCGAGATCAAGTGGTATGAGGGATATGACGAAAGCATCTTCTCGGGCGACGAGCCGGTTTGCCTTATTCCGGAGAGCAAGGCAACCGCGGATCATTATGATAACGGTGGTGGAGAAGCAGAGCTGTATTTCTCTTATAGTAGAAGACAGATGATAGATGGTGTCTCGGTCGAGGTTGATAGCGGTGAATATGAATGCAAGCTCAAGATCGTCGGCACTTATACCGCCGGAGACGAGTTAAGCATCTACTGCCCGTTCCCGATCATAGAACAAGTATACGAGGAACTTGAACAAGAATATAGAATCGATTCGCTGAGCGGCATGATTGCGGACAATATGCGTCTTGAAGAATTCCTCGAAAAAGCAGATATGTTTTTCATGGATCCGTCGCAGAAAGACGAAGAGATCCCGTGGGGAATAGTTGTTTTTAACCGCGAGAATAAATATGCTAACGATCATTATCGCTACGCCATGGATATAAATGACGAGCATCTTGCAGAGCTTTCAGCCATACTTCAAGAAAGCATCAAGTTCAACCGCTTCGTTACCGTGTTGGTCGTCATTCTTTCCGTCATTTCGGGCTTCCTTATCGGCTTCCTCATGATCCGCCGCCGCAAACGCGATATAATCTTGATGCGCACCGTCGGTGAATCGAATTTCAGACTTTACATTGGCTTTGTTCTCGAGCAAATGATATGCGTCATTCTCGGCATAGCCGTCGGCGGCGCGTATTATAAGTGGAACCCGATGGACAAACTGATCCTTTTCGCAATCGTCTATTTTGTAGCCCTCACCCTCGCACTCGCGATATTTATGAGTAAAAAACTTATCAAGAACATCAAGGAGGATGAATAAATGACGGCGGAGTCTGCACGAAAGGAGGTAAAAAGATGATCAAAAAGACACTGAAAACCCTAAAACGCGCGCCTGTCCGAGCATTTGCGGTGTTGTTATTCGCCGCGGTGATTTCTATGATCATTTGCGCATTGCAAGCGTCAAACGAGGCTGAACTTCGTAATTATGAAGAAGTCTGGCAATCCGTTCCGATCACTGTGACAGTCACAGATCCAAAGGGGGTAAATGACGGTAAGCTCCTGATAGACTCTTGGGTTCTTGACTTGTTTGAAAGAGATGAGCCCATAAAAATTTATGATGCATCTAATTACGAAAATTATGATGATCCGTGGGATTTTTTTATCACAGAAGTTCCTGTTGAATTATCTTTGAGTGAATATGTAAAAGACGTTCAGATCTTTGCATATCTACCCATATCCACTATTAACGGCAAAAATTATACCGGTGCTTCGGGAACGACTATGTTGCGCGGAATTACCTCTATCCCTTGCGACAAGCAACTCTTGCCGGAATACGGATGTGAGATCACGTGGTACGAGGGGTATGACGAAAATATATTCTCAGGAGATGAACTGCTTTGTATTGTCCCCGAGGGGATGGTTGAGAATTACGACAAGAGCGGTGAGGTTGATCTGTATCTTACCGGAAAAAGTGGCAAGCCGGTTTTTCGTACAGATGAAAACGGTGAATATGTGATGAAAGACGGGCATTACATTGCTGATTTTCCAACAACAGAATATAATTGCACGCTTAAGATTGTCGGAACATACACCGAAGGCGACGGAAAAAGCATTTACTGCCCATCTGATATAATTAAGCAAGTATATGACGAGCTTGAGGAAATTATAATAGTCCGCTCGCTGAGCGCAACACTAAAAGATAATAGACGTCTTGATGAATTCCGCGAAAAAATGAGCGTATGCTTCTTGGAGCCTAAGCCGGATGGAAAGAAAACTTCTTGGAATGCTAAAATTGATACCGGCTTGGCGACGAAATATACTGAGAAATCTTATACATATGCACTTGATATCAACGATAATAATTTGTTCGACCTTTCCGCCATCCTTGAAGACAGCATTAAATTCAACCGCACGGTGACGGTGTTTGTCGTGATCCTTTCGGTCATTTCGGGATTCCTCGTCGGTTTCCTCATGGTTCGCCGCCGTAAGAGAGATATTATGCTGATGCGTATGGTGGGCGAATCAAACGCAAGAGTATACGCCGGTTTTGCGCTTGAGCAGATGATCTGTATCATCCTCGGCATAGTGATCGGCGGCGCGTATTATAAGTGGAACCCGATAAATAACCTCGCGATCTTCGCCGTCGCCTACTTTATCGCCCTCAGCCTCGCACTTGCGATATTTATGAGTAAAAAACTTATCAAGAACATCAAGGAGGATGAATAAATGAGTATTTCGCTTAACAACGTATCTTACAGCTACAAAGGTAAATATCAGACCGTCCGCGCGGTGGACGGCGTGTCCTATGATTTCGAGCCCGGCAAGTGCTATGCCATCATCGGCAAGTCGGGTTCGGGTAAGACCACGCTCCTTTCGCTGATGGCGGGACTCGACGTCCCCACCGAGGGCGAGGTCATCATCGACGGCAAGTCCACAAAGAATTGGAACCGCAACCGCCTCCGCCGCGATGCCGTCAGCGTTATCTATCAGAATTACAATCTCTTCCCGCTTCTGACCGTGCAGGAGAACATAATGTACCCGCTCGATCTCAAGAAAATGTCGAAAAAGAAGGCGGCAGAGCTTGCGATCAAGATGCGCGAGCGCGTTGAGCTTTCGCCCGCATACGATAAACGCCTCCCCGCCCACCTCTCGGGCGGCGAGCAGCAGCGTGTGGCGATCGCAAGAACTCTTGCGCAGGGTTGCAAGATCATCCTCGCCGACGAGCCCACGGGAAACCTCGACTCGACCAACACCGCCAACATAGTCAAGATCCTCTGCTCCCTTGCGCATGATGACGGCTGCACGGTCATCATAGTGACCCACGACCCCGCCGTA
>JAFQGP010000020.1 GCA_017415485.1 Clostridia bacterium
ATAAACAAAAGAAATCGGATATTTTGAAGCATTCTTCGGGGAAGAAGAGTGAACAGTGGACAGTGGACAGTGAACAGAAAGATGCGGGCAAATAATTTTGTTCAGTACGTCTGAAACGCTGTTAACTGCAAAACTGAAATAAACAAAGGAAATCGGATATTTTGAAGCATTCTTCTTAATATCCGATTTCTTTTTATTGAATTATCCGCGGCACAATGGAATGCAAAAATCGAAATTTAATTATCATCGCATCTTTCTGTCCACTGTCCACTAACCACTGTCCACTCTTATCCGGCTACTGACCACTGTTCACTTAAACTACCGCAGAATGCAATTCTCTGCAAATAGCAATATTTGTCCATCAAACAGCATCTTTTGACTTGTATTTTAACACTTTTTGTCTTATACTTAATCTGTATTATTATAATATAATAAAATCCTAAACAAACCCAAAAGGAGAACACAAAAATGAAGCTTCCTGTTGCTATTCAGGTTTATTCGGTAAGAGATGACGCTGCCAACGATCTTCGCGGCACACTTGAGAAGATCAAGGAAATGGGCTACGACGGCGTTGAGTTTGCGGGTCTTTACGGCAACTCCCCCGAGGATATCCGCGCTATGTGCGATGAGATCGGTCTTGTTCCGATCTCGGCTCACGTTCCCTTCGTTGATATGCTCAAAAACCCCTATGGACTTCTTGCAGACTACGCAAAGATCGGCTGCAAGTACGTTGCAGTTCCCTACCTCGTTCCCGAGCACAGACCCGACAACGCTAACTTCGACTACGTTGTTGACTTCATCGGCGTCCTCGGCAAGGCTGCAAAAGCTCTCGGCATTCAGCTTCTTTACCACAACCACGATTTCGAATTCATGACCATCGACGGCAAGTACGCCCTCGACATCCTCTACGAGAGAGTATCCGAGGACCTTCTCAAGACCGAGCTTGACACCTGCTGGGTCAACGTTGGCGGTGAGAACCCCTCCGAATACATCAAGAAGTACGCAGGCAGATGCCCCGTCGTTCACCTCAAGGATTTCTGGGGCGAGAAGAGCGATGATATGTATGAGCTCATCGGCATCGACAAAAAAGCTCCCGCGCGTCCCTCGGGCTTTGAATTCCGCCCCGTCGGCAGCGGTATGCAGGACTTCCCCTCCATCCTCGAGGCTGCAAAGGCATCGGGCGCAGAGTGGGTCATCGTTGAGCAGGATAAGCCCTCGATGGGTCTTACTCCCATGGAGTGCGCTAAGAAGAGCATCGACTATGTAAGATCGATCCTCTGATGAAAAAGCTTTACCTACTTTTATTAGCGTTAATTCTCATTCTTCCCGCTTGTTCCCCCGCTGAAATTCCCGTGGAAACAAGCGCGGAAGTCGTCACAGAAGCGCCGCCGCCCGAGCCCTACATCGTGGCAACGGCGGGCGCGAGTGACTTCACCATCATCCGCCCCGACAAGGTTGACGATCGCGTGCTTCAGGCAACGCTTGGGCTGCGCGCCGCAATCAAGGAAAAATACGCGGTTGAGATGGTGATAAAATCCGACTGGTCGAAGGAAACCAAGGATGGCGGCACCGTCACCTCGGACGAAACCGTTCTCGAAGTCCTCGTCGGCGACACAAACCGCGCCGAAACGCTGGCTGTTGCCGAGGAATACTCGGATGTGAAATGCGGTTACGTCATCAAGGCGGTGAACGGCAAGATCGTTATCTGGGGCACCGAGGTCGCCACGCTTTGCTCGGCTATCGATTATTTTACCGCGGAGATGCTCGGCGGTGAGTCGGTCAGCGTCGAGCGCGACTACGTCTACGTCTGGAATCTTTCGGGCGAGGGTATGCCGCTTGATCTGCTTGCGAATAATTACTCCATCATCATCCCCACGGGCTCGGCGGGCAGGATCAAGGACGTCTCGGACGGGCTTGCAACCAAGTTTTTCAAGCTTGCGGGCACAAGACCGGAAGTCATCGTGGATAAAAGAGCCACGGACAAGTCGGGCAAGGAGATCCTCATCGGCGACACCGACCGCCCCGAATCGGCAGAAGTCGGCGCAGGTCTGAAATACATGGACTACGCCATCCGCATCTATGAGAACAAGATCGTTCTCGTCGGCGGCAGCCCCTTTGCAACGCAAAATGCGGTGAACGACTTCATCGCCATGCTGACCGAGGGCAAGCTCACAAGCCTTGAGGCGGGATTTGAGTACAAAAAGGATTATCACTCGCTCTTCGCCGATTCTCTCGCCTTCAACCAGGAGTCCTTCGTGCCGAAATGGGCAAACGAGTTCACTCCGCCCGCGTGGATGCTCGATTTTGATGAAAAGACCTACGCCATCACGACCTCGGACGGCAGAATGATGGCTGACGCGCACCGCGGTGACGTTCAGCACTATCCCGAAAACTCGCTCGAGGCGATCCTCAGCGCGCTTATGATGGGTGCCGACGTCGTTGAGATCGACGTTCGTCTGACTAAGGACAACGTAATGGTCCTTATGCACGACGCGACCCTCAAGCGCACGACCAACTGGGAGAAGGTGAAGGGCAAGAACGGTCTTCCCTCCTCCGCAAACATCGAGGACTGGACTTATGAGCAGCTTCAGGAGCTGATCCTTATCCACAACGGTATGCGCACCGAGTGCAAGATCCCCACCTTCTACGAGGCGTGCCTTCTCTTCGTCGGCCGCGGATTCATCCACTACGACAACAAGGTCGGCGAGCTGATCAACAAGGACAGCGACCTCTACCTGCTTGCCGAGGAAACGGGCTCGAAGGCGTGCTTCGCCTATAACTACGGCGCAAGTACGATGATGAACTGGCTCGCCAAGGACACAAGCGACACTGGGTTCAAGGATTTCTGCGTAAAATTCAATAAATACGCCACGGGGCACAGCCTCCGCAAGCGCAATTTCGACATGATCGAAAAGCACGGCGACCACCTCACCGGCTGGAAAAAAGCCTGGGACGAGGGATACAAAATGACCTTCACCAATAAGATCTACGATTTCAGCAAATATATCGCAAAGAATTGCGAACCGTTCAAATTGCCGTGATTCCGTATAATAAAAAGAACACGCAATTAGCAAAAGTACTCAGAAAAAATATGACAGATGAAGAAAAGCATCTGTGGTATGATTTTCTGAAGAAATTGCCGATGGCGGTGAAAAGACAGCACCCGATAGAAGGGTACATAGTTGATTTTTATATTCCGCAAGCAAAGATCGTGATAGAAATCGACGGCATTCAGCACGAAAGTGCGGAAAATGCGAAAGCAGACGCCGAGAGGGATGAAGTATTGAACTCTTGGGGAATTGAAGTGATGAGATTTTCCAACCGAAGAATTAATAAGGCATTCTACTCGGTGACTTGCGAAATACTCGAAAAACTCGGGCTCACTTGGTTTGATCTGGTGGAGAAGGATTGAATTTGGCATTTTTTAAGGAAGATTTTCGCTTCGCGAAAAACAGTATCTTATTAAAACGCCTCATTCGTCGCTTCGCGCCACCTGTCTCGCTGCGGCTCGGTCACGCCGCGGGTCTGACAGTCCCCCGGACTGTCATTCAATGCCGCGGCGCCGCTTCGCTACCCCACCGGGGAAGGCTGATTGTTAGTCACGCTTAAATTTTCTAAATTTCGTTAAGTGTAATAATGCGATTTTAGTTCAGAAGTATCAAAAGTAATAAATAACTGCACGGTTTTTCATTTACTCAATTTCAATATCTCTATAGCTAATGTTTGCGCTCGACACAGCGGGTCTAACGGGTTTCCGTAGGAAAACGGAAGCGTTCAGCCGACGGGGCAGACCCGGCTGTTCGCTGAAAGCGAACTATTTCGCCGCAGGCGAACTCTGCCTTCCCCGGTGGGGGAAGGGGGACCACGAAGTGGGGAATGAGGTGTTCTTATTAAGATACTGTTTTTCGAGCGCAGCGAGAAAATCTTCCAAAAGATCACCCCACCAAGTGATCCGCACAAAAAGCAAGGATTTCCGAAACAGTTTTCATCAAGGAGGCACAAAATGAATACAAACAGAAGAATAAAACGAGAACTTGACCGTTATCGTTTGAAATATGATTTGTACGAAAAAGCTTTGTGTAGTCAAAAGGAAAACCAAGAATACAAAGACCTTTTGAAGCAGGGTAAAAGATTGCCGGAGGATGTACGCACCAATGACGATTGGCGTAATGTAAACGACTCCGAGTTTTACAGACTTGTGCGTCCGGAGCTGACCCAAGAGGAAATTACGGAATACTTGATGTACAAAAAGCTTGATATGCTGAAAACGATCAAGAATTGCGTAGTGTTCCTCACCGTTCTGATGATTATCGGAATATTTCTTTTCATTCTTTCATTAAATTAAATCTAAAAACCAAAATTACAAACAATTAAAAACCAAATACATATTTTTGGAGGAAAAAAAACAATGGCAGACAAATCTATGGCAGGACTTAACACCTTTGAAGCTGCGGTTGAGACTAAGGTCGACACCACAAAGAAGCTTCGCATCGGTATCATCGGATGCGGATGGATCGCTGACTCTCACATGAAGGCTTACCTCAATCAGCCCGACGTTGAGATCGTTGCAGGCGCGGATCTCGTTCCCGGCAAGGCTGCAAAGTTCTTCGAAAAGCACGGCGTTGAAGGCGTCAAGACCGAATACGCTTCCCACAAGGAAATGCTCGACGATGAGAGCCTCGCTCTCGATGCAGTTTCGATCTGCACCTACAACCGTCAGCACGCAGAGCCCGCTATCTATGCTCTCAAGAAGGGCGTAAACGTGCTCCTCGAGAAGCCCTTCACCGTAACCCTCGACGAGGCTGTTGAGGTTATGAAGGCTGAAAAGGAGAGCGGCAAGGTCCTCTCCATCGGCTTCCAGCCCAGACTTGACGCTAATATGCAGATGATCAAGAAGATCTGCCAGTCGGGCGAGCTCGGCGAGATCTACTACATCCAGACCGGTGGCGGACGCCGTCGCGGCATTCCGACCCCCTTCGGAACCACCTTCATCGAGGATAAGACCGCAGGCCTCGGCGCTCTCGGCGACATCGGCTGCTACTCCCTCGACATGGTTCTCAACGCGATCGGCTATCCCAAGCCCCTCACCGTTTCGGGCTACAAGTCGAACTTCTTCGGCAAGTCCCCCAACTACTCCGGCTACCGCGCTGACAAGAGAGCTGAATATGCAGAGCTCTTCGGCGTTGACGATTTCGCAGCAGCGTTCGTTCGTCTTGAGGGCGGCATCGTTCTCGACTTCAGAATTGCTTGGGCAATGAACATGGACACCCCCGGTGACACCATCATCCTCGGCACCAAGGGCGGTCTCCGCATTCCTTCCACCGAGTGCTGGAACGGCTCGGTTGGCGGACCTATGAAGATCTATCACGAGGTTTGCGGTCAGCAGGTTGAAACCGAGATCCCGATCATCAAGATGAAGGAAGGCCTTTTCGATCTCAAGATCCGTACCTTCCTTGACGCTGTTAAGAACGGCACTCCCGCTCCCGTTCCCTCTTCCCAGATCCTCTACAACCAGGCGATCATCGACGGTATCGCAAAGTCCGCTGAGTGCGGCCGCGAGGTTGAGATCGTTATTCCCGAGATCTGATGCCAAATCTGACTTTGAATTTCCGCCCCGATTCGCTCGGGGCGGGAACTCCCGTAAGCATCTACCTTCCCGACGAGATCACCGACGATATGCCCGTGCTCTACCTGCTTCACGGTATGCACGGCGATCATATGTCGTGGCTAAACGGCTCCGCGATCGGCAGATATGCGCGTGCGCTTAAGATCGCGGTCATTATGCCCTCGGTCGGCAACAGCTTCTACTGCAATATGAAGTACGGCGGGAGATATCACGATTACGTTGCAATCGAGCTTCCCGAATATATCGGCAAGCTCCTTCCTTTTATCACCAAAAAACGCGAGAAGACCTTCATCGCGGGTCTTTCGATGGGCGGCTACGGCGCTGTCAAGCTTGCGCTCCGCAATCCCGACCGCTTCTGCGCGTGTGCATCGCTTTCGGGTGCGCTTGATATGAACGTTGACGTCAAGGCGGGCGATCCCGGATGGCTTACCATTGTCAAATCGATCTGGGGCGAGGATTACGAAACCGCGCTTCCCGGCTCGGAGGACGATATTCTCCATCTTCTTAAAAACTTCCCCGCTGACAAACCGAAACCCCGAATCTACGCCGCTTGCGGCACTTCGGACTTCCTTTACGAGCAGAATCAAACCTTCCGCCGCGCCATTGCGGAAACGGAGTTTGAATTCAAATATGAGGAAGGCCCCGGCGCGCATACCTGGGTGTTCTGGGATAAGTGGATAGTGCCGGCGATCAAGTTTTTGTTTGCGGAAATAAAGTAAAAAAATTTTCGCCGCAGGCGAAAAATTTCCTTATAATTAAAAGGTAACTACTATGGATTTTGAAATTATCGGCGGGAACGGCGGTGCGAGGATTTATATTGACAACGAGCGCGACGAGGGCGGCGTGCTTCTTTTTGACGTTCATCTTGAGCTTGAGGAGAAAGCTATTCCCGAGCCGTTCAGCATCTCGTTCAGTATTCCCGACGTGGATATTTATTCGGTCTGGAGTCCGAGCATACGCGCCGACAGACATCTCGGCCCGCTTTGGCATAAGCGCACATCGGAGTCGCGCCTCGCCTCCTGGATGCCTATTCACGCCCTCGTTTCGATGGCGGGCAGAAACAGAATGACAGTCGCTCTGTCGGATGCCAAAACTCCCGTCTCGCTTCGCACGGGTGAGTGCGAGGAGGACGCGCGCATCTATTGGCTGATCAATTTTTTTACCGTCCCGATCTCCTCCATCAAGGAATACACGGCGACGGTGCGCGTCGATACGCGCGATATTCCCTACTATGACGCAATCTACGACACCGTGTCCTGGTGGGAAAACGAATGCGGATACCGTCCCGCATACGTCCCCGAGCACGCAAAGCTCCCGATGAACTCACTCTGGTACAGCTATCACCAGATGCTCGACGTCGAGGACATCGTCAAGGAATGTAAGCTCTCCAAGGCGATCGGAATGGACACCGTCATCGTTGACGACGGCTGGCAGACCGACGACAACAACCGCGGATATAAATTCTGCGGCGACTGGGAGGTTGCCGAGTCCAAGATTCACGATATCAAGGAATTCGTAAACCGCGTTCACGAAACGGGAATGAAGATCATGCTTTGGTTTTCGGTTCCCTACGCGGGCATCGAATCGAAGATATACAAACGCTTCAACGATATGCTCCTCGATCAGAGCGGAAACGGCAGAACGCACTTTTCCCTCGACCCGCGATACCGCGAGGTGCGCGACTACCTGATCGGCATTTACGCCAAGGCAGTCGGCGAATGGGGATTTGACGGGCTCAAGCTCGATTTTATCGACAGATTTTCCCTCAAGGGAAGCTCGCTCGAATACGACGAAAGACGCGACTATCACTCGCTCGAGGATGGCGTTGACGCTCTTATGACGGAAGTGACCGACACTCTCCGCAAGCTCAACCCCGAGGTCCTCATCGAGTTCCGGCAGTCCTACGTCGGACCCGCGATCAGAAAATACGGCAATATGCTCCGCGTCGGTGATTGCCCTAACGACGCGATCCTCAACAGACAGGGCATCGCCAACCTCCGACTTACCTCGGGCAAAACCGCGGTGCATTCGGATATGGTCATGTGGAACCGCGAGGACACAGTAGAAAGCGCGGCTTTGCAGCTCGCAAGCATACTTTACAGCGTTCCGCAGATCTCGATGAAGCTCGACGGGCTTCCCGAGGATCACAGAAAGATGCTTGAATTCTATCTTTCGTTCTGGCGCGAGAACCGCGACGTGCTCATCGGCGGCAAGCTGCTTGCGGCAAATCCCGAGAGCGTATACAGCCTCGTTTGCTCCGAAAAGGACGAAAAAGCGATCTTCACGTCTTACACCGATCCGATGATAGATTGCGGCGCGTATTCGGAGGTCATCGCGGTCAACGCCTCAAGGCATTCCTCGCTCATATTCAGCGGAGCGGTCGGAAAGACCTTCCGCACCCTCGACTGTATGGGCAACACGATAGCCGAAGGCAATATCAGCGAAAACCTCATTAAGATTGCCGTTCCTCTCAGCGGAATGGTAGAGATCAAATAAATCCTTCTATAGAAAGGAACTTGAAAATGGCAGACAAGTCAATGGCAGGTCTTAACACCTTTACGTCGGTAGAGGAAAAGACCGTTGATACATCAAAAAAAGTCCGCATCGGCTTTATCGGCACGGGCGGAATCGCTAATTCGCATATGAAGGCGTACCTCGGCAGACCCGACGTCGAGATCGTTGCGGGCTGCGACATCGTCCCCGGCAAGGCGGCGAAGTTCTTCGCTTCCTATGAGCTTGAGGGCGTGAAGACCGACTACAAGGATCACGAGGAAATGCTCGCGGACAAGAGCCTGAATCTTGACGCGGTTTCGATCTGCACCTACAACCGCCAGCACGCAAATTGCGCCATCGCGGCAATGCGCGCAGGACTGCACGTGCTCCTTGAGAAGCCCTTCACCGTCACACTTGACGAGGCTATCGAGGTCATGAAGGTCGAAAAGGAGACCGGACGCATCCTCTCGATCGGCTTCCAGCCGAGATTTGACCCCAATATGCAGATGATCAAGAAGATCTGCGAGTCGGGCGAGCTCGGCAAGATCTATTACATCCAGACCGGCGGAGGACGACGCCGCGGCATCCCCGCAAAGGGCAACAAGGATACCTTCATCCGCGACGACACAGCCGGAATCGGCGCTCTCGGCGACATCGGCTGCTACTCGATCGATATGATAATGAACGCGATCGGTCACCCGAAGCCCCTCACCGCAACGGGAATGATCTCCGACCGCTTCGGCAAAGACCCGAATTACAGCGGCTACACCGCAGAAAACGGCAAGGAATACGCCGCAAAATTCGGCGTTGACGATTTTGCGGGCGGCTTTATCCGCCTTGAAGGCGACATCATCCTCGACTTCCGCATTTCATGGGCGATGAATATGGATTCGCCCGGCGACACCATCATCCTCGGCACCGAGGGCGGACTGAGAATCCCCGCGACCGAGTGCTGGAACGGCACCGTCGGCGGCGAGATGACGATCTATAAAGAAGTCGAAGGCCTGCAGACCGAGCTGAAAGTCCCGATCATCAACGCAAAGACCGACCGTATCGGACAAAAGATCGGCTCCTTCGTCGAAGCAGTCAAGAACGGCGGCACCGCCCCCGTTCCGACGAGCCAGATCATCTATAACCAAGCGATCATCGACGGCCTCGCACGCTCCGCAGCCCTCGGACGCGAAGTCGAAATCGAGATCCCCAAAATCTAACAGCGGAAAGTTTTTTGAAGATCCTTAAGAAACTTTTTTTCAAAAAAGTTTCTTAAGTCGCGCTCCGCAGACATATTTGCCTACGGCAAAAGTCGACTCTGTCTTGTCGGCTCCCGCCTCCATTTTCCTTCGGAAAACCGCCAGAGCCGCGCGAAACCCTCCCCTGCGCTTCAAACGGGCGGCGCCCCGCCGACCGTTTGGAATGTTAAAGAACCTCCCCCGCGGGAGGTTCTTTAGCATTCACCCCATATTCTCCGGTATTTTTTGATAATTTGAAGAAATTCCTCAAAAAGACTTGACAATTGAACGAATATATGATATAATATTTTGGTACGTAGGGGTGTAGCTCAGTTGGTAGAGTACTGGTCTCCAAAACCATGGGTCGTGGGTTCGAGTCCTTCCGCCCCTGCCATGATGCTTGGTCGAAATCGATCCGACCGAGAAAAAAAGAGAAAAGCGGAGATTTCGAGAGATTTCTCCGCTTTTTTCGCGCCTGACTTTTTTCGAATTTATACCGATCCATTTTCGATTTTTCTTCGAGTCGAAGGATTCGAACTACCGAAAACGCCCTTTTTCCAGAATTTCATAATGAACACAAGCGACCGGAAGGACTTGAACCCACGACAGGGTTTCAAATTCTTCCGGTTTTTTGCGTTCGACACAAAATGTTTACAAATAGTGCGCTACAAAAACACTCCATCCCTTCCGAGGGAGGATCCGAACCCACGAAACGGCTAAAAACGACTTTTTCAAAATCGCTCCATACATAACCTCACAAAATTCTTATTTTTCGGTGAGATCAGATCAACTGCGTTTTTTTCTGCATAGCATATCCTTCAGCCTTCCAAAGCCAAAGGTGAAGCCGATCACCACAATGAATATTTCCAAGCGTCCCAGCAGCATACCGATCATTTCCACGATCAAGGTCGCGTCATTTGTCATCGGACCTGTGATACCAATGGAAAGCCCAACGGTGCTCAGAGCAGATGCAAAATCAAACATAGCCTCCGTCAAGGTGCAATCGGCTGTTACGGTCATAACCAAAGAGCCGATCACGTAGACCACGAGATACACCAGAACAAAGCCGGTGGTTTCGTCTGCCAGCTCCTGGTCGATCGGTGTTTTGCCCGTCGACTTTACGTAGTGAGGAGCTTTTACGGTGCTTCCGGGAGAAAGCTTCTTTTTTATTTGAATGGCGCAGATTCGCAGCGTCAGATACACGCGCGAAAGCTTGATGCCTCCGGCTGTCGATCCCATACCGCCGCCGATGATCATCATAAGTATCAGCACGCCGATGGCAAAATGCGGCCATTCAGCGTAGCTCATGGTAGAATAACCCGTGGTGGACAGAGCCGATACCATGTCAAATGCCGACTTTCGAAATCCTTCCGCGAGACCGATATCCAATCCGTGCGCAAGGGAAACAGCCGTAGGCGGAATGAAAATGGCTAGCAGAATAAACATAAATTTTACTTCACTGACTCGGAAGAAGGAACGGATCTTTCCCCTTGCTAAAAGCAAGAGCGCCGCGAAATTTGTCGTGCCGATGAGCATAAGCACGATGGTTATGATCTCTATAGACAGACTATTATACTCTCCGATGCTCATAAGCTTGGTAGAAAAACCGCCGGTGGATAGAGAGCACATACAGTGACAGATGCTGTCAAACCACGTCATGCCTGCAATTCGGTAGGCAATGCTTCCAAGCACCAAACAGGTGTTATAGATCAAAAAAATCGCCTGAGCGGTTCGCTTTATATTGGGCATGATCTTATCCGGATGGCCTTCTGCACTGTAGAGATTCATGGATTGCTTGTTGGAAATGAAAATGATCATCATCATGATAAATCCAAGACCGCCGCAGTACTGCATAAAGCTACGATGAAAAAGATATATCATCGGAACGGTCGTTATGTCCATGGCGGAAAGACCGGTAGTGGTCCAGCCGCTGACGGCCTCAAACAACGCCTGAACGATACGCAGCTGACCGCCAAGCACGAAGGGGACGGTGCCGACCAGCACGCCCCAGCCCCAGGCAAACAGAACCGTCAGGCTTGAGCGTCCCATCTGCGATCTCCAATCCGTGGGGACCTCGCTGTCCTTCTTACCAAACAGACCCATCAGGATTCCGAACAAGATCGAGACGGCGCCCGGGATCAGAAACGACAGAGTATATTTTGCATCCTCCGGATACCACGGCAAAACGATAAGAGGAGCGATTACAAAAAGTCCTATCAATACGGACAGTTTTCCAAGACTGGAGCTGTCCGACAAGTATTTTTTCATAAGAGTCACCTGCCAGTCAGTGCGTGGATCGTATTCAGCTCCTGCCCGTTCTCGGTAATTACCACCAGGGTGTCACCTGCAAGTATACGGGTATCACCGCGAGGTATAAGCGTGGTATCCGAGCGAAGCACACATCCTACGATCGATTCCTTCGGAAGCGTGATCTCCCACAGCTTCTTTCCCGCTATCGGTGATTCGCCGGGGATCTGGACCTCTATGATCTGTACTCGACCCCGACCCGCGGGAATTATCGTAGTCATTTCGTCAATAAACGCCTGCTGTTGTATGATACCCGTTATTGCGGAGATCGCGCACACAACGCTGTCGACGCCCATCTGGGTAAAGAAGTCGGTCTTGTTCGGATCCGAAACCAGCGATACCGTTTTGGGAACCGAAAACTGTTTCTTGCACAGCTGACACGCTACCAGATTGTCGGTGTCTTTGCTTGTCAGGGCGATTGCTATATCGCACTCGGCGGCGTTGGCTTCATCCAGGATATGCGGCTTCGTTCCGTCTCCGCACATCACGTTCAGTCCGTCGATCTCAGCCAGCTTCATACAATCCTCGTAGCTCTTGTTGATCACGGTCACCTTATAGCCTTGCTCCAGCAAGGAGATCGCCATGGATTTTGCTTTACTTAGTCCACCGATCAGCAATATATTGCCTTTCTTCTTCTTGTTCATTACTCTCCCTCCTTGGTTTGAATTGAACAGAGCAGCTTATCTATCTCCTTAGCGGAGAGCGCGGAAGGGCAGATGGTATCGATACCGAATTTCTGATATACGGTTTCGCATTCCGGATCGTAGAGTCTCGCTATAACGTGCTCCACGCTGAATACGTCTCTTGCTATCTGGGCTATCATAATATTGGTGTTGTCATCATTGGTGACGGCAACGACCGCGGTCGCCCGATTGATCTCTGCCCGACGCAATTCGTCAAGATCGGTTCCGTTTCCAACAACGGACAGCCCTCCGAAATTCGATGCCAAACGGCGGAAGGACTCCTTATTTTCGTCCATAATAAGAACATTTTCACCTTCATCGGAAAGCGTGTTCGCAAGATTTGCTCCCAATCTGCCACAGCCGATGATCACAGTATATGTATCTTGTTTTTTTATTTTCATAGCTTACCCTCTCACCACATGGCCAATACCATGCTCGTCATATCCAACTCTTGTCTTGTATACGGCGCGTCCGATTCCTCGCTCGTCATATACGATCTCCATGTTGCTCGGGGGAGCAGGCGGAACGTCACTTTCATCAAAAGCACAACTTCCGGTGGAGAAAAATGTGCCATATGTACTCAAATTGTGATTTGCCGGAAGATAGGTTGGATCCAGCGCCCATGCTGCTCTGAAATGCTTCATGGCGGTAAGGTGGTCTCCCTTTTTTTCCAGAATGATCCCCAGCAGATTGTGAGGCTGAGGTGCATGTGGGTACCGCTGCATAGCCTGACAGATCCGTTCTATACAGGTGTCATAGGCTCCGTCTGCCACAAGGGCTCTGACGGATGCGCAGAGTTGATCCAGTTCACTGATGTTTTTGATGTTATTCGTTTGCTTCATGGTCAGTGCTCCTTTCCTTTTCTTTGTGTCTTTATTGTACCACAGAAGCAGTGAGCTGTGTGTGAGGAACAAACTTCTTCTGTGAGTTGCCCGTGAGAATGTTGTGAGATTGCTGTGAGAACACTATCAAAAACGAAAAAAACCGCCTCGGAAACACTTTCCGAGGCAGTAATATATATCATTCATCTACAAGACGGTACCCGACGCCAATTTCCGTCATGATATATCTGGGCTTTGCGGGGATTGGCTCGATCTTTCGCCGAAGACCTGCCATCAGAGCCCTGAGTGCTTGAGTATCCGTACCGTAGCCGACACCGTAAATTTCTTTCAGGATATACTGTGTGGTCAGTACCTTTCCAATGTTCTTGAAGAACAATGATAAGAGATTATATTCCATAGGGGTTACGTGCAGGGGCGTACCCTTCAAAAGGACCTGCCGTTTTTCAAGATCAATAGACAGCTCTCCTACGGATATTTCAGGTTGGCTCTGTGTTTTTGCCGTTTTATACAGATGGCGGATCGCTACACGGATCCTTGCCATAAGCTCCGTGGCAGAAAAGGGCTTGGTCAGATAATCATCTGCTCCGGCATCCAATGCCGCCGCCTTTTCCTTGTCCTGATCTCTTGCGGAAACCACAATGATGGGGATCTCAGACCAGCCTCGAACCTCTTCGATGACTTCCATACCGTCAAAATCCGGCAAGCCAAGATCCAAAAGCATCAAGTCGATTTTTGAAGAAACTAAGACCGACATAGCCTGCTGAGCCGTTCCTGCCGTCTGGTAGGAAAAGCCTTCCTGCTTTATGGTATGGGCAATAAAATTGCGAATTTGCGTATCATCTTCTACAATAAGGACGGTTTCATTTCTTACTGTCATAAATTTTCTCCTTCTATCGGCAATGTAAAGGTGAAGGCCGCACCGCCGTCTTTTCGGTTTTCAGCTCGGATAGTTCCCCCGTGCGCCTCCACGATGGATTGGCAAATCGCCAAGCCAAGACCAACACCGCGTCTGGAATCCGGACTTTTGGTGTGGGTGGTGTAGAACATTTGGAAAATATAGGGTAGATCGCTCTCCGCAATTCCACTTCCTCTGTCCGCAACCGTAATAAGAACGTTTTCCTCATCTGTACAAACGGAAACAGAGATCTGTCGATCCTTCGCCGTGTGCTTGTCGGCATTATCCAAAAGGTTGATCAGTACTTGACTGATCAGTCTTGCGTCCATAGGCACCATGATCACGTTGTCAGGCATTTCCACGTCGATGCTTCTGTCGGGAAGCCGTTTTTCCATCACCGTTAGGGTGGCACCAATGACCTCCTCCACTGCCTCCGGCTGTTTATGGAGAACAAGCTTTCCGTCCTGCAGCTTGGTGAGGTTTAGAATGTTTTCAACCATATTGTGTAACCATTGGGCATCGTTATAGATCCCCTGTGCTTGCTCATAGCGAGGGTCGTCTTGATCTGTCGTATCCATAAGCATTTCGCTGGTTCCCATAATACCAGAAAGCGGTGTACGGATGTCGTGAGAAATGGCGCGGAGCAGATTGGCCCGATACCTCTCCTGCATAGTCTCCTCTCGGCTTCGCGCCTGCTGCTTTAAGCTGCGAAGCCGTTCCAAAGCCAAAGTTACGCTTTCAATGATGGAATGGGTCATTCTTGTCTGCGCCTCTGTCATTGTCGCCCCAACGTCACGAGGAAGGCACAAAACGGCAAGTATCATATTTTTTCCGTAGATCGGGTAAACATAGTCCTGCTCGGTAATGTCCACCGCATCGTGAAGCTGCTCCATTCTTCGGCGCATCTCGTCGGCATCTGTCAGCTCTCGGCGAATGAGGCTTCCGTCTTCTTTTCTTTGAACAAATGTTTTTTCCGGAATTCCTTGCTCGTCAAAACAGATACAGGCTGTGTTACACCCCAGAATCTCACCGGTCGTTGTGACGGTGATCCGTGCGATCGCCTCCGCGTCCTCGGCGTCAGTCAAATGGTTTGTCATTTGGTATAGCGCATTGCTTTCATTTTCCCGTTCTTTTGCTTCTTCTGCCGCTTGCTTGACCTTTGTGGTCAGGGCGCTGGTTACGATCGATGTGAACATCATGATGGTAAAGGTGATGAGATAGGTCATATCATGGACCTTCAGAGTGAAATAAGGTTCGGTAAAAAACCAGTTAAACAGCAGTAACGAGATCACGGAAGAGGCAATACCGTACAGATATCCTCGGGTAAACCGTGAAATCAACAGCACGGAAAAGATATACACCACAACGACGTTGGTCTCGTGCAGCTCCCAATGTCGAAAGCAAAATCCTACCAGAGTCGATGCTGCAAGGAGCAACACCAAAAGAACAACGTCTCGGATGATACTTAGTCCATATTTTTTAATAATTAGCCACCCGTAGGTCGCAATAGTCGCCCGTGTTACTTTTATAACGAAAAATCTATCGTTAAGATTATCCGTGTGTAGATATAATACTCTGTTTTTTACAGTATATCAGAAATATCGTTATTCTCGCGTGAGAAAAATATAATCCTTGTGAGATTTCTGTGAGAAAACGCATCTCCTGCCTATTATGCATCGCGTTTGCAATCGGTTTTGTTGCGAATTTACTGTTTGATTTTTTGTAAACTCATATATATCTGTGAAATTATTATAACATAAAACCGAAAGAGAGTAAATATCTATCCTGTAAACAATTCTTCTACATAGCACTCGTTTGCAAGCATGGCGCGAAAGCCCGACAGTCCTCGGACAGCTTTCGGCGCTCATCATCGCCAAGGGATAGCTATACCTTGATGAGATAAAACCTGCACCGATTTTGAAAAAACATTGCCTATGCATCGATTTTGTAGTGGTCTCACAAAAATAACCGATAGCCTTCAGGCTATCGGTTATTTTTTGTAGTGACTGTATTGACGATGAACCCCTTATTGTTTCGCTTTGCGAAACAATAATACTGTTCGCGCTACCACAGCACGTAACTCTCCCGCCCAATTATGCGCGAACTACGGGTTCAGAGTCCTTCCGCTTTTTAATTCAAAGTGATTCTTCCGGACACAATGGACTCCCGTCCAATACGTGCTAATAAATCCGTCTGTTACAGCATCAAAAAAGCATCAACCATCTCAATTAAGCATCAGAAAGCGCTCGGTTCCCCGAGCGCTTTCTTTGTTTATGCATATCAAATTTTGACTCTTAAAACATGGTCATTTCAAAGTCATCAGTTTGATCAAGGTTGATTTCATCAAGCAATATATTCGATACCGAACCGATTACCTCATCCCATGCAAGATCCCCGACATACTTATTCGTCCTTTGGTAATTATCCCATTGATATTTCATAGCCGGGCTCATCGCTATCTCTTCAAGTATCATCTCGCCGTCTTCGATAATATAATCCGTTCCTTGTTTGGAAGCGGTAGCTCTTATGGCGTCTCGAAGCGTTTCAATATCAACTTCATTACTTGCATCATTCCATAGAATATGTATATCGTAAAAATCCCTCATTCGGGTATTGGCTGTTGATCTTGATAATATCGTTTCAATCTTCTCAGCAAGCAGAGTTTCGATATTATACGAGCGCAGTTCAATACTGCCTTGATCAAACATCATCGGGTACGAAAGACATACGGCTTCCGGCGTTATTGCATCACCTGCAGACAGATCGATTCTAATCGTCTCACGAAGCTTCTCAAGATAAACTTTTAGAGTAATCCTGATTCCTGTATAATCATGCTCCTCCATTATTTCTTCAATTGACGAGAATTCAAACTGTAATCTATCCTCCAAGTCAATTTCCATAATCTCTTTTACAGTAGCTTCAATTGTCGATTTGTTCAATGACAGCGATCTGACGGTAGTATCAATATCCATAGTGCTCCTTGCGTCCTCTCCGACGATTGCGGATACAAGCATTCCACCCTTTAATATAAAGTGATTTTTGTATCTTGACGACGCTAACCGCGCAAGAAATCGCTCCATCACATATTTGCGAAGGAGTATTTGTGCCTTTCTTGCATCGCCGCCCGAAATATTAGCTATTTTATCTTTCAGCTGCTTTGACGTTGTGATCACAGCAAAACCTCCATATACATTCTGACTTCATTTTCCACACCCATGCGTTCGGCGTATCTCATCAGATTAACAATATTTTTGTTTTTCAGCTTTGAGTATTCCTTGATCGCATACAGAAACATCTGCGGATCTTTTTTATCGCGGGTCTTTATCATATCGCATACCGTTCGTTCAAGATCATAAACCGCAACTCTGTTTCCGCAGTTGGTCTCCGCTTCTGTCAAACCCATCTCATACAGGTCATCCTTTACTTGATGCACACAAACTTCTTTGTCTCGCAAATGCTTCGCATTGTACGCATATGGCACCGATACATGTGTTTCAAACGGTTCTCTCTCGGTCAATCCGTGAATATATAGAGCTGTTGCGTGAGAAAATACGGCTTTGGAGTTTCTCAAACCAAGAATATACAGTTCATCGTACCAAGTGTCTGCATCAATATAAACACCGTGAGCAACGCGTTTGAGCCCTCGCTTTTTAACAAATTCCGAAAGGTAGGACTTCGAAATACCATATTCGGAAATATCTTTAGTAAACAAGTATCCATTATTATTTTCAATCATTTTTTCAATATATTCGGTCTTTGTCAAAACGCCCACCTCACTTTCTCGCTTATTATTATACCACATATAAGCGAGAAAGTAAAGTGTTTTTTCAGATTTTTTACAAATCCATCCCATCGGTAACTCCGCCGAGGCGGGTTGTGTCTCTTTTTACATAATACATCTCGGTCACCTGCGTAGTTGAATGCCCGAGCAGATCGGCAACTTGTTTTACGCTTAACGATTTCACGCTTCCGTCCGCTTGCTTAACTCCGTTCACAAGATTCGTCGCAAAGGTATGACGCAGACTGTGCAAACCCTTGCTTTCAATCCCCGCACCCTCGAGTAAGCGGTGATATCTTCTGCGGAAGACGTCGGGCTTTGTATAGTCACCATTTTCGTCACAGATAAGTGGACTTGCTTCACCGAAGAAATATTCCTCTCTCAGCTCCTTGATTGCCTCGATCGCGGTATCGTTGAGAGGTACGTCTCGCTTGCTCGTTGCACTCTTGAGCTTACCGATTTTAACCTCCGTACCGCCCTCGACGATCTCGACACCGTCGCGTTTATTTACTACCTTCACTCCTCTGCGGATGTGCATCACTCGCTTCTCAAGGTCGATGTCGCCGTTCAGAACCCCGAGCATTTCTCCCGCGCGCAGTCCGGTATTGAGCATGAGAATATACGCCGATGCCTGGCGGTAAAGTCTCTTCCCTGTTTTATAAGTTTTTGACGCTTCCGCCTTGAGCTTTTCGATCTCTTCCCCTGTGAAGACGGTTACCGTTTCGCTCGTCGGGAGATTCTCTTTGTCCTGCATAGCGAAGTAGTTGCTTTTCTTTATCATCGGAGCGCCCGACATCGGATTCTTCGAGATAAGCTCCTGCACTTCAAGATGCTTGAAGTAATCCCCGAGGATCGAATGCACCTTCTTCACCGTTGTATATGCGTAGCCTTCATTCATCCAATGGTTGAGCAACTTTTTTATATCCGCCGACGTGATATTTCCTACCGCCTTATCCCCGATTATCGGGAAGACCTGATTTTGAACCGTGTGCTCGTATCTGTCGTATGTTGTTCTCTCTACCGATGGGAACTTGAAGACCCGCAGCCAGTTCTGCATACTCTCGCGCAGGGTTTTGTTTGCCTCGATCGACTCTTCATTCTCGCGATTGAAGCTTTCTATATACGCTGTCATCTTTTTGTTGACCTCTTGCTTGGTCGTTCCAGAGAAGCATTTTCTTCTTCTCTCTCCAAGCTCGTCGCAGTACCATACAGTTCCGCCCCATCTTGCGTCTGTCCTCTTGAAGGCATTTCCGTTTGTTAACAGCTTTCTTGTTGACATCAATTAACTCCTCTCTTTTTTACCTCCAATCATACCACAAATTTTCCAAAAGTCCAGCGAGAATACGCAGAAAGATCAGAATTATCATTTCAGACACATGTCCCGCTCAAACCGCCCGTGAGACACGTAACTTTCCCTACCGTACCCC
>JAFQGP010000021.1 GCA_017415485.1 Clostridia bacterium
AAGCGGAAATTCACCTTAATTTTGCCGCAGGCAAATCTTAACTCGCGCGAAGCGCGACCTTAACTCGGGCGCAGCCCGATCTTAACTCGAGCGCAGCGAGACTTGCATTTTCCACCAATATATGCTACAATAATTATGTCACTCTGCACAAATCTCTCCCTCCTTCTTTGTGCACTCTGACAAAATTCAAAAAACTTTGCCATTCGGTGTAACCTTTTTTCTTAAACCGCTTCTTGTTTAATGAAAGGACAATCGAAAGGAGCGCTCAGATGAAAGATGAAAAAATTATCGAATTGTTCTTTGCGCGGGATGAGCGGGCTTTGGCGGAGGTCGAGAAGAAATACGGTCCTCTTTGCCATTATATCGCTCTGAGCATTCTCACCTTCCGTGAGGATGCCGAGGAATGCGTCAGCGACGTCATGCTCGCGCTTTGGAACGCTGTTCCGCCCGAAAATCCTCGTGATCTTCGTGCCTATATCTGCAAAATGGTGCGCAACCGTGCCCGCGAGATATCAAGGAACGAAAACGCCTGGAAACGCGGCGGAAAAATCGCAATAGTCGGGGAGGAATTCCTCGATATGGTTGAAGACGGAACCGATCTCGCCTCGGGATTTGAGGCACGGCGCGCCGGTGAGATCATAAATTCTGTGCTTGCAACTGTCGGAAGAACAAACAAGGATATCTTTATTTTGCGCTATTGGCTTGGGCTGAGCCTCGCACAGATCGCGGCGCAGACGGGCTATGGAGAGAGCAAGATAAAGGTATCACTTCACAGAACGCGGAAGAAGATAGCCGCGGAACTCAAAAAGGAGGGTATTACAAAATGAGCCTTAATATGAATCAAAAAAGGCGTTTGCTCGAGGCGATCGAGTATATCGACGACGCGATGATCTCGGACACAATGTCGCGCGTCAGGACAGACGCGGTCACGGCGGGAATGCCGTCGAAGGGCAAAAGGCACGTCATCTGGATCAAACAGGTATCAGTGCTTGCGGCTTGCGCGCTGCTTCTCGGCGCGATCATTCCTGTCATAAGCTTTGTGTCGAAGAACACGAACCCATTCGGCGGCTTCGGCGCGGGAGCAAATCCGGGGGTTGAAGAAACAGAGCCGAAGATCGAAACGACCGCCGCGCTCGAAGAGACTGTGGCGCCTACGACCGAACCCGAGGAGACCGAATTCGTGCCCGATGAGCACGGCACGCCGGGGCTTCTTTACGAGATAAATGAGGACGGCAAGAGTGCATCCTTCATCGGGTGGGGCGATTGCACCGATGAGAAGGTTTACGTTGCGTCGGTATACGAGGGACTGCCGGTTACACAGATGGTATACGTTGAGAGAGAGGTTGCTAACTTCAACGATCAAAAAAGTGGCGAGGACAATGTATCCGTCAAGCATATAATCATTTCGGATACGGTAGAATACGTTGAATCCGAGGCTCTCAATATGTGCACAAATCTTGAAAGCGTGCATTTTGGTGCAAGTGTAAGTGAGATCAAAGGCAGCATTTATTATAACAATGACCGCGGACGAAACTTTAATCGTATTACCGTTTCGCCCGAAAATAAGTTCTATACCGAAAAGGGCAACTGCCTCATCAGAATCAAGGATAAAGTGCTCCTTTGCGGCTTTGCGAACAGCACGATTCCCGATGACGGAAGCGTCGAGATCATTGGCACGGTTGCTTTCTTCAACAAGCCCGGTTTGACGAAAGTTGTTGTCCCAGAGGGCGTTATCAGAATTATGAATACTGCTTTCGGAGAAAATGATGAGCTGGTGAGCGTGTCGCTTCCCTCGACCATTAAGACGATATTCGTATCATTTTGCGATCTCCCCGTTCTGACCGAATTCACATATGCGGGTACTGTAAAGCAGTGGACGAATATGAGCAAGAGTTGGGCGGGCTGGATAGATGATACCTCATTGACCCAAGTTACCTGTTCGGACGGAGTCGTTGAATTGAAGTTCGACTCACGCGGAAATCTTATTGATTGACGCATTTAGTGCAAAGAAAAGCCGCGCGCCTGCGGGCGCGCGGGGTGAAGGAGCGAAAATCTTCCCCGAAGGGAAGATTTTACTCCTTCCAAACGGTCGGCAGGGGCGCCGCCCGTTTGAAGCGCAGGGGAGTTTCGAGCTCTGCGGAGCTCGACTTAAGGCTCTGCCTTAAGAATTCGCAAGCTTTTGAAAAAGCTTGACCAAAACTTTCTCGCTGCTGTTGTCTTTTGTTTTGATTAAATCGAAAAAATCCCGCGCGTCGCGCGGGATTTTTACCTTTAATTAGCAACTAGTAACTAGCAACTAACAACTTATTTCTGCGCCATAGCCTTCTTCGCTTCCTCACGCGCATTGGTCTTGCCTTCTGCCTTGATGTCGCCTGCCTTGGTGAGCGCGATCTTGGTGAGTGCGGGACCTACAAGCTCGTATACGAGAACTGCAAAGAGGGTGATGCTCTGTGCAAGTACGCCAATGTCACCGCCAAAGGTGAGTGCCTGGCTTGCCATACCAAGTGCAACGCCCGCCTGCGGGAAAAGGGTGATGCCGAGGTATTTGACAATGTTTTCGTCACAGCCCGATGCCTTTGCGCTCCAGCTTGCACCGAAATACTTACCGATGCAGCGGAGTGCGATGTAAGCAACACCGATAACTACGAATACCCAGTTGGTGAAAACACCGAGGTTGAGCTCTGCGCCGCTGATGACGAAGAAGAGAATGAGAAGGGGGGCGGTCCATCTGTCGGCTCTCTCCATAAGCTCCTCGGAGAAGTCACAGATGTTGCAGAAGATGGTTCCGAGCATCATGCAAGCAAGAAGGCTCGAGAAGCCGATATGTACGTGTCCGATCTCAAACTTGAGCGAGGAGATCGCAACGGTCAGCATTACGAAGGTGACAGAAACTGCCATACGCTTCGAGCGGGAGAAGAAGAATCTCTCGGTGAAGGAGAAAAGGTAGCCCATAACGGTACCGAGGATGAGCGAAAGAACGACCTCGAGAAGGGGATTTACAACCATGGAGATGGGGTCAACGGTGCCGGTGTGGATAGCACCCGCAACACCGAAGGAGATCGCGAAGATGACAAGTCCAACAGCGTCGTCAAGAGCAACAACGGGGAGGAGAATGTCGGTCACGGGGCCCTTTGCCTTGTACTGACGAACGACCATGAGAGTAGCGGCGGGAGCGGTCGCGGTTGCAACTGCACCAAGGATGATAGCCGCGGGAAGGGGAAGACATCCTTCGGGAAGGATGAAGGAAAGTCCGATAAGGCCTGCGTCCACGATAACGGTTGTGACGAGAGCCTGCGCGATACCGACAATGGTAGCCTGCTTACCGACCTTTTTGAGCTGATCAAGGCGGAATTCGTTACCGATCGCGAATGCGATGAATCCGAGCGCGAGATCGCAAAGGATCTTGTACTTTTCGGGGGAGTTTGCCTCGTGGTCAAAGCCGATGCCGAACTGACCGAGGAGGTAGGGGCCGATGAGAACGCCCGCAACGAGATATGCGGTTACCGCAGGGAGTCCGACCTTCTTCGCAACACGCGAGAGAAGAAGACCCGAAAGGAGTGCGATTGACAGCGTGATAAAAATGGTTGATGTCATTTTGATTATCTTCTTTCTTTGAGATATTGATTTTCACAAGTTCATATTATATCACAAATAGGAAGGATAATCAAGACTTTTGGCGTTTTTTGTAAGAAAATATGATACAATCTTTTGAGCCAAAGGGGAGAGGGGAGTTGGGTATTTTGACATATAGTGATCGAAATAATAGGCAACTTATAGCTTAAATTTAGAAAGCTATATTAGCACTCGCAAAGCAGGGTGCAGGGGCGGCAGCCCCTGCAAGAAAAAACGATGTCATCCTTTGGGCACCACACGTCTGCGGACGTGCCCTCAGGATGACATCGTAAGCGGTGAAGGGGGCTGCCGCCCCCTTCACCCCCTGCTTCACGAGTGCAAACATAGAAGTTCTGCAAAATGTGAATTACTGAATCTCAACTTTTCTCGCTTCCTCAACCTTCTGCTGCATCTTGGGCAGCTCGAGGGTCAGCACTCCGTTCTTGAAGGATGCGGTGATCGCTTCGGCGTCGATGCCGTCAAGGTCGAAGGTGCGGGAGAAGGAGCCATAGCTGCGCTCGCGGCGGAGGTAGCTTTCGTTCTTGTCCTCGTTCTCGGATTTGTGCTCCGCGCGGATGGTGAGATAGCCGTTATTGATCTCGGCATGGATGTCCTCGCGGCTGAAGCCGGGGAGATCGGATTCAAGAATATATGCGTTTTCGGTCTCGCGGATATCGGTTTTCATAGCAGGAGTCCGCTGTCCGAAAAAGCGTCTTTCGAACTCCTCCATTTCTTTGAAAGGGTCGTAAGCAGAAACGTAATAATTGCTTCTAAAGGGTGTAAGTTCAAACATAACAGAATCCTCCTTTTAGGTTCTATGTAAAGTGTTTTTTGTGTGTTTTTTGATACTGTCGGACGTGCTCTTCGGCGCCTTCGGCACGTCTTTTTTCGACGCTATAATGATACACCTAATATGTGAACTATGAATGACAAAACTGTTTCGAAACAGAAAATATTAGCACTCTTTATGCGAGAGTGCTAAAAATATTTTGAGTTTTGATGTCGATTTAGTGGTGGATTTTTGGCAAATGCACGAGGTGACTGCTAAATTTGTTTGTGATTATTTTCACAATAGTTCTGCATATCGAGCAGTTGAAAAAGCACGAGGGAAAAATATATTTTTATGCGAGTCTGCATAACGAGTTTGTAGGGGACGGCGCTTCGACGTCCCGAGCCGAATTAAATTATAGCTGTGCAAATAATCAAGAAAATGATAATATTGCTCCTATGTTTAATCAGCGAAATCATTTTGTGCTGTCACGGGACGTCGAGGCGCCGTCCCCTACGGACTCGTAGTGAAAGACTGTTGAAAATGTAATAAGTTGCCCGTGCTTTTTGCCTTCCGATATTCGCCGAATACGAGGGAAAAAGTGCCAAAAGAACGCTTTGGCGAATTTTGCCGCAAAAAGTTGGATTTTCTTTTGAGCAATATGCAAATTTTTTATGTAATTACTTATATTAATTGTAGTTTAAGTTGCCGAATATTATTTCGACTTATTGACAAAGAAAATGCTTCGTGATATAATATAAGATGAATTAAATTGTTTTGCCGATCATAGCGGCGGCAATTTAGAGTCGAAGTATACCCCTATTCGACTTCCGTTGAAACAGCGTTTCCAAACCATTCAAAGGAGGATTTGCTATGGGAGCAAAAATTACCATTATCGGAGCCGGTAACGTCGGCTCAACAATCGCATTTGCACTTTCGGACGAAGACCTTGCGTCCGAGATAGTCCTTATCGACATCAATAAGGAAAAGGTCGAGGGCGAGGCGATGGACATCGCTCAGGGCACCTTCTTCCGCCAGCCCATCTCCATTATTGCGGGTGATTACGCGGACGCAAAGGACTCGGACATCGTTATCATCACCTCGGGTGTAGCACGCAAGCCCGGTCAGACCCGTCTTGACCTTGCACAGACAAACCTAAATATTATGAAGAGCATCACGCCGAATATCGTCGGCGTTTGCCCGAATGCGCTTTACGTTATCGTAAGCAACCCCATGGATATTATGACCTACGCGTTCACCAAATATTCGGGACTCCCCGAAAGTCAGATCATCGGTTCCGGTACTCTTCTTGATACCGCCCGTCTGCGCTATGCTCTTTCCGAGCATTACGGCGTTTCGCAGAGAAGTATCCATGCTTACGTTTTCGGCGAGCACGGAGATACCTCCTTTGTTCCTTGGTCGAGAGCCTTTGTTTCCTGCGTTCACATCGACGAGTATCACAGACTCATGTCGCAGAAGATTCCGGAGCTTCAGCCTCTTGACAAGGAGTATATGATCGATTATGTCCGCACCTCGGGCGCGCAGATCATCAAAAACAAGGGTGCGACCTTCTACGCTATCGCGCAGACTGTCTGCCAGCTTTGCTCGATGCTTCTTGCATCCTCCGATTCGCTCCTTATGGTATCCTCGATGATGCACGGCGAATACGGAATCGAGGACGTGTGCCTCTCAACACTCACACTTGTCGGCCCCCACGGAATCCACGGTAAGGTACCGATGGATCTGACATACGAGGAGATCAGACAGCTCAACGTGAGCGCAGAAGCGCTCAAGAGCGTCATCTCCAAGCTGACATTCTGATTTTAGGAAATTATTTTTGAAAGGATAAAGATAATGAAGTACAGTTACTATCCCGGTTGTACTCTGAAGAACAAGGCAAAGGATCTCGACGCTTATGCAAGAGCTTCCGCGCAGGCACTTGGCTTCGAGCTTGAAGAGATCGAGAACTGGCAGTGCTGCGGCGGTGTTTACCCCCTCGGCAGTGACGAGATCGCAACCAAGCTCTCCTCGGTTCGTGCGCTGAACGAAGCGAAGGAAAAGGGTCAGGATCTTGTTACCCTCTGTTCTGCGTGCCATCACGTCATCAAACGCGTTAACGATGACATGAAGAACGTTGACGACATCCGTTTCAGAGCAAACAACTACCTCAAGCTCGATACCCCCTATGCGGGTGAGACGAAAGTCGTTCACTTCCTTGAGCTGCTTCGCGACACCATCGGCTTTGACGAGCTGAAGAAGCGCGTTGTCAAGCCCCTCACGGGCAAGAAGATCGGCGCTTACTACGGCTGTCTGCTCCTTCGCCCCTCGGGCATCCTCGCATTTGACGATCCCGAGAATCCCAAGATCATGGAGGATTTCATCCGCGCTCTCGGCGCAACTCCCGTGATCTACCCCTACCGCAACGAATGCTGCGGCGGCTATATCTCCCTCAAGGAAAAGGATATGGCAAAGAATATGTGCGATAAGATCACAGAGAGCGCATCCGGCTTCGGCGCGGATATGCTCATAACGGCTTGTCCCCTTTGCATGTATAACCTCAACAAGAGCGCATCGAAGGACATCCCCGTTTATTACTTTACCGAGCTCCTCGCAGAGGCTCTCGGACTTAAGGAGGAGGCATGAGCATGAGTCACGGAAAGAATCAGGCAGAGCAGATCCGCGAGATCAGCGGAACCAATCCTCTTAAGTGCATGAAGTGCGGCAAGTGCTCGGCTACCTGCCCCGCATTCAACGAGATGGACATCAAGCCCCACCAGTTCGTTTCCTACGTAGCGAACAACAACGTTGAGGAGCTTGTCAAGAGCGAATCGCTCTGGAAGTGCCTTTCTTGCTTTGCGTGCGTTGAGCGTTGCCCCAGAGACGTTAAGCCCGGCAAGATCATTGACGCGGCTCGTCAGCTCGTGGTCCGCGAGCGCGGCGGCAGCTATCTTACCGCAGATGAGATCCCCGAGCTTCTTGACGATGAGACTCCTCAGCAGCTCCTCGTCAGCGCATACAGAAGATATAAGAGGTGAGCAGAATGCAGAGAATTGGTGTATTTGTCTGTCATTGCGGTAGTAACATCGCCGCAACGGTAGACGTTAAAAAGGTTGTCGAGGTGATCGCCTCCGAGCCCGGCGTTGTACATGCTGAAGATTATCAGTATATGTGCTCCGAGGCAGGTCAGGAAAAGATCGCCATCGCAGTAAGAGAGAAGAAGCTGACAGGTATCGTCGTTTGCTCTTGCTCTCCCCGTATGCACGAGGCTACCTTCAGAAAGGCTGCAGAGCGTGCAGGCATCAACCCTTATATGGTTGAGATCGCAAACATCCGTGAGCATTGCTCCTGGATCCACAAGGATATCAACGAGGCTACCGAAAAGGCAGTTATCCTTGCACGTGCCGCAGTTGCAAAGGTCAACCTCAACACTCCCCTTACCCCCGGCGAGAGCCGCGTAACCAAGCGCGCACTCGTTATTGGCGGCGGTATCGCAGGTATCCAGACCGCGCTTGATATCGCAGACGCGGGCTACAAGGTAGACATCGTTGAGAAGACTCCCTCCATCGGCGGAAGAATGTCCCAGCTGGACAAGACCTTCCCCACCCTCGACTGCTCGGCTTGTATCCTTACTCCTAAAATGGTTGAGGCAGCCGCTCACGAGAACATCACGATCTATACATACAGCGAAGTTGAAAAGGTCAGCGGCTTTGTAGGCGACTTTACAGTCGATATCCGCAAAAAGGCAAGATTTATCGACGCTGACAAGTGTACCGGTTGCGGCGCATGTCAAGAGAAGTGTCCCTCCAAGAAGACTCCCAGCGAGTTCAACCGCGGACTCGGCACCAGAACCGCTATCTACACCCCCTTCGCACAGGCTATCCCGAACGTACCCGTAATCGACACCGAGGCTTGCATCAAGTTCAAGACCGGCAAGTGCGGTCTCTGCCAGAAGATCTGTGCAGCGGGCGCAGTTGATTACACTCAGAAGGATGAGATCATTACCGAAAAGTACGGCGCGATCGTTGTTGCAACCGGTTTCGACACCATCAATCTTGATAAGTACGACGAGTACGCATACAACCAGAGCCCCGACGTTATCACCTCCCTCGAGCTTGAGAGAGTTATGAACGCCGCAGGTCCTACTCACGGTCATCTCGAGAGACTTTCCGACGGTAAGGCTCCCAAGGAGATCGTATTCATCCAGTGTGTCGGCAGCCGTTGCTCGGATGACAGAGGCAAGCCCTACTGCTCCAAGATCTGCTGCATGTACACCGCAAAGCACGCAATGCTCATCCGCGATAAGTATCCGGATGTAAACGTAACCGTATTCTACATCGACGTTCGTACCCCCGGTAAGAACTTTGACGAGTTCTACCGCCGCGCTGTTGAGCAGTACGGTGTAAATTACGTCAAGGGTCAGGTTGGTAAGGTTATTCCCCAGCCCAACGGCAAGCTCCTCGTTCAGGGAAGCGACCTTCTTGACAACAAGCAGATCCTCAAGGAAGCTGATATGGTAGTTCTTGCTACCGCGATCGAGCCCAACAAGGACGTTAGAAAGATCGCTACAATGCTCACCGCAAGTATCGATACCAACAACTTCCTTACCGAGGCTCACGCAAAGCTTCGTCCCGTTGAGTCTCCCACAGCGGGTATCTTCCTCTCCGGCGTTGTTCAGGGACCGAAGGATATCCCCGAGACTGTTTCTCAGGCGGGTGCGGCTGCTGTCAAGGTCGTCGGACTCCTTGCAAAGGATAAGCTCACGACCAACCCCTGCACCGCGAAGGCAGACGAGCTTCTCTGTAACGGCTGCTCGAGCTGCGCGAACGTATGTCCCTACGGTGCTATCTCTTATGAGGACACTCTCGTCAACGACCACGGTATCCGTGAGACCCGCCGCATAGCGATCGTCAACAGCGCGCTCTGCCAGGGATGCGGTGCTTGTACAGTTGCTTGTCCTTCCGGAGCTATGGACCTTCAGGGCTTCTCTAACAGACAGATCTTGTCGGAGGTAGATGCAATATGTCGGTAAATAATGAATTCAGACCCAAAATAGTTGCTTTTTGTTGCAACTGGTGCAGCTATGCGGGCGCGGACCTTGCGGGAAGCTCGAGACTTGCTTACCCCGCAGATGTAAAGATCATCCGCGTGCCCTGCTCCTGCCGTGTAAATCCTATGTTCATCCTTCGTGCTTTTGAAAAGGGCGCTGACGGCGTTATCATCTGCGGATGCCACCCCGGCGACTGCCACTACAGCACAGGTAACTACTATGCAAGAAGAAGAATGACACTTCTGTTCTCGATGCTCGACTACATCGGCGTTGAGAAGGGACGCACCCGCGTTGAGTGGGTATCCGCTGCAGAGGGTGTTAAGTTCTCTGATACAATGAATGACTTCGTAGCCAAGATCAAGGGTCTCGGCGAGAACGTCAGATTGGGGGATCTGAGATGCAAGAACTGATTACTCGCGCAAAGGAACTCCTTGCGGACGGTACAGTAGCAAGAGTTCTGGGCTGGAAGATCGGCGATATGCCCTACAATCCCGAGCCCGCTTACTTTGAGACCGTAGAAAGCCTTGACAAGTTCGTTTATAACGGCTTCTGCGGCGCAAACCTTTCCAAATACATGATCGAGGCATCCAAGCTCGAGGGCAAGACTCTCGTTTGCCTCAAGCCCTGCGATACATACAGCTTCAACCAGCTCCTGACCGAGCACCGAGTTGACCGCGACAAGGCGTACATCATCGGCGTTGGCTGTAAGGGCAAGCTCGATATCGAGAAGATCAAGAAGACCGGCATCAAGGGTATCACCGCGATCAGCGGCGCCGAGATGACCGATGCTTGCGACACTCTCGAGATCGATACTATATATGGTAAGAAATCCTGCTCTTATGCTGACGGAATGCTCGAGCGTTGCCACGTCTGCAAGGGCAAGGAGCACAAGATCTATGATGAGATCATCGGCGAGTCGAGAGACACCGCTGACGGCGAGAGATTCGCAGAGGTTGCAAGAATCGAGGCTATGAGCCCCGAGGAGAAGTTCGAGTTCTTCAAGTCCGAGCTCTCCAAGTGCATCCGTTGCAACGCGTGCAGAAACGTATGCCCCGCATGCTCCTGCCGCAAGTGCGTATTCGACAGCACCAAGTTCGACTCCGCTCAGAAGGCAAACGTTGACTCCTTCGAGGAAAAGATGTTCCACATCATCCGCGCGTTCCACGTTGCGGGCAGATGCACCGACTGCGGCGAGTGCAGCAGAGTATGTCCTCAGGGCATCCCGCTCCATCTCTTCAACAGAAAGTTCATCAAGGACATCAACGAGATCTACGGCGAGTACGTAGCGGGCGCAGAGGCAGGAAGCCGAGCTCCTCTCGTAAACTTCGACACCGAGGACGCAGAGCCCTCCATCGTCAATGAAAGGTGAGTATAGAGATGTATAAGATAGCTAAAGAAAATCTGGCGTCCTTATTCGCCCTTATCCACGAAACAAATGAGCTCTACCTGCCCGTGCAGGTTGCGGGACAGACCAACTTCGCCGCTTGGAGTGAGGACGCTTGCGTTGATCTTGACACCCTCAAGACCGTAAAGTCCCCCAAGGACGTGTTCTTCCCCCAGAGCGAGACCCTTTATACTTGTAATAAGGAAGATAATAAGCTGAGGATCACTCCCGAAGCACTCGTTGACGCACCCTTCGTCGTTTTCGGCATGAAGGCTTGCGACATCAAGGGCATCGAGGTCCTCGACAGAGTATTCCTCTCGGATCCCGTTGACTCCTTCTATGCTGCTCGCCGCGAGCACGGCATCATAGTCGCTCTCGCTTGCCACGAGCCCGAGGAGAGCTGCTTCTGTAAGGTCTTCGGTGTTGACTGCACCGAGCCCGCAGCAGACGTTGCAACCTGGATGATCGAGGGTGAGCTCTATTGGAAGGCTCTCACCGAAAAGGGCGAGAAGCTGACCGAGGCGGTCAAGTCCCTCCTCACCGAGACGTGCGAGGCAAAGGTCGAGGCAGAGAAGAGCGCAGTTAAGGAAATTGTAGAAAAGCTTCCTTATTCTAATCTCTCTCTCGAGGGCTGGAACGGCGACGTTCTCACCGAGAAATTCAACGACGAGCTCTGGAATGAGCTTTACAAGCCCTGTCTTGCGTGCGGCACCTGCACTTTCGTGTGCCCCACCTGCCAGTGCTACGATATCAAGGACTACAACACGGGTAACGGCGTGCAGAGATACCGCTGCTGGGACTCCTGCATGTACTCCGATTTCACAATGATGGCTCACGGCAACAACCGTAACAGCCAGATGCAGAGATTCAGACAGAGATTTATGCACAAGCTCGTCTACTTCCCTGCAAACAACGACGGTATGTATTCCTGCGTAGGATGCGGCCGTTGCGTGGACAAGTGCCCCGCATCGCTCAATATCGTCAAGGTCATCAAAGCATTCAGCGAGAAGGGAGATAAGTGATAATGAGCAACCACGAACACAATCACGGCGAGCATGAATGCACATGCTTCCCCGGCTTTAAGCACGACACCCTGATCCCTATGGTCGGCGTTATCACCGACATCCGCGAGGAGACCCCCGACGTCAAGACCTTCCGCGTTAATGCTCCCGAGGGCGGCAAGCTCTTCGAGCATATGCCCGGCCAGTGCGCAATGCTCTGCGTTCCCGGCGTAAGCGAGGGTATGTTCTCGATCACCTCCTCCCCCACAAACAAGGAATATCAGGAATTCAGTATCAAGAGATGCGGAATGCTCACAGAGATGCTCCACAGCCTCGAGGTCGGTTCCGAGATCACCGTTAGAGGCCCCTACGGCAACAACTTCCCCGTTGACACCGTCCTCAAGGGCAAGGACCTCGTATTCATCGCCGGCGGTATCGGACTTGCTCCTCTCCGTTCGGTAATCAACTACGTTATCGACAACAGAGCCGATTACGGTAAGGTTGACATCATCTATGGCTCCCGTTCGGCTGACGACCTCGTTCAGCTCAAGGAGATCCGTGAAGTATGGATGAACACTCCCGGCATCAACGTACACCTCACCATCGACCGTGAGCAGGAGGGCTGGGAAGGCCACGTTGGCTTCGTTCCCACCTTCGTTAAGGAACTGGGCGAGGCAGGACAGGTCGAGTTTGGTATCAACACCATCTCCCTTATCTGCGGACCTCCCATCATGATCAAGTTCGTTCTCGGCGCACTCTCCGATATGGGTGTTTCCAAGACACAGATCTACACCACGCTCGAGCTTCGTATGAAGTGCGGCGTCGGCAAGTGCGGAAGATGCAATATCGGTTCCAAGTACGTCTGCAAGGACGGACCTGTATTCCGATTTGACGAGATCGACGAGCTTCCCCCCGAGTATTAATCAACCTAAACTGATATTGAATTATTGAAAGGACTTATACCGAATATGGAAAATATGGTTAATGTGTATTTCTTCGGTAAGAAATACAGCGTTCCCGCAGACCTTACGATCATGACGGCTATGGAGTATGCAGGCTACACTCTCAAGAGAGGTTGCGGCTGCCGCCACGGTTTCTGCGGTGCTTGTGCTACTATTTACAGAATCAAGGGTCAGAATGAGCTCAAGACCTGCCTCGCTTGCCAGACTCAGGTACAGGAAGGCATGTACGTTGCTTCCATCCCCTTCTTCCCCACTGATAAGAGAACCTATGAGATCAACGAGATCAAGCCCGACCAGAAGGTCATGATGGAGCTTTATCCCGAGATCTACTCCTGCATCGGCTGCAACGCCTGCACCAAGGCTTGCACCCAGGGCCTCAACGTTATGCAGTACATTGCATACGCACAGAGAGGCGAGTTCGAGAAGTGCGCAGAGGAATCCTTCGACTGCGTATCCTGCGGATGCTGCTCGGTTCGCTGCCCCGCAGAGATCTCGCATCCTCACGTAGGACTTCTTGCAAGACGTCTCACCGGTAAGTACATCGCTCCCGAGACCGAGCATCTCAAGAACCGTGTTGACGAGATCAACAAGGGCGCATACGATGAGCTCATCGAGCAGGTAATGCAGAAGCCCATCACCGAGATGCAGGAACTCTACAACACCAGAGATATTGAGAAATAAGGAGGGAATAGAGAATGTATACTCAGGAAATGCTTGAATCCATAAAGAAACTTGAAGCGTCGCGCGAAGCACGTATGGCTACAGAGCCCAGACGTATGACCGCGGACGAGAAGAGTGCCCTTCTTAAGGCATACCACCCCGACTACCGTGAGGATGGCTTTGTTGAGATCAAGGTTGGTCCCAACAAGGGCGAAAAGGTTCCTTGCGAGCTCGGACAGCTTCTCCACTCCAACAGCCGTATCCTCGGCGAGAAGATCGACCTCAACAAGGTAGACTATGACGTTGACGTTCTCGTTATCGGCGGCGGCGGCGCAGGCTGCGCAGCTGCGATCGAGGCTCACGAGGCTGGCGCAAACGTAATGATCGTTACAAAGCTCCGCATCGGTGACGCTAACACCATGATGGCAGAGGGCGGTATCCAGGCTGCTGACAAGCCCAACGACTCGCCCGTTCAGCACTATCTCGACGCTTTCGGCGGCGGACACTTCGCAGCTCGCCCCGAGCTTCTCCGTCGTCTCGTTATGGAAGCTCCCGACGCTATCCGTTGGCTCAACGACCTCGGCGTTATGTTCGATAAGGACGCAGAGGGCAACATGGTCACCACCCACGGCGGCGGAACCTCCAGAAAGAGAATGCACGCTTGTAAGGACTACTCGGGCGCGGAGATCATGAGAACCGTTCGCGACGAGGTTCTGAACCGTCAGGTTCCCGTTGTTGAGTTCACCGCAGCAGTTGAGCTCATCAAGGACGAAAAGGGTCAGGTTGCAGGCGCAGTTCTTCAGAACCTTGAGACCGAGGATTACCTCGTTGCAAAGGCAAAGACCGTCATCATCGCAACCGGCGGCGCAGGTCGTCTCCACTATCAGGGCTTCCCCACCTCCAACCACTACGGCGCAACCGCAGACGGTCTCGTTCTCGGCTACCGCGCAGGTGCTCCCCTCCTTTATCAGGACACCATTCAGTACCATCCCACCGGAGCTATCTTCCCCGCACAGATCAAGGGCGCTCTCGTTACCGAGAAGGTCCGTTCGATCGGCGCAATGCTCGTAAACTCCGAGGGTGAGGCATTCATGCATCCCCTTGAGACCCGTGACGTTTCTGCGGCATCCATCATCCGTGAGTGCTCCGACAGAGGCAAGGGCGTTCATACTCCCAGCGGCACAGGCGTATGGCTTGATACTCCCATGATCGAAAAGCTCCACGGCGAGGGAACCATCGAGAAGAGAATCCCCGCTATGATGCGTATGTATATGAACTACGGAATCGATATGAGAAAGGTTCCGATCCTCATTTACCCCACCCTCCACTATCAGAACGGCGGTCTCGAGATCGGCGGCGAGGGCTTCACAAAGGCTATCCCCAACCTCCTTGTTGCAGGTGAGGCTGTCGGCGGTATCCACGGAAGAAACAGACTTATGGGTAACTCCCTCCTTGACATCATCGTATTCGGCCGTAACGCAGGTAAGGCAGCGGCGGCTAAGGCAAAAGAAGTTGAGCTCGGCACCATGAACCTTGACCACCTCCAGGCTTACGCTGAGGAGCTCAAGGCGGCAGATGCGACCGAAGAGGGCGTATCTCCCATGCTTCTCCCCAACTACGCTCGCCACGAAAGATAATAGGGGGCGACGGATAAACAATGGAGTTTATTTCTAAGCTGATAAACCCCGGCAGCGCGGCTGTCGTGCTCCTCGGAGCATTCTTCATCACCTTCCTCGGATACTGCCTCGGCAGGATCTCGATCAAGGGTGTATCCCTCGGAACAGCAGGCGTATTCCTTGTAGCTCTTCTGTTCGGTTATCTCTTCACCCTTCCGGGTCTGCAGGAGATCCCCGTTCTCTCGAAGTTCTTCATAGCAGATGCATCGGCTTCCGCTATGGACAGCTACGGATTTATCGGCGACATTGGACTTGTACTCTTTGTAACCGCGGTCGGTTCTATTGCAGGACCTAACTTCTTCCGCGACCTCAAGAAAAACGCAAAGACCTATCTCCCTATGGGAGCGATCATCATCGTCATCGGCGCGGGTGTGGCAACCGCCTTCGCGCTCATTCCCGGAATCGGCTCCGCTTTTGCAAGCGGAGTCCTCTCCGGAGCTCTCACCTCGACCCCCGCATTCTCCGCAGCTAAGGAGATCGCAGGCGAGAATTCGGCAATGGTATCCCTCGGTCAGGCGATCTCCTACCCCTTCGGAGTTGTAGGTGTTGTCCTTTTCGTTCAGATCATGCCGAAGATCCTCCGTGCCGATATGGCAAAGGAAAGGGCACTTATCGCCGCTCCCGCAAAGGCAGAGACTGTTGGAACAGAGGAAAAGAAGAAAAAGAAGAAATTTGACATCGACGGATTCGGTTTTGCCGCATTCGGTCTTGCAGTCGTCTTCGGACTTCTTCTCGGTTCGATCAAGATCCCGCTCACTTCCGCAGGATTTGGCGGTTCTTGCTTCTCGCTCGGTATGACCGGCGGTCCGCTGATCATGGCACTCGTCCTTGCTCACTTCGGACACATCGGCCCGCTCAATATGAGAGTCAATACTCAGGTCCTCAAGATCTTCCGTGAATTCGGTCTGGTCCTCTTCCTTCTCGGCGCAGGCGTCGAGGGCGGAGTACAGCTCGTTGAGCAGATCCAGAACTCCGAGTACGGACTTATGATCGTTCTCTACGGCTTTATCGCAGGTGTCATCATCACCCTCATCCCGATGGTGGTCGGCTACTTTTTCGCGAGAAAGATCTGCAAGCTGCCCCTTCTCAATACCCTCGGTTCGATCACCGGCGGCATGACCTCGACCCCCGCGCTCGGTACCCTTATCAGCGTTGCCGAGACCGACGACGTTGCGGGCGCGTATGCTTCGACATACCCGATCGCACTTGTGCTTGTCGTATTTGCTTGCCAGATCATTGGTATTGTTTGCTGACGCAACACTTGTAAAACTGCGTTCTGCAGATTATTAATCGGTTATTGTTAATCTATTTTTATAGGAGAAACTTAAAAAATGCGTGAAATTAACGTACAGCAGATCATCGATACAGTAGAAAAGCTTTGTATCGATGCTAACACTCATCTTCCCTCCGACGTTAAGTGTGCAATCAAGAATTGCCGCGCTTGCGAGGACGGCAAGATCGCTCAGGGTGTTCTTGATAACATCATCGAGAACTTCGAGATCGCAGATAACGAGAACGTACCGATCTGTCAGGATACCGGTATGGCTTGCGTATTCCTCGAGATCGGTCAGGACCTCCACATCGTTGGCGGCGACCTCACCGAGGCTATCAACGAGGGCGTTCGCCGCGGTTATACCAACGGCTACCTTCGTAAGTCGGTTGTCGGCGACCCCGTTCGCCGCGGCAACACCGGCGACAACACTCCCGCAATGATCTACACCGAGATCGTTCCCGGTGAGAACCTCAAGATCACCGTTGGCCCCAAGGGCTTCGGAAGCGAGAATATGTCCGCTATCCGTATGTTTAAGCCCTCCGCAGGTCTTCAGGGTATCAAGGACTTCATCATCGAGACCGTTGAGGCTGCAGGCCCCAACCCCTGTCCTCCCATCGTTGTCGGCGTCGGAATCGGCGGCACCTTCGATAAGGCGGCTCTCCTTGCAAAGAAGGCTATCATGAGACCCATCGATTCCTGCCATCCCGATCCTTACTACGCTGACCTCGAGAAGGAAATGCTCGAGAAGATCAACGCTCTCGGCATCGGTCCCCAGGGCTTCGGCGGCAAGACCACCGCAATCGGTCTCAACATCGAAACTCTTCCCACTCACATCGCGGGTATGCCCTGTGCAATCAACATCAACTGCCACGTTACCCGTCATAAATCGGAGGTACTTTAATCATGGCAAGAAAGATCACACTTCCTCTTACCGAGGAGCTTGCAAAGACTCTCCACGCAGGTGATGAGGTTCTTGTAACCGGTATCATCTATACATCCCGTGACGCAGGTCACAAGAGAATGTGCGAAACTCTCGCGGCAGGCGAGAAGCTTCCCTTCGATCCCACCGATGCAACCATCTACTACGTTGGTCCCACTCCCGCAAAGCCCGGTCAGGTCATCGGCTCTGCAGGACCCACCACCAGCGGACGTATGGACGCTTACGCTCCCACAATGATGAGCGTTGGCGCACGCGGCATGATCGGTAAGGGCGCACGCCTTCCCGAAGTCGTTGAGGCTATGAAGAAGTACTCGGGCGTTTACTTCGGTGCTATCGGCGGCGCAGGCGCACTTCTTGCAAAGTGCATCAAGAGCTGCGAGCTCATCGCTTATGAGGACCTCGGCGCAGAGGCTCTCCGCAAGCTCTATATCGAGGATATGCCCCTCGTTGTTATCATCGACAGCGAAGGCAACAACCTCTACGAGTCCGGCCGCAAGGCTTATCTCGAGAGCAAGTAATTGCTAATATTGACTGCTTCATTGCCAAAACAGTGAAGCAGTCTTTTTTGATCGTTGGTCGATTCTAAACAAGATTTGTCGGATTTTTATAGAAAATGCTATGTTTTATATAATAAATTTTGTAAAATCTATTGACAAATCGTGTAAAATGGTGTATCATTTAATTACCAATAAAATTTATGGAGGCTACCATGAAAAAATTCACAGCAATCCTTGTTGCCATCGTTCTTATGATGAATATGATGGCTATCTGTGCATCCGCAGCTAACTATGCCAATGCACAGCCTATCGACATTACAAATAACATCAAGTGGGTCACTTTGTACGAAATGTACGAAAAGAAGCTCCCCGTCGTAAGAGCTGACGCTGTTTTCATTCCCGCAATCGAATATGAAGCAGCAACCGCTCCCGGCTCGGGTATGCGTACCATCACCATCACCGACTGGGCAGAGAAGGGCATGACCGCTTACTTCGATGACTATTTCAACCTCGGCGACGGCTACTTTATGTATGACGGCGTTTGGGCAAACTCCGTTAAGGATCCCTATGACCATGGCCTTATGACCTACTCCTTCAATGTTCCCGAGACCGGCACATACGAGATCGTATTCCTCGGCTGCGGCCAGATCAAGGAAGAGAACGTTGATAATAACGAGAAGGACCGTGGATTTGCATTCCAGATCGACGATGGCGACATTATGCAGGTCAATATCTCCGATACCGAAGGTACCTTCCGTGAGTACAGCTACAGCTACAACAAGGCTGATCTTGAAGCAGGCCGTCTCTACACCACCAACGGCGTTAACAACAAGTACTATCAGCCCGTATACTACTACGGCATTCAGATCGCTCTGACTGCAGGTTCTCACACCCTTGATTTCTATCACCTCTTCACCAGCGGCGATTTCGTATTTGAAAGCGGCAACGGCCCCCGTCTTAACTACTTCGGCGCATACGTTCAGAAGTACCTGACCGATGCTGAGCTTGCTGCATACGTATATCCCGAGCTCACCACCGAGGAAGTAACCACTGCAGCTCCCGAGCCCGAGACCACCAAGGCTCCCGAGACCCAGGCTCCCGAGACTCAGGCTCCTGAGACCCAGGCTCCCGAGACCCAGGCTCCTGCAACCCAGGCTCCCGCACAGACCGATCCTCCCAAGTCCGAGGGCGGATGCGGCGCAATGGTAGGCTTCGGCACTATCCTTGCTATTATCCCTGTAGCAGCTCTCGTTATCAAGAAGAAGAGAGACTAATTTCTGATCATAAAGATTAAGACTACATAAACCAAAGCCAACGGCAAACGCCGTTGGCTTTGTTTGTGGGAATTTGTTATGAATAATTCAACTACAAGTAGAATTCAATAGGTAAAAATCAAAATACTTACTATTGCAAGTTGAATAATGCTGTGATATAATATACTCACAAGATAGCTATCTCATAAAAACTTGGAGGATTAATTATGTTGGATCAAAAAATATTTGGTGAAAAGCTTCGCAATCATAGAAAAAGACTCGGCATGACACAAGAAGAGGTAGCTGAAAAGGTGGGTGTGTCTCCACAGGCAATATCAAAATGGGAATCGGGAGATTGCTTGCCCGATTGCTTCAATCTGAAAGCTATCAGCTATGTTTATAATATTTCTGCCGATGTACTGCTTGAAACAGAATCGGATGGAGATATTGATGCTGTTGCAAATAAGATCGAGCAGCTTGCTATGGAGTTCATTTGGGCAAATGAAAAATGTGACCGTGAAAATGGAAATATCCATAAAGAACTCGGAGATGACCTGTGGCAGATGTGGAAGGGGATATACTTTGCGGAAGAAGGAAATACCAATCAAAAGGAAGAAAGTCAAAAGCGTGGAAATACCCGAGTTGCCGGTTCGTATGGAACAAAGATTTGGGATGACGAAGGCATTGCGTGCGTAATTAAATCTGAATTGATAAAAAAGCTATCGCCTTCGGACGAGGGTACTATAGAAGTGATTACTGCGCTTTGCAGTGAAGATGGGCAAAGATTGATATTGTCTTTGCAATGTGATCATCCTACATCAAAGCAGGACCTCATTGAAAAAACAAAAATCGCAATTCCTCGTCTGAATGAGCTTTTGCTTATGTTTACCGAGAATCGAATTATTGAGTACGAAGACTGTCACTCGTCTGCCCCGGGATATCTGATCAGCTCCCATTGCGGTATTGTTGCTTATATGACACTTGCTGCGATGTATGTGCTTAATAAAAAAATATATACTGCTTCGCATCATATTAAAGGATGAATCTTGGATCCGCCCCGCGAAAGCGGGGCGGGTTCAGACTGCTGACAAACTTGTATATGGAAAAGCAATATGTCAAATTGCACAATAATGGTCAAGCAACTGTGTTCGCAATTTCTAATAGGGGGGGGCAGGGGGCGAAGCCC
>JAFQGP010000022.1 GCA_017415485.1 Clostridia bacterium
AACTGTAGGTCTGTCTTCTCGGCTTACGCCTCCATTTTCCTTCGGAAAACCGACAGACCTATCGGGCGCAGGCGGTCTGCGGACGCCGCCTCAGGATGACATCGTTTCTTTTGAAGGGGGCTGCGCCCCCTTCACCCCTGCATTGCGAGTGCGAACATAGCTTTTTACTAATTATTTGTGCATATTGCTATATGTTAATTTTCAATATACGTTTGTCAGCAGTCTGACCACGGATTTTGTCCGTGGTGTTTGCCGTTAAATCAACTTTTTAAGTTTTTCCGCCGCATCCGCAAAAGCGGTTTTTGCGTCGGGATATTTATAGGGATTCTCGAAAGAGCGTCCAACGAGGGCGTTTAGTCCCGAAAACAGCTCAAGGTGCGGTTCGAGCGACACGAAGAAGTCGCAGTCCGCGTCTTTTTTATGTTCCGCGAGTATTTCCGCGATCTTTGCTTCGCCGCATCCGGGAGGTACGATAGCGCCCGCCGAGAGGGCGTCCTTGATGTGGAAATATGCGATCCTGTCTTTGAGCAGTCTGTATGCCTCGGGATATGGATCAACGCCTTCAAGGACGAAATTTCCCATATCATAAACGCAGGCAAGATCGGGGAAGGCATCAAGCAATTCGCGGCATCGCGCGGGAATGTCGCCGTAGATCATAGCCTCGTTCTCGTGACAGAGCACAACGCTGTATTCTTTTGCAACCTCAAGAAGTCTGCCGAGAGCGGAGAAGACCTCGTCCTTCATATCAATGATATTTTTGCCCGCGGGCGCGTAGAAGCTGAAAACCCTGATAAACTTCGCGCCGAGGATGTTTGCATATTCAAACACTTTTTTAGCCGTTTCAATATGACCGTCAATATCTCCGTCAAGCTTGATCTTGCCAAGAGGTGAACCGATCGCGGAGACCTTGATGCCGTATTTGTCAAGAAGTTCTTTGGCTTCGAGGACTTCCGCCTTGGTCAGAACGGAAATGTTCTTCTTGTTGACGTGGCGGATCTCAATGTGAGATATTCCGAGCTTGCAAAGCCCCAAAAGCTGTTCTTCAAAGGAATCTGCATATTCATCGGCAAATGCAGAAAGTATGATATTTGCCATATTTACACCTTGATTTCGGGAATTTCTTCCTCTTTTCCGCTTTCAATCGAGCGCATAATTGCGTTCATGATGAAAACGGGCGAGATGAATTCCTCGTGCGTGCAGGTCTGCTCGCCGCCGTTCAGAATTTCGGCAAATTCCTTGAATTCGCGGTAATACCAATCGGTAGTCGTGGGGATCTCAAAGGATTTGGATGACTTTTCTGCCATTCTTGCGGCGAAATAAACATAACTGCGGTCACAGAAAACAGCGGAGCAGTCGTAATCGGGATAACGGAAGAGAACGCTTATCTGATCTCCCTTCTTTTTTGCCTCGACCGAGAGCGGGAATCTGCCGAATATCTCACAGACCATCTCGACAAGGTGCTGGGCGTAGAAATAGAATCCGCCATAGGGGTTTTCCGCCTGATAGGGCGCGCGGACGAAGCCGCCGAGAGTTTTGCCGTCAACCTCTGCAAGAGCATCTGCTTTCAGCTCGCAAACGTAAACGTCTTGCTTGAGTGATGAACCACCCGAGATCCTTGTGCCGCGTGCTTTGAGCTGACGCATAAACTCGACCGCCTCTTCCTCGCTGACCGTGATCGGCTTGTCGATGAACATCGGAATGCCGCTTTCGATATAGGGCTTTGCGAATTTATAATGATCTCCGCCGTGGCGTGCGGTGATGATAAGACCGTCGATCTTGCCGACCGCGGAATCATAGCTTTCAAGCACGGGCACACCAAAAGTGTCGCGAAGCTTCTCCGAAGCCGCCGCGTCAACGCTGTAAACGCCGATGCATTCGATGTCGGAGAACTCTTCATTTTCCTTGATAAACTTCAAAAACGCGTTTGCGTGCGAATTTTCACAACCGAGAATAGCTATCTTTTTCATTTCGTTTCTCCTTAAAATTTGAGAGGAAGCGGATTGTCCGCGTGTACTTTTTCGATAACTCCGATTACTGCCGCAGCCATTTCGGGCTTGACTGTCATAGGCTTGCCCTCGGTGATCTTGTAGTAGAGCTGTTCGTAGAGAGTAGCAGTTCCAACGTCGAACGCGGTACCCGTGAATTTACCCTCTTCGGTGTGCTTAACGAGCTTTTCAGAGCAGTAGATAGGCTCGCCCGCATCGTTCTTGATGAAGGTCTCGGAAACAGTCTTTCCGGGATTCTCCCCGTCAACGATATATGTCATCTCATAAGCCGCAGGAGTGCATTTGAAGCATCCGCGTGTGCCGAGGATCTTGACGTTATAGTTCGAGAAAGCATCGATAGATGTGACTTCGATATCAACGAGAGGCTTGTTCGGTGTATCAATGATGATCTTCGCGAAGTCATCCGAGTCGCCGAAGGTCAGCGCGGTGCCGAGCTTGCTGTAAACGACGCGTGCGTTTTTGTCGAAATCAAGGAATCCGAGTGCAAGACCGATCGGATGGGGACCCGTGTTGTAAACACCGCCCGCGCACTTCTTCTGAAGTGTTTGCCAGTCCCAACGGCGGGCAAAATTGTTGTAACGGATACTGATCTGCTTGATCTCGCCGAGCTTGCCCGACTTTGCAAGATCGTATGCGAAGGGATAGAAGGGAGCAAGGAAGGTCTGCTGGAATACCGCGAGAGTCAGCCCCTTGTCCTCTGCGATCTTGATAAGCTCGTCGCATTCGTAGCGCGAGCGTGCAAAGGGCTTTTCAACGAGCACGTTGAAGCCGTGAAGCAGAAGATCCTTCGTGATCGGATAGTGCATTTCCGAGTAGGTGGAATTGACAACAAGATCGATGTCGTTGAGCGCAAATAGCTCGTGGTAGTCCGCAAATGTCTTACAACCGGGATAGATCTCCTCGGCTACCGAGCGGCGGAACTCGTCCGCGTCAACAACGTATTTTACGTCGTAATAAAGATTGCTTTCGCTGCGGTAATACTTTCCGTGGATGTTTTTACCGCTTCTGCCTTGACCGATGATTGCGAGATTGAGTTTTTTCATAACTTTTTCTCCTTAATGTTTTTGTTATAATCATACTGTTTTGGATTTACTTTTTTTCCAGATGAGGGGATTGAGTCCGAGCAGCAGAGGGAATACCTCAAGCCTTCCGAGAAGCATTGCGAATGAGAGGACTATCTTCGAAAAGGCGGAATACTCCGCAAAGCTTGCGGCGGGACCGACATCCGCCAATCCGGGTCCGATATTGTTGAAGCAAGCAACAGATGCAGTGAAATTGGTCTCGAGTCCGAAAGGCTCAAATGAGAGCATTACGAAAACAACCATTATGCATAGGGTATATACCGCGAAATATGAAGTTACACCACTGAGAACTTCATCGTCAAGCCTTTTGCCTTCAGACATAACCGGTTTTACAGATCTCGGATGCAAAAGCCTTGTTAATTCTTTTTTGATCGATTTGAGAAGAATAACGACTCTGACAACCTTTAATCCTCCGCCGGTTGAACCCGCACAGCCACCGACAAACATCAGGATCAAGAGCAAAGCTTTGGAAAGTCCCGGCCATAGGTTGAAGTCAGCGGTTGCGTATCCTGTTGTGGATACTATCGAGGAAACCTGAAATGCGGAAAGCCTCAAAGCTTCGGAAAGATTTCCGTAAATCGGCATGATGTTCACGGTAATTGTTCCGACACAGAAAAGCACCAGAGCGATGAAAAACCCAAGCTCATCGCTTTTGAATGCGGCGCGGAATTTTCCGACAAGTATCAGGTAATAAAGGTTGAAGTTGATGGCAAACAGAAACATAAATATTGTTATTACCCACTGCAGATAGGGTGAATAAGAAGCAATGCTGTCGCTTTTAATGCCGAATCCTCCCGTGCCTGCCGTTCCGAATGCGTGAACAACGCTGTCGAATATCGGCATACCGCCTCCAACTATGATGATTTTCATTTTAACTCCTTGATTTTCGCTTGGGGAACGATCAAACAAATCTTTCGAACCACAAAAGCAGTTCTTTTTTCATCGTGTCAACGACCTTGTGTGCAACACCGTCGAGGATGTGAAGCTCGGCGTAGCAGCCCGCGCGGCGGATCGAATCGTAATATTTACGTGAAAGTATGGGATCGACCGTTTTGTCATCTGCTCCTTGCCATATCTTCACGGGACAAGGCGGTATAACGGCGCGTTCACCGTCTGTATTCACGAATGACCGTGTACGGTACGGCTCGAACCCCGACGTATTATCGGCGCAGAAGTCTTCTGTGGGAAAACGGAAGCATTGAGCAATGGGCTTGCGGTATCGGTGCCCGTCCGCCCATTCTCTGTCCCACGGGTTCCTGCTGACGTGATCACCGATCTGTACGCTGTGAAAGCTGAGCCCGGGGTTCATAATGCCAAGCGCGATAACGAGAGAGGGAAAGGTGCTTGCAAAATTGATCGCCGTTCCGCCGCCCATCGAATGACCTGCCAGGAACACTCTTTCGGAAAGATTATAATTCTTGATGGCATAGCGATATGCCTTGTAGAGCGCAAAAATGTGCTCGGGGCAGCCAAAGGTGAGACCGTGCGGTGCGCTTCCGCTGATATCGAGTGCGGCAAAACCCTCGCGTATGCATTCGGAGGCATATGATAATCCGCCCGTCTTGCCGTCGGCTTCGCAAACCGTGCTTCCCGCCCCGTGGCAGGAAAGGATCAGAGGCGTCGGATCACCGCTGCTTGAATATGAATCGGGAAGGCAGAGAACGGCTTCGCATTCCGCCCATTCTTCTCGGTCGAGCACTTCATTTGCCGTTGACCCCGAGATCTCACGGAAATTGTTGAATTTAACTTTGAAAAATATCTTTTCCATTATAACTCATCGCAAAGTCGGATAGCACCCGATGTGAGAAATTCTATGTTTTCCTCTTTGAAAACAACATCCTTTGCTGTATGTATCTTGTCCATATAGAGCGCGCGGAGCTTTTTTGAGTAATTCAGCGCCGCAACTCCGACACCTGCCTTGAAGTTCGCCTGATCTGAGGGATAAAACACTCCCTTTGAAGCAATGTCAACGGTGAAGTTCTCGTTTGAAACAAAGCTCTTTTCAAGCGCGGGGATATATTTTTTCGCGGCATTTTTAACTGCAAAAAGAATAGTGTTGCCGTCCGAAACGCAGTCGAAATTGAGAAGGAGCTTGTCCTTCATCTCTTTTTTGTGCTTCGAAGCAAAGCCCGAAGAGCCGAAAAGCCCCATTTCTTCAAGGTCGAAGAAAACGAAAGCGATCTCGTTTTTCTTTTCGTCGGGCAGTGCCTGCATTATTTCCATCAATGTGATGACTCCCGAGGTGTTGTCGTTTGCCGTGTGCTTGTTCGCGGGACCGCTCATAAAGAGGAAAAAGGCGAGAAAATATCCGAGCAGCCAAGCGTAATAGGATAACAGACCGGCAAGATCTTCGCCTATTGCAAGAGCATCGCAGATAAGATCTGCGACGTATGCAAGACCGAATGCCACCACGAAAAGCACGGCAAGCAGCACCGCGGTTATAAGAAGCTGATACACGAGATAATAGAAGAAATTCTTCGGTGTGATGAAGTTCGGGAAGGGAAGACGCGGGCAGGTGTCATAGTGCGCAGTATAGACAGCTTTTGCACTTGCGGGATCGCCGATGACGATATTGCGAGCGCCGAATGAGCCTTTCTCAACCTTTGCGGAATAACCGCTGTCCTTTGCGAATTGTAAGATATGATCTATAAATCCGTCCTTTTGCTTCTTTGTTTTTCTGATATGGAAATTATCAAACACATATTTTGAAGCTTCGGTCATTATTATCTGTCTCCTTCGATGAAGTCGAATATTTTGTTCCAGATCTCTTCGTCCTGCTCGGTGATCTTTTCCCAATCCCAGGAATTGCGGAAAGCATCGACTGCCTCGGTCGTTTCGAAGGCTTTTTTCTTCATACCTTCGGTCATAGCCTTTGACATTTTATCAAGCTCCGAAACCGCGCTTGCCGAGTAATTCGGATTGTGCAGCTTGCCGTGAACAAGGCAGAATTCGATGTCAGCACCCTCGGGAGGGTAGTTCTTCAAAGTGTCGAAATGATATGCGGTTTTAACTGTCGGATCGTTGTCCGACGCTATGTAAAGAATTCGGCTTTTTGAATTTTTCAGGCTCTTTCTGGCATCGATGAGCGAATACATCGGATTCGATTCGTGTTCAAGACGCATCACGGACGGGCGGTAGAAACGGAGGATACCCGAGAAGAATTGCTCGATCATGCGCTCGACACCGATAAATCCCGAAAGCGAGATGCAGGATTCGATCTCGGGATGGAGCGCGGAAATGTTCAGCGCGGCAAAACCGCCCCAGCTGTGACCGATGACGGTGTATTTCGCGTCGCCGTATTCCTTTGCGGAATGAAGCGCGTTTATTGCATAATCAAGGTCGCAAAGCGACTGCGCGAAACCAACTATGTTCTCGCCCTCCGATTCACGGCATCCCGTGTGATCGTATGTGAAAACGGTGTATCCGCGGCGCGCGATAAGCTCGATCTCCCTCAGATAAGCAACGTGCCCGTTGCCCATTCCGTGATCGAAAATGATGAGCCTGTCCTTTCGCGGTGAGGAATAATAGTAGTAATATCCCTGCAATTTCTGTCCTGCGTTGCCCTCAAAATCGAAGGGTGTGCGCTGCAGCCCGGGAAAATCCGATGCGGAATAATAATGCAAAAGCGGATTGCCGTCCTGACGGATCCGGATATTGCTTTTGTATACGTTAAGTATTGCCTTTTCAAAAATCATTTTTTACTCCAATATAATACCAACGGGGCAATGATCGCTGCCCATTACCGAGGTGAGGATGAAGCTGTCCCGAACACGCTCAAACATGCGGTCAGATACAACGAAGTAGTCGATTCGCCACCCCACGTTCTTCGCGCGTGCCGAGAACATATAGCTCCACCAGGAATACTCGATCTTGTCGGGATAAAGCGAGCGGAAGGTGTCCTTGAAGCCGCTTTCGAGGAGCTCGGTGAACTTGCCGCGTTCCTCGTCCGAGAAGCCCGCGCTCTGACGGTTTGACTTCGGATTTTTAAGATCTATTTCGTTGTGCGCGACGTTGAGGTCGCCGCAGTAAATGACTGGCTTCTTTTCGTCGAGCGATTTGATATATTCCCGCAAAGCGTCCTCCCAAGCCATTCTGTAATCAAGCCGCGCAAGCTCGCGCTGGGCGTTTGGGGTGTAGACGCAGAGAAGGTAGAAATCATCGTATTCAAGCGTGATGGCGCGCCCCTCGGTATCATGCTCCGGAATGCCAATGCCGTATGAAACCGAAAGCGGCTCGTGCTTCGTAAAGATAGCAGTTCCCGAGTAGCCTTTCTTTTCTGCGCTGTACCAATATTGAAAATATCCTTCGGGTTCAAACGCAGCTTGTCCCGGTTGCATTTTCGTTTCCTGAATGCAGACAAAATCAGCATCCTGCTCGGCAAAAAACTCGCCGAAACCTTTCTCAAGACAAGCGCGAAATCCGTTTACGTTCCATGATATTAATTTCATTTTGTTACCTCAAAATATTCGCAGAGTGCGGTGTGTTCGCGGAGATAAGATCCGCGTGTTTCCTCGCGCTTGAATTCATCGTGTCGCGACCAAAGATCGCGGATGAATTCAATATTTACCCATTCGGGAACGAGTCCCGTTTTGATTTCTGCATTTGTGAGTTTTCGCTCGGATTTTCCGACAGCTTCGCAGATGTAATAATGAGAAATAAATTTCCAATCATCATAATACTCGTTTACCGTGATAAGGTGATCTTTAACTTTTACGAGTATTCCGGTTTCCTCGCATATCTCGCGAATACAGCATTCTTCAAGGCTTTCGTCTTTTTCAAGTCCTCCGCCCGGAGAGAAAAATTGCTTGTCTTTGAGCTCGTGGCAAATCAAGATTTTATCGTTTTCAACCAAAAACCCGCGGCACGCAACGCGACTCCTTTTGACTTCGGGTAACCGGTTATTCCCGAATATATCAACCGTTTTCATTGTTTGACCTCATTTTGCATTCTGCATTCTGCATTCTGCATTTTATTGCTGCGGCACAACTGCGAAGAATACAAGATCCTTCTTGCCCTTGTTGATAAAGCAGTGCTCGTGACCCTTGGGGCAGTAGTGACACTCGCCTGCCTCGACCTTTTCCTCGTTTCCGTCAAGAACCGCAGTGCCGACGCCTTCAAGAACGTAAATGATCTCGCAGGAATCCTCGTGGCAATGCATTCCGATCGAACAGCCGGGCTCAAGGGTGATCCTCATAATTTTATTTTTGTCGTCAACAAACATCTGCGCGGCTGTGATACCGTCGCCGCCTTTGAAATTAGGCATAAGAGTTGCATTGATATTTGAAAAATTGATCATAAATATTTTGCCTCCAAATAAAATTTTACTTGACAAACGTTCAATATAATGATATTATATACTTAATAAAGCCAAAAGTCAAGACTTTTCGGCACACACAAAGGAGATAAATTATGATCTACAAGGAATTTAAGGGCAAAAAGCTTTCCGCACTCGGTATGGGATGCATGAGACTTCCCACTTACGGAGAGGATAAGACCATCGACGAGGCGAAGACCGCCGAGATGTTCGACTATGCGATCAAGAACGGTATAAATTATTTTGATACGGCCTGGGGCTATCACGACGGCAAGAGTGAGCTTGTCGTTGGCAAGCTGCTCGAAAAGTATCCCCGCGAGAGCTTTTATCTCGCGTCGAAATTCCCGGGATACTCAAAGGAGACTTGGGGCAGAGCAAAGGAGATATTTGAAAAACAGCTTGAAAAATGCCGCGTCGATCATTTTGATTTCTATCTTATTCATAACGTCAGCGAAGGCAATATCGACGCATATCTTGACGAAAAATACGGCGACGTAATGTATTTCGTCAAAATGCGCGAGGAGGGCAAGATCGGTCATCTCGGTTTTTCCACTCACGCTAACCTCGAAAATATGCGCCGTTTCCTCGACAAATACGGTAAATATATGGAATTCTGCCAGATACAGCTCAACTGGCTCGACTGGCGTCTTCAGAAGGCAGAGGCAAAGGTTGCAATGATGAAGGAATACGGCAATATTCCCGTTTGGGTAATGGAGCCCGTTCGCGGCGGTAAGCTTGCAACACTCGAGGAAGGTTACGCAAAACAGCTTCAGGCGCACAGAGAGGATGAAAGCATCCCCGCGTGGGCGTTCAGATTTATTCAAAGCATTCCCGAGGTCTGCGTGACTCTTTCGGGTATGTCCGATTTTGAGCAGGTAAAGGCAAATATCAAAACCTTCTCCGAGGAAAAGCCTTTGAGCGGAGACGAGTGGAATACTCTTATGTCGATCGCAGACAGTATGGTCGGCAGAAAAACGCTCAATTGCACCGCTTGCAGATATTGTACCACGTATTGCCCGCAGGGACTTGACATTCCCCGCATCATCGAGCATTATAACGAACACACCGTTTCGGGCAGAAGCGAGGTCTCGCCGAGAATGATCGCTTCCTATGCCGAAGATAAGCTTCCCACTGCTTGTATCGGTTGCCGCTCCTGCGAGGAGGTCTGCCCGCAGAATATCGAGATCTCCGAGATGATGTCTGATTTCGCTGCAAAGATCAAATAAAAATGAAAAGATCGAGCGGAGTGCTTATGCACGTTTCTTCCCTTTGGGGAGAATATTCCGAGGGCTCTTTCGGCGAGGCGGCGCGCGAGTGGATCGACCTGCTTGCCGATTGCGGCTTTACCTATTGGCAGACTTTGCCTTTCTGCCTTCCCGACGAGGCAAATTCGCCCTATAAATCATACAGCGCGTTCAGCGGTAACCCGTTTTTCATCGATCTGCCCCTGCTTTGCGAGGTCGGACTCATCACCCGTTCGGAACTTGAAGCGGCAAGGCAGAAAACGCCGTATTATTGCGAATTCGACAGATTGAACGAGGAGAGAATGGCTCTCCTTGCCCGCGCTTCGAAGCGTATGACGAATTACGCGCCCGTTGAGGAGTTTATGAAAACTCACCCCGGTGTCGAGCTCTTTTGCCGCTTTATGGCACTCAAAAAGGCAAACGGCGGCAAGGAATGGACCGAATGGACTGTCGAAGTTCCCGACGAAGATGAGCTCAGAACCTGGTATTTTGCGCAGTTTGCTTTCTTTACCCAATGGGCGGAGATCAAGGCTTATGCGAACAAAAAAGGAATAAAGATCATCGGTGATATTCCGATATACGTGGCGCACGACAGCGCTGATGTCTGGGGCGCACCTGAGCAGTTTCTGCTTGATGAGGACGGCTCACCCTCTGCGGTCGCGGGAGTCCCGCCCGATTATTTCGCAGAAGACGGTCAGCTTTGGGGCAATCCCCTTTATAATTGGGAGCTTATGAAAAAAGACGGCTATTCCTGGTGGAGAAGCCGTATGGAATTTATGCTCGAGATATTCGACGGCGTTCGCATCGACCACTTCCGCGGTTTTGAGGCGTTTTACAGCATCCCCGCAGGTGAGAAGACTGCCAAAAACGGCAAATGGGTCAAGGGTCCCGGCATAGAACTTATAAACGCCATCAAGCCTCTTTGCGAAGGAAGAATGATAATCGCAGAGGATCTCGGCGATATTACCCCCGAGGTCGAGAAGCTTGTTGCCGACAGCGGATTCCCGGGAATGCGAGTGCTTCAGTTCGGCTTCCTTTCCGAGGACGATTGCCCGCACACGCCCCATAATTATCCCGCAAACTCGGTTGCCTATACGGGTACGCACGATAACAACACCCTCCTCGGCTTCGTTTGGGAGCTCGACGGAGGATCGCGCCGCCGAGTCTTCGATTATTGCGGCTACCGCGGCGATAACCTTGACGAAAGCTACGACTACCTCCTGCGCACAATGTTTGCAAGCCACGCCGATACACTCATCATCCCCGTTCAGGATATGCTTCTTTTCGGTGCGGACACAAGGATCAATAAGCCCGGCATCGCCGAGGGCAACTGGTCGTATCGTGTGACAAAGGAACAATTTTGGCGCATCGATCGGGAAAAGTTCAAATATTATAACCGCCTCTACGGCAGAAAGAAATAATCATGGATTATAAGCTTCAAAAGATCAGGAGATACTTCGATATCATCAAAGGCTGCAGATGGAAGGATTCCATAAAGGCAGAGAATATTCTTGTCTGCCCTTGCGATTACAAAACGAGTAACACCCCACCCGCACTTTCCGAATTTATTCCGTTTGAAAACGGCGGCGAATGGGGCACGGGCAACGACAGCCACGCTTGGTTCCGCCTTGAAGCACATTCGGACGAGGAAAACAGATATATTTTCGTTGAGACCAACAAATCGGGCTGGGATGCCTCCAATCCGCAGTTCATCGTTTACGTAAACGGCGAAATGCGCCAGGGAGTTGACGTCAACCACCGTGAAGTCCTCCTCGGAGATTGCGGTGATGCCGAGATATATCTCTATGCCTACACGGGACCGAAGATCGACAAGGCACGTCTTTTCGTGACCTTCCGCACTCTTGATGCGGACGTTGACGGGCTTTATTACGATATGTTCTATCCTTTATATATGCTCGATTATCTCGCGCCCGACAGCGCGGAGTACGGTCATATCCATCATTTCCTCTACCGCACGGTTTCAATGCTCGAGCTTTACGAGATCGGTTCGGATGAATTTTTGGAATCGGTCAGAAAAGCAAGAGAGTATCTGAAGACCGAGCTTTACGAGAATTATTGCCGCGAGCAAACGGCAAAATGCATCTGCATCGGTCACACGCATATTGACTGCGCGTGGAAGTGGACACTCAAACAGACCCGCGAGAAGGTCCAGCGTTCATTTTCAACCGTTCTCGAGCTTATGAACCGCTATCCCGAATATAAATTCATGTCCTCGCAGGCATTCCTTTATAAAAATCTCAAAGAAGAAGCGCCCGAGGTCTATGCCGCGGTCGCGCAAAAGATCAAAGAGGGAAGATGGGAATGCGAAGGCGCGATGTGGGTCGAGGCGGATTGCAACTTGTCCTCCGGCGAAAGCCTTGTCCGTCAGGTGATGTACGGCAAGCGGTTATTTAAGGATGAATTCGGCGTTGATAACCGCGTCCTTTGGCTCCCCGACGTTTTCGGATACTCCGCGGCACTTCCGCAGATACTCCGTAAGTGCGGCGTTGATTGGTTCGTCACCTCAAAGATCAGCTGGAACGACAAAAACAAGATGCCCTGCGACACCTTCGAGTGGAAGGGCATCGACGGCACCTCGATCAACAGCTATTTTCTCACGGCGACAAATACCCAGAATATGAAGCGCCCCGAGCAGCTCAAAAACCACGAGTACCATACCACCACATACAATGCCAACACCTACCCGACACAGATCGCGGGTACTTACGAGCGTTATCAGCAAAAGAATCTGAATGACGAAGCTCTCGTCACCTTCGGCTACGGCGACGGTGGCGGAGGACCTACCTCGGAGTATATCGAGCTGCTTCGCAGAAGCGAAAAAGGAATTCCCGGCTCACCGCAGACAAGGGTCGAATTTGCGGGCGATTTCCTCCGCAGACTCGAAAAGAAGATAGAGGGCAACCCTGAGCTTCCCACCTGGCAGGGCGAGCTTTATCTTGAATTCCACCGCGGTACTTACACCACAATGGCGGATAACAAGAAGGGCAACCGTAAGGCGGAATTCCTTTACGAAAACGCTGAGCTTCTCGGTGTAACCGCAAAGACTCTCTTTGGTGATACCTTCCCTGCGGAAAAGCTCCGCAGCGGCTGGGAGATGATCCTCACAAATCAGTTCCACGATATTATTCCCGGTTCCTCGATCAAGGAAGTTTACGACCAAAGCAAGATCGACTACGGCGTGATCCACGGAATCGGAAACGAGATCGCAGACGGGATCCGCGAAAAGATCTCATCATCGCTTGACAAAAATCACGGTTACGTCGTTTTCAATCCTCACGCGTTCGAAGGCGAAGGCTTCGTCGAGATCGACGGCAAAACTGCATACGTCAAGGGAATCGCACAGAAGGGTTATTCCGTTGCGAATGACTTTATTACCGAAAACAGCGTTTCCATCAACGGAAACAAGGTCGAAACCGACCGCCTCTGCGTCACTTTCGATGATGCTTGGCAGATCGTTTCGGTCTACGATAAGAAGGCGGAAAGAGAGCTCATAAAGGCTGGCAATGTTGCCAACGAGCTCCGCATCCACGCGGATTATCCGCCCTACTACGATGCTTGGGAGTGGAGCCAGTATAACTCGACCGAGTACAGGACGATAACCGACGTTTCGGATGTTCGCGTGATCGACAACGGCGCGAAGCGCGGCATAAAGATCACCCGAAAATACGGATCTTCAACCATCGTTCAGACCATTTTGTTCAACGATTTCTCGACGCAGATCGACTTCGAAACTCAAGTCGATTGGCACGAAAGCCACAAGATGCTCAAGGCTGTATTCCCCGTGGACATTCTTGCCGACAAGGCGACTTATGATATCCAATTCGGAAGCATCGAGCGTCCCACGCACAAGAACACAAGCTGGGATGAGGCAAAGTTCGAGGTTTGTGCACATAAATACGCCGATCTTTCGGACGGCGGCTACGGCGTGTCGCTGATGAACGACTGCAAGTACGGATACGACATCCACGACGGCGTGATGCAGATCTCGCTGTTGCGCTCGACAAAGGATCCTAACCCCGAGGCAGATATGGGCGAACACAGCTTCACCTATTCGCTCTATCCTCACGAAGGCGCTCTCCGTGACAGCGATACGGTAAAACGCGCGTATATGCTCAACGCTCCCCTGATCGCACTTCCCGCATGCGGTGACGCGGATATTATCCCCGCCGAATTTTCCGCGATCTCCCTCAACTGCGACCACGCGGCTTGCGAGACCGTAAAACAAGCCGAGGATGGAGAGGGCACGGTTATTCGTATATACGAATACAAGAATATCCGAGGTAAGCTGAATATCACCTCCGCGATCCCATTCAAAAAAGCCTACCTTTGCGACCTCCTCGAGCGTGAGATTTGCGAGCTCCCTGTCGAAAACGGCAAGATCACGTGCGGTATAAAGGGCTTTGAGATTTTGACACTCAAACTTAAATAATCCGAAAAATATAAAATTCAAGTATAATTCTCCTTGATTTACAGATACTATGCACGTACCCTGAAAATCAAGGAGAATTTATATAAATGAAAGCCACAGGAATTGTAAGAAGAATCGACGATCTTGGACGTGTCGTTATACCCAAAGAGATCAGAAGAACCATGCGTATCCGCGAGGGTGACCCGCTTGAGATCTATACAGACCGCGAGGGTGAGGTTATTTTCAAAAAATATTCGCCTATCGGTGAGCTCAACTCTTTTGCTACGCAGTATGCAGAAACGCTCCATAAGACTGGCGAGATCAGTGTTCTTATCTGCGACCGTGATGCGGTCATTGCCGTTTCGGGTGCGCCGAAAAAGGAATACGTTGACAAGCATATCGCGCCCGAACTTGAGGTCATCATCGAAAGCCGTCAGCTTTATCTTTACCGCGACGGTGAAACGAAATTTGAGCCAATCAACGATAATTGCTCACATTATATTCGTTGCGCCATGCCGATAATTTCGGAGGGCGACATTCTCGGATGCGTCGTGTCGCTCGATTCGCTCGAGTCCCCCGCACCCAGAATGCCCGAGCACGAAAAGAGCGTCGAGGTCAAACTCGTTCAGACTGCCGCTGCTTTCCTCGGAAAACAGCTTGAGTCTTAAAATTTATGCCGATTCCCGCGGGTATCGGCATTTTTATGTTGACTTTTTTCTGCAACTGTGATAAAATTAGTCTATCAATTATTTTGGGAGGAAACACGAAAAATGCTTTCGATTCTTCGCAGATACACATCTCTGTTTTTAGCTTTGTGTATGCTTTTGACTCTTATCGCCTGCACGGCTGAGATCCCCGAGGAGACCACGGCTGAGCCTATAATCACCGAGCCCGAGGTGACCGAGCCGATCGAGGAGGACGTCGAAACTTTCGATATCATCAAGGACGGCAAGTCGCTCTTTACTATCATCCGCCCCGAAAAAGCCACTCAAGCCAATATCCGCGCGGCTGTTATGATCAACAACCATATCAAGGATAACGGCGTTGAGTCGAAGCTCTCCGATTGGGGCGACAAGACCGGAGAAGTCCCCGAGATACTTGTCGGCAAGACCAAGTACTTCCCGGAGGATGCACTCGAAGGTATTGATATTATGTCCCTCGGTATGGATGGCTTCGTTATCAAGCATTACGGCAACAAGATCCTCATCGTTGGAAACAACGATACCGCTCTGTTCGATGCCGCTGAATATTTTATAGCAAATTTTCTTGATATTAATGGAGGCAAAACTGCCATGCCTAAGGATTATTGCCACATCGAAAGCCAAGGACTTTTCCTTTCCGAACTTAAGCTCGGCGGAATCAATATTTCCGAATTTGCGCTTGCTTGCGATGCGGGACTTGAAGAGCCTGCTTCTTACATAAAAGAGCTCGTAAAAGCAAAATGCGGTGTAGAGCTTTTGGACGCAGGAGAGAAGAAAATACTCCTTACCACTGACGGCGCAAAGCCACACGCTGTAACCGCGGATATGGAGAACGGAAATCTTGTTATAAGAGCAGAGAATTTTGAGGCTATGAAGAAGGCTGTCGTATGTTTCTGGTATGAAAGCATTGCGTATTCTCTCGGATCCTTCGATCTTCCCGCGGATACCGCATATTACCGTGATCTTGATCAGACTATCTTCTACAGCGACTATGGAGTAACCCAGTCCGACAGCGTTTGCTGCCGCGAGCAGATCTATGATGTGCACGCCAAGGCTAATGAAAAAGGCTACAAGGTTTTTGCTGATTACGGTGCGAAGTACTATATCGCTTCGGTCGGAAAGTCGGTTATTATCGACACCGACGTCGAATGGGGCAACGCACAGTTCACTATCGACGATTCGCAGGTCACGCCAGATAAGCGCGGAAACTGGATATTCACCCTCCTCGAGCGTACCGATTCATATAAGATCGACAGCATCAAAACGCTTTCGCGCAATATGACGAATCTCGGCGTTACTTTCCCGCAAAGCTCCATCGTCACTTTCTACGATGACAAATCCACCCATTATGTTCGTTATGGCGGAAATGCCGACAACGGTCAGACAAAGCGCGATAGCGTCGTAGTCGATAAGAACGGTAATATCGATATGGAAGCACCGCTTATGTGGGATTTTGACAATATCTCCTCAATAACCGTTCTGCCCATCGAGGAAGAAACGCGCTACATCAGCGGCGGCATCTTCACAACTATTGCAAATCAGGCACCCTCAGAGTATACATATTACGCCCGCGGACTCAAGATCAACCGTTCGAATACCGTTCTCAACGGTATGAAGCACTATATCACGGGCGAGGGACCGACAGGCGCGCCTTATAATGGCTTCCTTTCGGTAAATAACTGCGCGTATGTCACAGTCAAGAACTGCGTATTTACGGGTCACAAGACCTATCAGAGCCCCACAACGGCAATGGGCTCGTATGACATCGGAATGGGCAATGCGATCTCCGTTTCCTTTGTCAACTGCACTCAGGCAAACGACATAAACGACAGCAAATATTGGGGTGTTTCGGGCACCAACTATTGCAAGAATTTCGTTTATGACGGCTGCATCCTTTCGAGATTTGATGCACACAAAGGCGTTGCCAATGCCACGATCAAAGATTCCGTCATCGGTCACGCGGGTGCAAGCATAATCGGATACGGCACTTTATTGATCGAGAATTCCACATTCTTTACCAACAAGATCATCAATCTCCGCAGCGACTACGGAAGCTCTTGGGAAGGCGATATCGTCATCAGAAATTGCACGATCTCCCCCGTAACGCAATCCGATATTACCGTTATTACCGGAAGCAACAAGGGTGAGCATGATTTCGGTTATCCTTGCTATGCGGGAATCAACGTGCTGATCGACGGCTTGACTATCGAAAACGCAAAGAAAGCTTACATTTTCGCAAATCTCAATTCAAATTGCAAGAGCGCGGATTATGTTCCGAAATATCCCTTCTATGCACCTCAAAAGGTCACTGTAAAGAATATTAATACAACGCTCAAAGAAGGACTCGGGGTTTCTGCGAACGAATATCTCTTCGCGAAGACAGAGTTTATATACGAATAAGATTTCTGCCGCCCCACCATCGGGGCGGCGATTTTTTGATATATTTTTTGCTGTTTACAAAAAGGTCTTGATTTATTGCCGAAATTATATTATAATTATACCAAGTATAGTATAATGCGAGGAGTATGCCATGCAGACAACCAAAGTTCGCAAAGCCGTTATCCCCGCGGCGGGACTCGGTACGCGTATGCTTCCGATAGCGCGCGCCGTTCCAAAGGAAATACTGCCGATAGTCGACCGCCCCGCGATCTCATATCTCGTCGAGGAGGCGGCAAAGTCCGGCATCACAGATGTTCTGATCATAACAGGCAGAAACAAGGACGCGATAGAGGATTATTTTGATTATTCACCCGAATATGAGGGATATTTTACCTCCAAGGGCAGGGAAGAAGAGATTGAAAAGATCAGGGCGACCGCAGAGCCTCTCGGCGTGCGCGTTTATTTCCTGCGACAGAAGATCACTCGCGGTCTCGGCCACGCGATCGGCTGTGCGCGCAATTTCGTCGGTGACGAGCCTTTTGCCATCCTTTACGGTGACGATATTATCTTCTCTGAAAAGCCCGTTGTGGCGCAGATGATCGAAACCTTCGAAAAATACGGCAGATCCGTCTGCGGAGTCAAGGAAGTCCCCACCGAGCTCGTCAAAAAATATTGCTCGCTCAAGACCCACCCAATCGAGGGAAGCGATCACGAGTTTTTCGTTGACGATATGATCGAAAAGCCGAAGACCGATGCCGAGATCTTCTCTAATTACTCGATCCTCGGCAGAGTGCTTGTCACACCCGATATTTTTGACATCATAGACGCAACTCCACCCGGTGCGGGCGGTGAGATACAGCTTACTGACGCTATCGCGACTCTTGCACGCAGAGAGGGCGTCACCGCTCTTGATTTCGAGGGCAAACGCTTCGACCTCGGTTCAAAACTCGGATTCCTCGAGGCAAACGTCACTGCCGCGCTCGAACACCCCGAGGTGGCAGACCGATTCAAGGAATTTCTTACCGATCTTGTAAATAAAATGTGAGGATATAAAAATGTCAAGCAGAATTTCAAAAGAAAACTATTATCTTGATATCGCGCAGACAGTAAGCGAGCGAAGCACCTGCCTTCGCCGCCGCTTTGGCGCGATCATCGTCAAAAATGACAGTATAATTGCAACCGGCTACAACGGCGCACCCCGCGGACGCAAGAATTGCGATGACCTCGGCTATTGCTTCCGTGAAAAGCTCGGCATCCCGAGAGGCGAAAGATACGAGATGTGCCGCTCTGTCCACGCAGAGGCAAATGCCATCATTGCCGCACCCCGCGAGCAAATGCTCGGCTCGACCCTTTATATGGTCTGCACCTCGCCCGTTGACGGTTCGGTTATGCCCGGTACTTCGAGCTGTATGATGTGCAAAAAGCTTGCCATCAACGCGGGCATCGAAAAGCTCGTCGTTCGCGATGACAAGGAAAATTTCCGCGTTATCAATGTCAGCGACTGGATCGAGGATGATGATTCACTCGCGGGCAAATTCGGTTATTGATACGGAGGACAAAATGAAAAATCTTAAAAGAATTCTTTGCTTTTCTTTAGCATTTATCTGTCTTACCCTGTCGCTTACATCTTGTTCAAACAGAATGGTGATGACCGGCGCGGGACTTGAAAATAAAAAGACGGGAATCTCCTATTCTTATGTCCTTAACCCCGCGTATCAGCCCGTTGAGTACGCCGGCGAACCTTATACAAAATGGAAGTACAACAAGATAAGCGTTGAGTATTTTGCCATCAAGGGTCTCAAAGAGGAAGAGTGGCTTTATTGCCCCACTCTCGGCGAGGTGCTTTGCTCGACAGGTGAGGAGCTCCCCGAGCTCGGCGGATTTGATGCCAATGGCGCTTTGATCTGCATCGAGGCGGCGATTCCCTATTCGATCTACGAGATCAAGGATCAGGAATTCATTGATAAGATCATTGCAAGATATCTCGATCCCGCAACTCCTTCTTATTCCACGGTTATGGCAACCTCCAACTATTCAATCAAGTTCATATCCGAAAAGTACCCCGAATTCTATTATAGCCTTGTGCTCGTTGCCGATGTCGACGGAACCTACGTTCACGACAGAATGACCGGCAGATACATAGATATGGGCAGTCTTTTCGATGAATACGAGCTTTATGATCTCGAGGATTACGAAGGCTGATGAACGATCTTGAAGTGAGAGAGCTTACCCCCGAAATGCTCGGCGAGACGGCAGAGATCGAAAGGCTTTGCTTTTCCGAGCCCTGGAGCCCCGAAGCTCTGCTCTATATGTGCAAGTCACCGAACACCCATGCTGTTGCAGTCATGATCGACGGCAGACTTGCGGCTTACGGCGGATGCGAATTTGTTCCGCCCGAGGCAAATATCGTTAATATCGCGACACACCCCGATTTTCGCCGACGCGGTTGCGCCTCGGCGGTCATTGACGCGCTTGAAGAATTTCTTTCTTCAAAAGGCGTGGACAGCATCTTTCTCGAGGTGCGCGTGTCCAACACCCCCGCGCGCTCTCTTTATGAGCGCAAGGGCTTTCGCACGGTCGGCGTGCGGAAGAATTATTACCGCTTCCCAACCGAGGACGCGGCAGTTATGTTAAAAACTTTTGATTGAGGCAATTAAATGTTGATTCTTGGAATTGAAACCTCCTGCGACGAAACAAGCGCCGCCGTTGTCGGCGACATCGGTGAGGGCGGCAAGCTTGTCGCACTTTCGAATATCGTTGCGTCGCAGATAGAGACCCACCGCCTCTACGGCGGCGTTGTTCCCGAAATTGCGGGACGCGCACATATCGAGGCGATCTCGGGCGTTGTTGAACGTGCGCTTTCCGAGGCAAAAGTGCAAATATCCGATCTTGACGGCGTTGCGGTCACCACCCACCCGGGACTTATCGGCGCGCTTTTAGTTGGTGTGAATTTTGCCAAGGCTTTTGCTTTTGCAAATAAGCTCCCGCTTATCTCGGTCAACCATATCCACGCCCACACCGCGGCATCATATCTGACCGAAAATCCCCCGAAGCCGCCCTATCTTTCGCTTGTCGTTTCGGGCGGACACACTTCGTTTTATCTTGTAAGATCCTATACCGAATATGTCGAGCTCGGCGGCACGCGCGATGACGCGGCAGGCGAGGCTTTTGACAAGATCGGCAGAGTTATCGGCTTGCAGTATCCCGCGGGCGCGGCTATGGACAGACTCGCGCACGAGGGCATCGCTTGCGGCAGAAAGCTCGATCTCAAGCTCCCCAGCCCCGCACTTACGGGTGATAATCTCGATTTTTCCTTCAGCGGACTCAAAACAGCCGCGCTGAATTACCTCAATAAACTCGCACAGCAAAAGGTCGATGTGGATCGCCCCGCATTTGCCGCGCTCTATACGGATACCGTTTGCTCCGCAGTGGCAAAGAAGATCCCGCAGGCGATCAGGATTTCGGGCGCAAAGCAGCTCGTTATGTCGGGCGGCGTTGCGGCAAATTCGCATCTCCGCGCCGCTGTCGCTAAAGCCTGCGAAAAGGCGGGGGCAGAGCTTATCCTTCCGCCCATCTCGCTTTGCGGAGATAACGGCGTAATGGTAGCGGCTCAGGGTTACTATGAGCTGAAGGCTGGCAGAGTTGCTGATACCTATCTCAACGCCTCGGCATCCGACGATTGATGGTGAATACTTATGAAAACAAAAGACAATAAAACTCTCCGCGTGAATTACGGACAAGGCGTTATAGTTCTTCCCGAAGCCGTAAATTCCGCGCTTTCGTCCGCAAAGAAGACGGATATTATAGTTCTCATCACACTTCTTTCGGATACCTCCGCCGATGTTGCCGCGCTTGCGGAGAAATGCTCGGTCAGCGAGGATGCGGTTGAAAAGGCGATCGCTTTCTGGCGCGGTGCAGGAATTCTTTCCTTTGAGCAGGAAGAAGCACCCGTAAAGGAAGAGAAAACTGCAGAAAAGCCCAAAAAGATCGGCAAGCGCGAGGATCTCGGAACGCTTCCGAATTATTCAAGCTCGGAGATCGCAGGAATGGTCGAAAACGACCGCGAGGTCGCTCTTATGATCGACGAATGCGAGCGCGCTCTCGGCAAGATGCTCCGCGTCGGCGAGATCGCAAAGATCATTGCCCTGCGCGATTATCTCGGCTTTTCACCCGATTACATAACCACTCTTTGTACCTATTGCGCACAGATAGGTAAAAATTCCGTGCGCTATCTTGAAACCACCGCAATTTCGCTTTATGATGACGGTATCACCGATAAGGAAACTCTCGAAGAGCATCTTCGCAAGGCACAGGAAAAGCACGATCTCGAGGTTCAGATCCGTTCGCTCTTCGGTATGAATATGACCCGCGCGCTGACAACGAGAGAGAAGAAGTTCATCGAATCCTGGACACAGACAATGGGCTTCGGCATCGAGGTCATCAAGATCGCTTATGAGATCACGATAGATAAGATCAACGAGCCCTCGCTCAATTACGCAAACGCAATACTTGAAAGCTGGAATGCAAGCGGTTTGAAAACAGAGGAAGAGGTTCGCGCGCAGATGGCTGCCGAGGCAGAGGCGAAGGGCGAGCCCCCCGCGGGCAAGAGCTTTGATTCGACAGATTTCTTTGAGGCAGCGCTCCGCCGCAGCTATGAAGGCTCCGGCACCGCACCCGAGATAGCAAAAACCGCCCCCGCACAAAAGAAAAGAAAGTAAAGAGGCGCAAAAATGGGATACAATATAGATAATTTCCGCCGCATTCGCGAGGAATATAAAGAAAAATATAAAAAGGCCGAGGCGGATGCAGATGTCCGCCGCCGCGAGCTTTGGTCAAAGATCAGCGGTCTGCGCGCGCTTGACCGAGCCCTTTCCGACACAGGTCCCAGACTTCTCAACGCCGTGCTCGGCAAGAGCAATGAGTCCTTTGAGAAGGTAAAGCGCGATGTCGAAAGGCTCAATTACGAGCGCAATCTTCTGCTCGCGACCTACGGATATCCCGCAGATTATTCGGATCCACGATATGAATGCGAGCTCTGCCGCGATTCGGGCTACGTTGACGGCGAGATGTGCGAGTGCATGAAGCTCCGTCTGCGTATGGCGGGTTACGAGAGCGCGGGTATTGCAAAGCTGATGGAACATCAGACCTTTGATAATTTCCGCCTTGATTACTACAAAACCAATCCGCGTTCTTATGAGAATATGAGCTACGTTCTCAAAACAATGAAGGAATATGCCGCGAAATTCGATCCTTACAGCTCGCAAAATCTCCTGCTCCTCGGCGGTACGGGACTCGGAAAGACTCATCTTTCGACCGCGCTGACAAGAGCCCTCGTTGACCGTGGCTTTGACGTTGTCTACACAGGCGCGATCGGTATGCTTGCCGATTTCGAGCGTAACCGCTTCGGCAATTCCGCGGGAAGTGAAAGCGGATACGATATCGACCGATATTACGCCTGCGATCTGCTCATAATCGACGACCTCGGCGCCGAGGTCTCAAACCAGTTCACGGTAAGCACCATCTATAACGTGCTCAACAGCCGCATCTCGACGGGACTTCCCACCGTGATAAGCACCAATCTCAATCAGAATGAGCTCAATTCCCGCTATTGGGACAGAATAACCAGCCGCATCCTCGGCGAATTCCGCCCGCTTGTCTTCCTTGGGAGTGACGTTAGAAAGCTGAAATTGACTGAATAAATGAAAAAACTGCCGCTTGCGAGACTTCTCATAAGGAAGTCTCGCAGTTTTATTCGCCTGCGGCGAGTTCTATTGCTTCGCAGTGATATTCGGCTTATGCCGAGTGATATTCGCTACGCGAGTTTTGTGGCGAATAAAATATCACTGAAGCCGTAAGGCTTCAATATCACTGTTGCGATAGCAATAATATCACTCCGACGAAGTCGGAATATAACTCTTGCTTTCTCTGCAGATTTATGATATAATATAATCAGTATTATATGTTTTGGGACTTTGCCCGATGCCAGCGTTGCTTGCAACGCTGTAATACAAAGGCGAAACTGGTGATAAAAGGAGATTCTAATGGATTTGATTTTTGAATATGTTACATCAGTTATCAAAATGGATGAAACAGATTATGCAGATAAAAAAAGCGTAAGACAATACAATCGTTTGGCGGATAGGATCAGAGCAATAGCATATGAAATAGATCATATGAATCCAACAATAAAACTGAGTTTCTATGAGCTGTTATCTCATGAAAATGAAACGGTTCGCATTTGGGTTGCACACCATATTTTGGAGGTAATGAATTATGATAATATGTGCAGAGGAAAGGCATTAAAAATTATATCATGTGTCGCAGATAAGAATGATAGAATAATCAGCTTGGGAAACAAAATGTGGCTTGAAAAGTGGCTGCAAGAGCATCCGTTAGATAGAGAGTTATTATAATTTTAGAAAAACCCCGACAGACATAAAAATCTGTCGGGGTTAATTATTTGTCTACTGCGGAGCAATTATGCTTTGATGGACCGTCGATGCCGGTCCTACAATGAAAAATCAAACTTCCTTATGAGAAGGAGCCTTTTGGCAGTTTTTTTATTTCGCATATTTTTCTTTTCTCGGGAAACAATAAAGATTGACAACATAGTCAAATCAAAAATCAAAGGAGCGCAAAAATGCCTCAGGTTAAAACCAAGATCACAAGAGCGGTGCTTCTTGACGATCTTTATAAAAATCTCAAAATGGGAACCACTTCGACAACCGATATCCTCGGCAGAGTGAGAGACCCCGATCTCCGCGCCGAGATGACCAAGACCATCGATGGCTTTGAAGGTCTTGCTTCGCGCGTCTCGAAGCTGATGATCGAGGCGGGCATCACACCCAAGGAAGAGAATATGCTTACCAAAGCAGGCGCAAAGATCGGTATGGTGATGAATACCGCTACCGATTCAACAAGCGAGCATCTCGCAGAGATGATGATCCAGGGACTCACAATGGGAGTCACCGAGCTTTACCGCGACATCGGCGAAGCCGAGGAAGTAGGCATCTCCGGCGAAGCACTTTCGCTTGCCAAGGATGCCCTTGCATTTGAAGAAAACGCTGTCGAAAAGTTCAAGACCTATCTCTAAAAAGAAAATTTCCTCGCCGATTCGGCGAGGAAATTCTCCTTCAACTAGCAACTGGTAACTAGTAGCTAACAACTTATTTTACTGCTTTATCTGCTTCCTTCTGCGCGTCCTTTTCCGCCTTTGCTTCTTTGATGTCGCGCTCAATTTCCTTTTCGGTCTTGCGGAGTTCCGCGATCCTCGAAAGAGAAGCCTCGATCTTTTCGGCGTTGTCGCTGCCGCCGTTGAGCTTGGCATAAGTCAGCTTGCCGAGTGTGGCATATTCCTTCTCAAGTCTGTTTTTGACGTTTTCAAGCTTTATCTGCATTCCCGCGGCGTCGGTCAGCCTTACAGCCTCGGAAGAAAGCTTATCGAAAAATCTTCCAGCGCCGTCGCAAAATTCGTTCCAAGAATTTGACATATCGTTATCCCCCAATCATACATTAATATAATTATAACCTATTTTTCGCTTCTTGTAAATACCTTTGATCAAAAAAGGAGTAAAAAATGAATATCGGAAAGAAGGAATATTCAAAATTTGCCGATGCACACGCGCCAAAATCACATCTTGCGGCGGATACAACACGAGCATTTTTGATCGGCGGGCTCATTTGCGCCGTTGCGCAAGGACTCACAACACTCTGGAAAAGTCTCGGAATGGTCAAGGAAGACGCGGGACTTCTGACATCCGTAATCCTCGTCGCTGTGGCGGCGTTTCTGACTGCGATCGGTATTTTTGACAATATCGCAAAGGTCGCAGGTGCGGGCACGCTTGTGCCGATCACGGGTTTTGCAAATTCCGTAGTGTCAGCCGCGATAGATTCCAAAAACGAGGGCTTTGTTCTCGGGCTCGGATCGGGAATATTCACCGTTGCGGGGCCCGTGCTTCTATACGGCACCGCTGCGGGAACAATTTACGGCGTTATTTATTGGATCTGCTCACTCTTTTGAAAAAATACTTGACAATCTCCCTAAAATGTTGTAATATTATTATATATTACAATATTAAAGGGGGATCTCTTTTATGGAAAATAAAATCAGAATAGGCGTTGTCGGAACGGGCAGAGGAAAGACCTTTATGAAGCCCGCGTCTTGCACAGGACTAAAACTTGCGGCTGTTTGCGATCGCAGACCCGAAAAGCTCGAGGTCATCAAATCGCAGTATGATCCCGACGGCACTCTTATGACCTTTACGGATTACGACGAAATGCTCAAGTCGGATATCGACGCAGTCGTTCTTGCAAACTACTTCAACGAACACGCGGAGTTTGCCATCAAGGCTCTGCACGCGGGTAAGCACGTTCTTTCCGAGTGCACCGCTATGTCCACTCTCGCCGAGGGCGTTGCCCTTTGCCGCGCGGTTGAAGAGACCGGCAAGATATATATGATCGCGGAAAACTATCCCTTCACAAAGCAGCGTCTTGAGATCAAACGCCTCTACGAATCGGGTGAGCTCGGCGAGATGCTTTACGGCGAGGCTGAATACTGCCACCCGATGTCGAACGCCACTACATATAAATACGCTCCAGGCGAATACCATTGGCGCAATCAGATCCCTTCGACGTATTACTGCACTCACGCCATCGCGCAGATGATGTATATAACCGGCACCATGCCCGTTCGCGTCAACGGCTTCGTTCCGCAGATAAAGGATCAGAGCTACCGCGAATATGAATTCCGTCAGCAGGATTCGGGCGGAGTTATCGTCTGCCAGATGGATAACGGCGCGGTCGTCCGCACACTTCAAGGTGCGTTCAGAACTCACTCGGGCATCGCACGTCTTTACGGCACTCACGGCGCCGCTGAGGTCGAAAGATCGACCGGCAATGTTGTTGTTTACCACTCCGACGTAAGCCGAATGGATCAGCCCGCGTATCGCTCATATGCCCCTGATTGGCCCGATTTCGGCGATCTCGCATCTGCGGCAGGTCACGGCGGCGGAGATTTCTGGGTTCAGTATTACTTCGGCGAGGCTATCCGCAAGAACGAGCAGCCCTATCTCAACGTATACCGCGCTTGCGCAATGTCCTCTGTCGGAATCCTTGCTTGGAAGTCGGTTCTTTCGGGCGGTCAGCCCTTCGACATTCCCAAGTGGGATGACGAGGAAGACCGCAAGAAGTATGAAAACGATACCTGGACTCCCTTTCTCAAGGAAGGCGACGATCCCGCAGACCATCCGCCGCGCGCAGTAGCTTGGAAGCCCCTCCCCGAAGCACTCGAGAAAGCAAAAGCCGCTTGGGAAGAGAACGACTACCTCGGTCTCGGCTGGTCGAAGAAGGATATTGATATGTCCTTTGATAAGGTAAAAATGAATTAAAATGATGAAAAAACGCGTATTATTACTTTTTATTGCTATATTTTGCGTTATTCTGTCATCCTGCAACGGCGGTGTTGCGGAAGAAACAACTGTACCGATTCCCGACACTACAGCAGAACCTGTTGAAGAGGGAACAGTCCTTTTTGCTCCCGGAGTATGTGAATATCGCATAGTTTACCCCTCGGATGATACCGATGACGAATTCAATGCCGCGCGTAAGCTGCAGGACTTTATCGAAGAGAAGTGCGGAGTTAAGCCCGAGATCGTGAGATCAAAGAACGCGGGCGGCGAAAATGCAGATCCCGCACTCAAAGAGATACTTCTCAGCTTTGTTGATTTTGATGAATTGGACGTTGCCATTTCCTCGATCCCTTACGGCGCGGGCGTGGCTTGCACCGTCGGCAACAAGATAGTCATCACGGGACACGAGCGCGAAGGCTTCAAGGATGCTTTTGCAAAATTTGCGGAATGGATCGAAGAGAATACCAAAGAAGGCAAGCTTGTACTTCCCGATGATTTTTGCCTTACGAGCGAAAGCAGCAGCAAGAGCTATTATGAATTCAAAGATATCCCCGGCTACCCCGGCGGAATGATCGAGGATTTTTCT
>JAFQGP010000023.1 GCA_017415485.1 Clostridia bacterium
ACTGGCATGCCATACTATTAGTTCTTATATTATTATATCTCTGACATAGATCATCAAACTTATTTACTAAATCTTCTCTTTTATACATGTAACTTAAAATAATAAAATGAAGATCGTATTTCAAGGCGACAGCATAACCGACGCTGGCAGAGATAAGCGAAATTATCACGATCTCGGCATGGGTTATCCCAAATTCGCCGCAGAAAATATTCGCGCAGATTTCCCCGACACCGAAATTGAGTTCATCAACTTCGGCATCAGCGGAAACCGCACCGATCAGCTTTTTGACCGCCTCTACCCCGATGCTATCGCGTTTGATCCCGACATTGTTTCGATCCTCATCGGCATCAACGACGTTTGGCACCGCCACGGCGGAACTCAGATCGCAACCACCGACGCGCAGGTTGCAACCAACTACCGCGCTATCCTTGAGCGTCTTAAGAACGAGACTCACGCAAAGATAGTTATGCTTGCTCCCTTCCTCCTTGACGACGAAGCCAAGGAATCCTGGAGAGGCGAGGTCGACCGCATCATTGCGATCGTCCGCGAGCTTGCAGACGAATTTGCAGACGTCTATATTCCCCTCGACGAGCTCTTTGCAGAAGCGCTGAAGACTCAGCCCGAGCCGAAGTTCTATTCGGCGGACGGAGTTCACCCCAACGATAACGGCAGAGCCTTTATCGGCAAGCATTATGCGGAAGCGGTAAAAAATCTTATCGAAGCCGCAAAGTAATCACGAAAAAAATTAAAAAATAAGGAGATAAAACCAATGAGCAACGTAAGTGAATGCCCTTACGCACAGAGCCATGAAGTAGCTCAGATGTGCGTTGTTAAGAAGGGCTGCGATCACGGACCCGCACCCATTCCCGAAGAGGGCAAATGGATCCAGGCAAAGCAGATCACCGATATTTCCGCATACACCCACGGTGTGGGATGGTGTGCACCCCAGCAGGGAGCTTGTAAGCTTTCCCTCAACGTCAAGAACGGTATCATCGAAGAGGCTCTCGTAGAGACCATCGGATGTTCCGGTATGACACACTCCGCAGCTATGGCTGCTGAGATCCTCCCCGGCAAGACTCTCCTCGAGGCTCTTAACACCGACCTCGTTTGCGACGCTATCAACACCGCAATGAGAGAGCTCTTCCTCCAGATCGTTTACGGCCGCAGCCAGTCCGCTTTCTCCGAGGGTGGTCTCGTTATCGGCGCAGGTATGGAAGACCTCGGTAAGGGCGCACGCTCCATGGTCGGTACTATGTACGGCACCAAGGAAAAGGGCGTTCGTTACCTCGAGATGACCGAGGGCTATTGCACCAGAATGGCACTCGATGAGAACAATGAAGTTTGCGGATATGAGTTCGTATCCCTCGGCAAGATGACCGACTTCATCAAGAAGGGCATGGAGCCCAACGAAGCTTACGAGCAGTCCAAGGGTACTTACGGCCGCTTCAAGCCCGAAGACGGCGTTGTTAAGTACATCGACCCCCGCAAGGAATAATATAAGGAGGAGAAAATTAAAATGGCTAATTTTGAAGGTTATGAAAGACGCGAAGCGAAAATTCTCGCTTGCTTGAAAGAATATGGCATCTCCTCCATCGACGAGTGCAAGGAGATCTGCGATGCGAAGGGTATCGACCCCTATACCATCGTTCAGGAAACCCAGCCCATCTGCTTCGAGAACGCAAAGTGGGCATACGTTGTAGGCGCTGCAATCGCTATCAAGAAGGGCGACAAGAAGGCAGCTGACGCAGCAGCAGACATCGGTATCGGACTTCAGTCCTTCTGCATCCCCGGTTCGGTTGCTGAAAACCGCAAGGTTGGTCTCGGCCACGGTAACCTCGGCAAGATGCTTCTTTCCGATGAGACCGAGTGCTTCTGCTTCCTCGCAGGTCACGAGTCCTTCGCAGCAGCAGAGGGCGCGATCAAGATCGCTCTCAACGCTAACAAGGTAAGAACCAAGCCTCTCCGCGTTATCCTCAACGGTCTTGGCAAGGACGCTGCATACATCATCTCCCGTATCAACGGCTTTACATACTGCCAGACCGAGTTTGATCCCTACACCGAGACCGTAAAGGTCGTCAAGGAGATCCCCTTCTCGAAGGGCGCACGTGCAAACGTTCGTTGCTACGGCTCCGACAGCGTACCCGAGGGCGTTGCTATCATGAAGCTCGAGAACGTCGGCGTATCGATCACCGGTAACTCCACCAACCCCACCCGTTTCCAGCATCCCGTTGCAGGCACCTACAAGAAGTGGTGTAACGAGAACGGCGTAAACTACTTCTCCGTTGCTTCCGGCGGCGGAACAGGCCGTACCCTCCATCCCGATAACATGGCAGCAGGTCCCGCATCCTACGGTATGACCGACACCATGGGCCGTATGCACTCCGACGCGCAGTTCGCAGGTTCTTCCTCCGTTCCCGCACACGTAGAGATGATGGGTCTCATCGGCGCAGGTAACAACCCCATGGTTGGTATGACCGTAGCTGTAGCAGTTGCTATCGAAGAGGCTATGAAATAAGATTATCAAAAAGCTAGATTTTACAAGGCTTTTCGCAAGTTTCAAGGAAGTTGCAAACAACTTTTTCGGAACTTCAAGGCAACTGTAAAGCAACTTTTTGACAACTTCCAATAGAAAAATAGTTGGACACATCATTTTAGGGTTTTACCCGATGATGTGTCCAATTTGTTTTGGAGGTTTTTTAAGATGAAAAAGCTGAACATGTTGCCCGAGCAAAGCGTTACTTTTGAAGACGGTTGCAACAAATACCTTGATAATTGCAGACAAAGAAATCTGCGCGAAGGTACTATTAATCACTACAAACAGAGCTACACACAATTCTACAAATACTTTGATGCCAAGATGCCGGTCGAAGCATTCACATCAGAGATGTACAAGCAGTACGTAGTATATTTGAGAAGTACACTTCAAAACGATGTCAGCATCAATTCCTATCTGCGCGATCTGATCACTACCCTTCACTTTCTGATGAATGAGGTATATCTCATGCCTTTCAAGATGCAAACAAACCATCTTTTTCAAAAAAACATCAACAATTATAGGTTATTATGTTTTTGATAATTGACGAAAAATGGAAAATATGATATAATTATTTATGTAACCTTAAATATAGTAGTAGCTGGCACACATGTGGGGATTACCTGCAAACAATTAATTAGGAGACTATACATGGGAACTTATATTGATCTAAAAGCAGATGATGTAATGCCTTTTGGAAAATATATTGGCATTACTTTACGGTCTATCTATAAAATGGATCCCGCTTATTTTAGCAAATTATGCTCTCAAACTGCTGAATATGGTATAAGTTCAAAGACACAAAGAATTATAACTAAAGATTTGGATGAGATTGAAAAATCTTTGCCGTCCTATTCCGACGCATCTCAAAAAAATCGCAGCGAATTAAGAGCCGACGATAAAATAACCGGTGGTCCTTTCAATGGAAAAACACTGTACGAGGCTTTTTTAGAGAACGAATCCTACTATCGCTATCTCTGTACATATCGACATTATATCAGTAAAGATACTTTAGAGGTTTTATTAGAACGCAAATATCCATCTCAAAGCAAGAAAAAAGAACAGTTAACACGAAAAGATTATGATATAATAATCGAAAAAGAAATTCACAAACTCAGCAAGGAGATAGATGCCGAAAAAGACTTAGAAAACTATATCGGAGATAGAATAGATGGGAAATTAAGTCCACAAATCAGCAAAGCAGTTAATAAAGCCATCCGTCAAGACAAGTATAACTTACTTGCGATGTTAAGAGATATTTATGACGATCCATCTGCTTCATTCCGTGATGATCAAGATAAAGCAATTGTATCTGTTCTGGAGGGAAGAAAAACTCTTGTAGTACAGCGTACCGGCTGGGGCAAAAGCCTTGTTTACTTTATGTCAATCAAGAAAATGCGCGAAATAGGAAAAGGCCCTGCGATCATAATTAGCCCTTTAATCGCTCTTATGAGAAATCAGATTCAATCAGTTAACAAAGATAACTTCAATTTGAATGTGAGAGAAATAACATCTGAGAATGAAAAAGAGTGGGCTGATATTTACAAACAGATTAAAGCTGATAAAATTGATGCGATACTTATTGCTCCTGAGAAACTAACCAACTACAGATTTAAAACCGAGTTGGAGAATGTGTTACCGCACGTTTCATTGCTGGCAATAGACGAAGCTCATTGCATTTCAGATTGGGGACACGATTTTCGTGTTAGCTTTAGAAGAATAGTTCGTTTTATCAAGGAGTTATCTCCCGATGTTTCTATACTTGCCACTACTGCAACCGCCAATGATAGAGTTATAAGGGATATTAAACATCAGCTTGGAAAAGATTTGGAAGTACTCCGTGGACCCATGGAACGAGAAAACTTCTACATTGATATTTTGCACATGGGTACCGACGATAACAAACTGAATTGGTTAAAAAAGAATCTTCCGCGCCTAATAAAAAACGGTCCCGGGATTATTTATTGTTTGACAGTTGCGGAATGTAAACGTGTAGCAAAATATTTGAATGAAAACGGTTTTAACGCCCAAGAGTATTATGCAAGAATAGAAAACGATCTTGGCATCAAAGATTTGAAAAAAACAATTGAGCAGAATTTCATCGATGACAAATATGATGTAATTGTTGCAACCATTGCATATGGTATGGGTGTAGATAAGAAGAATATTGCGTTTGTTGTCCATTATCAACAACCTGCAGGAATCATCGCATATTATCAACAAATTGGACGTGCCGGCAGAGATAAGAATCTCGTTAAGTCAGCCTATGCAATAATGTTAGTAGGGGATGACGATAACGATACCAACATTTACTTTATTACACACGCCTTTCCAACTGCTGCAGATCTTACAAAAGCAATTGACTATGTTACCGATAATCCCGAATGTAGCCGTCAAGACATAATGGACGAGTTCAACTGGAATCAGGATAAGGCTGACAAAATTATCGAGTATTTATTAGTTGACGGTTATTTGTATCGTAAAAATTCTCGTTATTTCAGAACAGAACGAGAATGGACTTGCGATATGAAGAGATCAAAAATCGTATCTTGGTATCGTTGGAAAGAGTTCCGAGAATTCAACAAGTTTATTGATTCTAAAGAATGCTATATGAAGCAAATCAGAAATGCTTTGGATGATCATACAGCAAGAAACTGCGGTAGATGTGCCAATTGCATAGGAAAGCATTTTTTCGAGTGAGTTTGCTCTATGCAATCATTGGTTGACTGTAAATCCCCAAAAGGAGAAGAAAAATGTCAAATGTATTTGATTTTGGCGATCCTTGGCGTGATCGTTTCGATTTCGATGGCGACGGTAAATTAGACATTATTGAAAAAGTGCATAAAGAAGTGGAACGCCAAAGAATAATAAACGAAATAAACGCCAAAGATGATCCACCGGAGATCGACTGGGATGATGACGACGATGATGACGATTGGGATGATGACGATGATGACTCGGATTGGGACGACGATGATGATTACGACGATGACAATGAATGGGACAACCATTTTTACTTCCCCGGTATTCGACTTAGTGTAAATTACAACGATATTCCCGACAACTCCCCAAAAGCCACGCAACCCAATCCGGCGCACGAGTTTTATAAAAACAAGGAGTTTTTATCTGATCGCGGAATCATTTTATACTCAAAAGCAATAAAAGCTCATTTTGATCTTCCCGTTGATATTCCCGATGAAACGGACGCCCCTCATACATCCTTCAGGAAGATTATTATGACGCTCTTTGAGCACGATCCCGATTTTGCTATAAAAGTCTGGGTTTGGTGTTTGGATTTCTTCAAAACGTATTATCCTAAACCGAATGCGGCTAATTATCATACACACGGCAGTATTTTGCATATATCGGCATATCCCGGAAGATTCAGAGCTGTTTTGGCTGAATATATAAAGAGTGATCCGTCTTTCACTTCAAAAAAACTCGCTGATCACCCCGAGATACTCACTTATATTTCTGAAATCGTATTATTTTTATTAAAATTTGATATCACCGAACAAGCGGCATATCTCATTGAAAAAGCCCTAAACAATACCGAATGGAACACACAAAATCTTGTTGATTTTATCAACGAATGCATACAGTCTGCTTCAGACGGCAAAGAGGTAGAAACTATGAGAGCGCTCCGCTCTTGTGTAGTCCCGTTGCTGGAATCGCATACCGGCAGGGTGATTCACGATAAAACTCCAAAATGGATACGAGAGATGGATGCCTACATTAAGAATACAGAGCAGACATCTAACAGATATAAGTATTCCGGAGCCAATGCGTGGAGAAAGAAATATAAATCCGAACGCTATTCTGTGATTAATCCGTTGAATTATGATAGCGAAGAAGAATATCTCGCAGCCGTTAATAAACAAAAATATTTATGGCGCAAGTATTGCAGACCGAACAAATTCGGAATATCGCCCGATTCATTTGAAACACGCGCAGATTACGATGCAGCGGTAAATAAGGCGTATGAAGAAGCTGCAAAAGAAGAGATCAACCAAAAGAAGGCTGCTCAAGCGGATAAAACGCTCTACTCTTTCTGCAAGGTTGCATCAGACGGGCTCAGTGGAAGTCCTTTGTATTACTTTCCCGGCGATCTCGACGTACATGTAGGAGACAAGGTAGTAATACCTTATGGGGCTGAAAACATAGAGGTCCAAGGGCTCGTGATATCAACTGGTGAATGTTATTCAAGTGCATTCAATTGCCCTGTCAGTAGAATAAAAAAGATAGTAAGGGTTATTAAAGAATAACCGGATTATTGGATTACAACTTCAAAAAGTAGTATAATTACTACATGGGAACTTAATCTATTTTTATTGAAATGAAATTTGCCGCGGCAAATTTCTACCTTAACATTTCGCTGAAAGCGAAATATTTCACTCGCACGGAGTGCGAATTTCACCTTGCGACAGCAAGATTTCACATTTCGCCTCAGGCGAAATATTTCACTACATTGGAGGCGCTATGAAGTCAAAGAATCAAAACCTATTCTTTAAGTCCATCCTGCCCGCAGTATCGTTTGGCGCGCTGACGGGTGTTCTGACTTCTCTGGCAGTAAATCTTTATAAGGTCTGCGCCAAATTCGCGATCTCTTTTTCCGAAAAAGGGTATCATCTGATCGGCGGAAAGCCATACATAATCCCCATTATTCTTGTTGCTTTTCTGATCCCCGCCTTTTTATTTTCCTTCATTTATAAGCGCATACCAAATCTGCGCGGGGGCGGAATTCCTACCTCGATAGGTATTTTGCGCGGAATTATTTCATTCAAGTGGGTTCGGAATCTCATTGGAATTTTCGGTATGTCGCTCGTTTCGTTCATCATCGGAGTACCTCTCGGAAACGAGGGTCCCTCGGTTCAGATGGGTGTTGCGATCGGGCGCGGAAGCGTGACAACCTTCGGAAAGCGATTTCACGCTTGGGACAGATATTCGATGACGGGCGGTGCCTGTTCGGGCTTTGCCGTGGCTACCGGCGCGCCGATCTCGGGCGTTCTTTTTGCCGTTGAAGAAGCTCACCAGCGCATCTCCCCGATGATACTTATGATCGCCACAACTTCGGTTATGTTTGCCACCGCAACGACAGAGCTGATCGCGCCCATACTCGGAGTCAGCAAAACGCTCTTCCCCTCCATGGAGCTTCCGCAGCTTGAGCTGGGGGACGTCTGGATCCCTCTCCTTGTGGGCGTGACGATGGGACTTTTCGCCGTTCTGTTTTTGAGCTATTACCGCATCATCTTCAACTTTTTCAACAAAACGCTCGGACGCATTCCGCACGGTTGGCGCATCTTTATTGTATTTTCGCTGACTTTTGTCGCGGGACTTTGCTCATATTCTTTCATTTCCACGGGTCACGAGCTCATTTTGCACCTTTTGGACGCAAAAACCGCTGTATGGATGCTCCTCATTATACTGATCGTTCGCGCGACACTCACTCTCTGTGCCAACTCCAACCGCGTCACGGGCGGTATCTTTCTGCCGCTTATGGCAGTCGGTGCGCTCGTTTCCTCGCTCCTTTCCGCGCTTCTCGGGCAAGTCTTCGGGCTTGACGGCTCCTACCACACGGTCATTCTTGTGCTTGGCATCACCGCATGTATTGCGGGTATGATGAAAATGCCCTTGACGGCGATAGTATTTGCAGTTGAGGCGCTTTCCTGTTACGACAACGTCATTTACGTTATTGTCGCGGCAGGCGTGGCATTTCTGATAACCGAAATATTCGGCGCCGAATCGATCAACGACCGAGTGCTTGAAAATCTCGTTCACGAGATCAACGCAGGCAAAACGCCCGAAATAATCGACCGCTACGTGCCCGTCAAGCGCGGCGCATTTGCGATCGGTATGCAGGTTCGCGACATCTTTTGGCCGACAGGTCTGTTTGTTCTTTCGCACAAGCAAGTCCTGCCCGAAGAGCAACGCAGCAAGCACTCCCCGAAAGCCTTGCACGAAGGCGACATAATTCACGTGCGCTGCACCACATTCGACGCGGCACGAACAGAGGAAAAGCTGAAAGACATAGTCGGCGATTGGGACGCTTCGGATGAACCCGAAAAATGATCCGGAAACATACAAAAAAGAGGACAAATTAATGATCGACCTTCAAAGCTTCATTTCCGAAATCAAGGAACAGAACATAAATATGGATGCGGTTGCTGTCATCAAGGACGATGCGCTTCTCGCACTGCACCGTTTCAGCGAAACTATCGAGCACAACGTCTTCTCTGTTGCAAAGAGCCACACGGCGACTGCGATCGGATTTGCCGTCGATGAGGGCAAGCTGAAGCTCACCGACAAGCCCGTGGATTTCTTCGCTGACATTCTCCCCGCGGACATTGATCCCCGTTGGAATGACGTAACTCTTTTCAATCTGCTCACGATGTCAACAGGTCACGGCACAAAGCATCTTATGGTAGTTGACCGAAAGATGCTCCGTGAGAAGGGGGAAAAGGAATGGCTCACCTTTGCCTTCACCCGTCCGATGGCGTGGGGAGCGGGCGAGAAATTTGTTTACGGCAACCTCGCGCCCTATGTTGCGGGAAGAATGCTCGAAAAGGCAGTCGGTATGACTATCTGCGACTATCTCTACGAAAAAATGTGGAAGCCCATGGGTGTAAAAAAGCCCCGTTGGGACACCGACCCCGCGGGTCACACATTTGCGGCGAGCGATCTCTATCTTGATATCGTCGATATGGCAAAGCTTGGTCAGCTCTACGTATCGGGCGGCAAATACAATGGCGAGCGTCTGCTTTCCGAGGAATGGGTAAAGGCGGCGGGAAGCAAGCATTACGACACCTACGTGATGAATCCCGGCGGATACTGCGCCGACGAAGAGGCAGGCTACGGCTTCTACTTCTGGCTCAACAAAGCGGTCGAGGGCAGCTACCGTTGCTACGGCAGAGAGGGTCAGTTCGTCATCATTCTTCCCGAGAAAAACGCTGTCATTGCAACGCAGGCGATGAATTCGAACGTAGAACCGATACTCAGCGCAATTTGGAAGCATATCCTTCCTCAAATATAAGAAAGAAACCGTTTCGGAAAGCTCCGAAACGGTTTTGTGTTATTTGAATATTTCAAGCGGGACTTTCGAAGTTGTCGGTCCGCAGACCTCGAGGCGATAGCCGTCGGCTGTTTTGACAAATCTGACGGGATCGATCGCAACGTGACGCGGTTGAACGGCGGTAGGTGTGTTATGGGTATGATAAACCATCGCCATTCCGCCCGTGTGAGTCTCGATTATCGAGCAATGCCCCGTGCCGCGCGTGTCGGCAGTTCCGCGGAGGATGGGATTGTGCTCGCTCTTCTTGAAGCCCTCAAGCGGATTCGTTGACGTCGCATATCCGACCGCGTAATCAGCCTCAAAATGGCTTCCGGAATAGACAAGGTAGTATACGCCTTCTTTTTTCAGCATATACGGGGCTTCAACAACGCCGCCGCGGTTCATCGTCTTTTCCCAAGGCTCGGTGGGCGTGAAGATGAGCTTTTCGGTCTCCCACTTCGGGGCCAGGCAATCGGATTCCATCTCAAGTCCCCAGATGCCGTAAGCTCTGCCGTCGCACCAAGAGGTGTAATAGAGATAGATCTTGCCGTCGTCATCAACGAAGATGTGACCGTCGATCGTTTTGGTCAAAAAAGGCATATCGCCCGCGCAAATGAAGGGGCCTTCGGGCTTATCGGCAACTGCGATCCCAAAACCTGCCTCGCCCATGGATACCGCCATATAGAACTTGCCGCCGATATATTCAACGTCGGGCGCCCACATATATCTCTTGTCGATATTCCAGGAAACCTCGGGGAGCGAAACGCCGACGTATTCCCATTTTGCAAGATCGGCAGAGCGGTAAACGGGATAGTGATTGCCCGTTACGTACATATAATAATAGCCTTCGTGATAAAGAATATCGGGATCGGCGGCATTCATAACCACGTTGTTCTGATAGGTCGCGCCGCGGTCGATGAGTTCCACTTCTTTGCAATCAACGGCGGAAATTGCCGTGCCGTACCCGCTCGGATCACCGACACGGACTTCACCCGCAAGATCGGGTGTTTTAACCTCGAATATCTGCCAGGTATCCATATTCAAAGCAGGATCCCAAAAATATGCGCGAAGATATTCGCCGTCAAAATGGCAATTTACGTTATATGTATATTCCAACTGCGAGAGAACGACCTTTTTTGCAAGCTCTGTTCTCTGCTTTTCCTGACGGTAGAGTGCAACGCTTGTGGGAGTAAACTCGACAACGTAGCCCTCACCGATCCTGATCTCAAGCGCGCTGTTCTTATGCGCAAACGCGGCAGTGAAGGAAAGGCTGCTGTTCTTGCCAAAGCCGTCTGCGACTTTGTTGAGTGTCGTTGTATTTTCAATTATAGAGAGATCGGGCGGCAAAGTGCCATCTTTAAGCGCAGACATAAAACGGAACACAGCCGCATCGTAAAGATCATCGCTCGTTGCTGCGATAACGATCTTCTTATTTATAACCGCAACGATCATATCATTTTCACCCATCATCCCGAGTGCCGTTTGGCTTTCGGGACGGTTGGTGTTGCCGACGAGTATCTCGCATTCGCGCTCGGCAGTCGTATCTGCTCTGTAATCAATTCTGACATTATATTCATTGCTTATTGCGTTCGAAGAAAGGATCGCAAGATACTTTTCCTTATAAGCATCGCTCGGGTAGATAATGATATATTCGCTCGGAACAAAAGACAGCATAGTGTCTTCCTCGCTTTCTTCCGTGGTGGTTTCGGGCAATTGCGTGGTTTCTGCGACTTCACCGCCATCGGTGCAGGAGATCGCAAAAAGCAACGCAAACACCAAGACGGTCAGCAATATCTTTTTCATAGCGTCACAGGATCAGGCTTTTTCAAAAAGATCGATAAGGTATTTTCCGATCTCAACCGAATACTGCTCGTAAAGCTCCATTGAAGCGGCGTGCGGAACCTTTTCGGGCTGAAGCTCAAAGTTGAACTCGCCCTCATAGCCCGCTTCCTTGAGGGCAGCCATAACCTTTGCCCACGGCACGGTGCCCATAAAAGGAGCCTTGTGCATATCCGACGCGCGGTTGTTATCGTGAACGTGGAGCATCTTGATGCGCTTGCCCATCGCCGCAATGACCTCGGGGATGTCGTTGTCGAAGAACTTATTTATATGAGCGTGACCTATGTCAAGGCAAATTCCGACCTTGTAGCCTTCGCCGGCAAGAATATCGACAGCCTCGATGAGCTCACCGACGGGACGTTTAGCCATATTCTCGATGGCAATACCGATATTCTTGACACCCGACTCGGCAAAGAGGCGCTTTACGTATTCAACGGTGCCCTCCACAGTGCTTACGTGCATAACCGTCCACTCTGCGCCGAGATACTCGGACGCCTTGAGCGATCTGACCGCCATTTCGTGGCAATAAGCGAACTTTTCCGACTCGGTATCGGTATAATCATAGCGATAAGGAAGGTGAGTCGTTGCGATCTTCAGCCCGACTTCCTTTGCCTTTGCTATGTAGGGATCGAGATTCTTCTCCCAATCTTCCGAGTCAAGAATATCCTCGTGCGGATAGGGATCATCGTGGTAAATAACGCGTGTAAGACCAACGTCAATAGCGTCGTACCCGAGCTCCTTGAGCTTTTCAATTTTTCTGATATTAGCATTTGCGGAAAGTAACATAGAATGACTCCTTTTTTTATGATAACTCAATTATAACACATTTGCAGGAAAAAATCAAGGCATCCCATAAAGAGATGCCTTGAAAAATATTTGTTTTACCAACCGAAGTTCTTAAAGAAGCTGAACAGGTTGTCAAAGATATTTTCAAAAGAATTTGAAACAGATTCAGCTATTTCACTTACCACTTCCTGAGCAGCTTCAGAAGCAGCCTCTACAGCTTCTTCGGCAGCATTGTTTACAGCTTCTGCGGCTGCCTTTTCTGCGCTGTCGGGTACGATTGCCAAAACGTCGATCACAAATTCAGCGGGGAGACCTACTGCCTCATGAACAGGAGACTTGATGATGTTAAAAATACAAGATGTATTCTGGGGGAGTGTATAGTTAGCATTGCCGAGAGCTATGGCTGTTGCAACATAGCTGCCAAGCTCTTCGCCGGAACCGACAACTGTAACGTTACAGATATCGCCATTCACAAGACCGATAGCCTTTGCGGTGGGAGTCTGGGGTCTGCCGGTGTAGAACATAGAAACGTTTTCCCACACCAACTCTACAGCTTTGGGTGCGATCGTAAAGTTACAAGTTACATTGTCAGAGAGCACATAGTTGGGATTATCGAGAGCGATTGCAGCAGCAGCATAGGTGCCCGCATCCCTCGCTATTCCGGAAACTGTAACATTGCAAATATCACCCTTTGCCAGATTGTTTACCTTGGCCGTGGGCGACTGAACCTCACCGTTATAAATCATAGAGGTGTTTTCCCAAACAAGATCAACCTTTTTGGGCACAATTGTGTAAGCAATATATGCTTCACCCAAATATGCATAGTTTCCTGTAAAGGTTACCGTCAGTTTCTTCACACCGACATTTTTATCATCATACTTCAGTTTATAATCCTTACCCAGCTTAAGTACGTTGCCGCCAATTTTCAGTATGACCTTAGGCTTGACCACAGCACCGGTGTAAGTATATTCCTTCTGCAAGCCTGATACTTTTATTTCCTTGCTGCTATTATACGCGGCAAGTGAACTCATAGGCTGATTAACGGTAACAACAACATTACCCATCTCGTAGGCTGCCTTATGAACGATCACACGCATATAAGTTGATCCCTTTGGAACGACTAACACATTAATTCTGCAATCATCCTTTGAATTATAATAGTATCTTATTGTGTCAGAAGTAGCGTATGAGGAGAAACTATTTGCTTCATCAAAGAAATAAACGCTGTAATAATCATTGGAAGCAGTACCTGCCAACGTAATGATATCGCCTTCTTTTACCGAAATAAGCGCGCTTGTGTAATATTTTTCATTGAGTTCTTCAATCAAAGTGGATTTTCCGTTGATCTTTTGAGAGACGAGCCTGCCTGCGAAAGCAGAATCAGATTTCGGAAATACGTTGATAAACTCTCCTACATAGTCAGTAGGATAAAGAACGCTAACATCAATTCCTTTACCGTTTAGGTATTCAAGATACTCGTTAGAGGTAAACGGTCTGTTAACTGTAACAACTGTGCTTTCACGGAAAATCGCGCTGACATACACCATCATTCTATCATAGCTTATGTCGGGCACCGTGAACTGAACTATATAAGCATTCGTACCGGGTATCAATTTTTGTGTGCAGTCCTTACGTTTAATATATGTCCAAACATACTCACCATCAATTTTACTTCTGAATGCCACAATATTTCCGGTAGCATTGATCGATACTGGTCCCATAGTAACTACATCACCGGGCTTGAATTCCTTATAAGGCAACGCTACCGAATAAGAAGTAGACAGATTTCTTTCTGTCGGTACGGAGTAAAGATTTACAATTCCCTCCACCTTAGGAATAATAAGACTGAGGCGCGGAACATTATACTTACCTTGACCATCTGTGAAATAGCAATCACATCCCGCGCAGTACCAATACTCTAAATTGCCATCTTCAGTAGCAGTTGCTGCTTTAGCTGCTGTATACACCAGTTTATGTATATGTTCTGCAGGCTTCTCCGGCTTTGTATCAAGAGAATCAGAGATCAAAAGTCCTTTAAAAATATTAATATCTTTATACTCTACAACAAGACCCTTGTTATGGAGATAGAATCCTACGCAAAGTTGGAATCCTGCCTCGTGAATAAATGTTGTGGATCCATCAACTTTTGTAGTATTGATCATATTAAACTTGTTATATGATATCCATTGTCCACTTGTACCGAGATAATAGATAGTAGCATTGTAGCCATCCATTTCAACACGAAAAGTCGCATAACCATCAGTATCATAAGCAAGGTCCGTTACTTGAACAAAGCCGTCAGAACCTGCAGTACCGTTCACATTGTTAATCTTGTTAGACCCGTGTTGAGTAGCAAATTTCTTATTAAGGAAATCACCATAAATGTTAAAGGATTTGGAGAAAGGCTGAATAGTAGGTACTGCAAAGCAAAAACCGGAGTTATGAAGACCAGTCTTAACCTTATATTCAGTGGTATATTGAGTTTGGGAATTAACCTCAAGCCCTCTTACAACAGAACCATAATATGTTCCAGCAGCAGCAGAGCCATCCTGCTCGAACTTGACATAGTTCTTGTTGTTTAAATCACTAGTAACTGCAAATTTACTGCCATTACCTGCAAGGAATCTAGGAGAGAAACCGGTATCCTTTCTTGAAAAATCAGCAGAAAAAATAAGATCACCAGTCTTTGCAGTTTCGTAATTTGCAACAGCAGGACCTTCAACATAATAGTCTGGATATGTCGCATCACTAACAATAATGCCTGCGTAAATTTTTGCATCCTTGAGAGTGATAGACGCCTCACGGTTATAAAGATAAACAGAAAGACCGAGATTACCTGCCATTTCAACCAATCCCGTGTTAAATGCATCATATTCGTCGATATACACATTGTTAATGTATAACTTAACATTCTTGCCGTCAACTGCGAACGTCATGTCAACAAATCCATTCGAATCAACAGTAGATAAATATTTAGCATCAGTTATGTAAGTATCATTACTGAGCAAAGCACCAATAGCCCTTGCGCCTGCGCCGGAACTAAGGGTATGACGTATATTAGGACAACCATAATATCCAACAAGATATTGATATCCTTGATCAAAAAGATACTGCGATTCAGTATTCTTAGGCATATTGATGTTCACACCAGCGTTACCAGAAACAAGAGCACCGGAACCATTGGTGTAAGTTTTGATAGCCATCTTCATAGTGATGGTATACTGCTTACCTTCACCGTAAGTGAGGCCCTGAATAGTACCACCCCAAAAAGCACGACCCGTGGTTGCATCAGCCTTGTAGGTAACAGTGACAGACTTACCGTCTTCAGAAGGGACAGCATCAAGAACTTCCCCATTTTGGCACGCAAACGCACCGGGAGCATACTTATCGTCGCCATTGAAATTTACTTCATAGAGAAGGTCTCCCTCCTTTGCAGAAATGGTGATCCCCATCGCAGCAACAAGTGTAAAAATCATAGTAAGTAATAAAATTGTGCTGAGAATCTTTTTCATAATAAAAATTCCTTTCTAATTTCGGCTTTTGCCTTTTGATAGTTATATTATAGCACTTTTTTATCCATCTGTCAACTCTTTTTGTATAATTTGTAAACCAAATTAGTACATTCTCGTGGTAAACTTAATATATACTGGAGGTACTATTATGGTTGATTTCGGAAACACACTAAAAAAGCTAAGGCTTCAAGCAGGACTTACACAACAGCAATTGGCAGACAAATTGCGGGTAACAAAATCAGTTGTCAGCTATTATGAACTACAAGAACGATATCCTTCACCCGAAGTACTGTTCAAACTTGCATCAATTTTTCACGTATCCACAGATTATTTGCTCGGAATCGACCATACAAATACATTAGACCTCACAGGACTCACCGAAGAAGATATTGTGGTATTGAAACAACTCATAGAGCTTCTCAAGCAAAAAAACCAAAAACTCGGCATATGAAAAACCGCACCGAACAATCGGTGCGGTATATGTTTAACGTTTTGAAAATCTTCTTGCATACCCGCATCTTCGGCAGAGCTCCTCGGCGGCGCGGCGGCGGGTGAAGGCGTCGTATATCGAGCGGACGCGGGGGGTGGCAAGAATATCGTCGATTTCACTCTCAAAAAGATTGCCGAGAGTGACTACTCCCTCCGAGTCGAGGCAACAAGGCACAACGCTTCCGTCCACAAGCACGCCGAACTGATCGCGCAGACCGTGGCAGAAGCAATCGCCGTCCTCACCTATCGAGGGCGCGCAGAGATCGGGCCAGTCGAATCGGTCGCCAAATTCGAGAAAGAGGCGCGAGTGCAAGCGGTAGCTGTCGCCGCCGCGCATCGGCTTCCATTCCTCGGGGAATTTTTCGTGCAGGCGGGCAAGGACAGCCTCGTTCGTCTTTTCGTCCTCCGAGCCGAGGTTCCAAAGGCGGAGAACGGTGTATATTCCCTTCTCCGACGCCTTCAAAGCAAAACTCGCGCAGTTATCAAGATACGCTTCATCCGCGAACGCGGGATTCGCTGCGGGTGCGTGGAGCGAGATGCTGATCTTGTAAAACGGTGCCGCAAGCAGCTCCTCGCCGCATTTTGCAAGAAGCGAGCCGTTTGTTGTGAGCATCGGCAAAAATCCCTTTTCACTTGCGCGTCTAACAAATTCGGGCAAACGCGGATGCAGAGTCGGTTCACCCATAAGATGAAAGAACAGATATTGAACCTTGCCGCGCAAACGATCGGTCAACAGATCAAATTCATCCGCAGTCATAAACCTTTTTTCCCTTTTCGTTTTATGACAAAATGAGCAGGAAAGGTTGCAGACGTTGGTAATTTCGAGATACGCTTTGTTGATCATCAGTATCTCTCGCGGAGCGCGGTGCTTGCGTGTCCCATCGGCAAGCCATCGCGGTAGAGGTGGGAGTCATTTGACAGAGTCATAACGCGTGCGCGAGCATAGCCGTCAAAGCTCCAATTTCTTCCCTCATCGAAAAGAATCGCAGTCACACCGGTATGCTTCATCTCAAAGTGAGTAGAATAGTACGGGAACGGAATATCAAGAAGCTCACTCATGAACATCTTTCCCGCACCCTCGTGGGCAAAGAGCGCAACTCGCTTGTCCTTGACGTCCTTCGTCACCTTATACATTCCCTTTTCGCGGTCGTGCTCGAGTCCGAGAGAAGCGAGCCATTCGTCAAGATGATCGCCGATACGCTTGCAAGCGTCACCAAGCTTAAACTCCGCAAGAGCGGGATGCTCGTGCCAATTATCTCCCATTGATCTGACCTCGCGGGAAGCAAGTATCTGCGAATAGATCGGGTTTGCCCAGCACCAGGTCTTATTCTTTTCGTCTACGGGCAGCGCCATTTCGCGGAAAGCAAGATTTTCATGCATCCAATCAAACAAAATGGGCTCCTTTCCGAGAAGCTCGCAGGTAGGCTGCGCCGTCTGCATCGCGCGTGTCGAGGTCGAAGCATAGATCTCATCAACGCCGAAAAGAGCAAGTCGCTTTGCGACCGACTCAGCCTGGCGATGGCCAAGAGGAGTGAGCTGATCGGGGTTATAGATCGGGTCGCCGTGGCGAACGTAGAAAAGTATCATAATTTATCTCCTGTCAATTATTTCAACGTCACAAATGTCGGGGGAGCAGAGCGAAAATGAACATCCGTCAATCTCGGTCTGATAAAGATATTCATCGAGATCAAATATGCAGAACTCGGAAAAATCGCCGTCTATTCCCTGCCCTGTCAGCTTGACGTAGGCTTCCTTGGCTGTCCAGATATTATAAAACGCAGAAATTGTATCGGCGTCGAGCGCATCTATCTCGTCGGGATGGAAAAAGCGGCGCGCGATCTTTCGGCAACGCTCCTCCTCGTCGGGGCGGTTCTTGTATTCCTGAAAATCAATACCGATCGCGTCATCCGAAAAAGCGCAGGCGAAAAAATCACCGCTGTGGCTTACCGAGAAATGGATGGAATCATTATTCAAAAAATACGGTTTTCCCCTTTCGGTACGAGCAATAGTAAGATCACCCTCGGGAACTCCGGCAAGAGCAAAGTATTCCTGTGCAAGCATCTTCACAGCCTCATCCGTGGTCAGCTCATCGCACTTTTTCATAAGGAATAAATAAACCATCCTTCCCCTCCGCACATTATTTTTCATTATATTATACCATATTTTGCGCCCCATTTCAAGGCTTTTATAAAAATACCAAGCGGGCGCTTGCGCGCCCGCTTGGTTTCATTCAAAAGCTTTCCTTAGTTCTTGCCCTGAAGCTCGTTCTCGTACTTCTCGACCATCTTCTTCATCGTGACACCCGTACGACTTCTACTCCGTGCATTAAGCTTTTTAAGCCATTTTTCGGTGCTTTTGCCCGTAAATATCTTGATTTCAAGCTTCGCCGTATCATCATCTGTTAATGTGACGAAGATTTTATCAATATATTGTGCTACGAATTCGTTCGTTATAATGCCCGTACTTGCATCCTTGATAGCTGCATCCAGCCTTGCTTTTACCTCTCCGATATGCTTGCGGTATTCCTCTTTGGTGAATAACTGTTCCTCAAGCTCCGCGAGAGCTTTCTGCGCTTCCTCTACCTCTCGGTCGCAGGTTGCGGTCATAGATTTGAAATTAGTCGTTGTAATAGCGCCTGTCGTGACAAGCTCCAAGAGCTTGTTTTTCTTTTGATCTGAAAGCTCTATGATACGCTTCTGTTCGTCAATCTGTTTTGCGGTTTCATCATCCGCTTCCATTGACTTGAACATTTCCTCGTAGCTTGCAAGGAGTGCTTCCATATCCACTCTCGTTTCGCTGAATACCTCGAACAAGATGGGCTTGACCTCATCCTCGTATATTGGGAAGGACGGGCAGGCATCCGCGCCGTTGTTGATCTTACCCGAGCATACCCACTTGGAGTTTACTTTGCCGTCCTTGCTCTTGGATTCACGGCGGTAGTATGCGGTGCCGCAATGGGCGCAATACAATTTACCCGTCAGCAGATTGGCGTGGTTGCAGATGCCTTGACGGTTCTTTACGTCCTCACTTCTGCGAGCCAACACCTCG
>JAFQGP010000024.1 GCA_017415485.1 Clostridia bacterium
AAGGAATCGGATATTAAGAAGATTACTTCAAAATATCCGATTCCTTTTGTTTATTTCAGTTTTACAGTAAACAGCGTTTCAGACGTACTGTACAAAATTATTTGCCCGCGTCTTTCTGTCCACTGTCCACTAACCACTGTTCACTTTTTCTTGATCTCCTCATAGCTCTCCATAAACTTCTCTCGGAACGCCTCGTCGGCGCGGATGCCGATGTCGTAAAGAGCTTCGACCGAGCAGCCGTAGATTGGTGCGACTTCGCCGAATGTGATCCTCATATCCTTGGGCGCAAGAGCCTTGACCGCGTCGGCGTATTCGGGATAGTTGCGGAAGATTCCGCCGTTGAAGATGAGGTCGAAAGGACCGCCGTTTTTGTTGTACTGAGCCCAGATAACGTCGGCAAGCTCCGCGGCACCCTCGTTGAAGATTCGGCGCGCGACCGTGTCGCCCTTGTTTCTTGCCTCGAAAAGAACGTGCGCGAAGGATGCAATGTAGGAGCGTCCGCCCTCGTAGACCTTGTCGAGTCTGTACCAAAGCGGGAATCCCGCTGCTTCCTCAAGCATTTCGACAAGCATTGTCGGTACGTCGCTTCCGTCAACTGCGCGCAAAGCTGCTCTGATCGCGCGTCTTGCAAGAACGTAGCCGCTTCCGCAGCTGTCGATCATGTGTCCGCCACCGCCGATGTGGTAATAGTCATCACCGTCGCGGACGTAGAGCGCCGAGCCGGTGCCGCAGATCATACCCGCGCCGTCTTTGTGTCCGAATATACCCGAAATGAGCGCGGGACCGTCACCCTCTATGCGAAGCTTTTCAAAACCGTAGCGCGAAAGTGCCTCTGTGAATTGGGGCAAAAAATACTCGCAAGCCGCCGCGCCGAGATAGAACGCCACGGGCTTCTCGGGCGCACCCGCTACCAAGCCGTCAACGCACTTGCAAAGATTGGTGATCGAATAATCAACTCCGTTATCAAAGGGAGCTCCGCCCTTTTCGACAACGCGGCAGACGATCTCGCCGTTTTCCTTGAAAACAACGCCCTCCGCCTTTGTTCCGCCCATATCAACTGCGGCAAGATATCTGTATGACATTTGTAACCTCCAAGGTTCTTATTATGTCAAATTATAGCACAGAAAGGAATTGAAGTCAAGAGAATTAAATTATTAATTTTTGTTTATGATTCCTCATAATTATTGACTTTGAAGAAATATAGTGATATAATTGGTATAATAACATCAAGGAGTGTGCAAGAAAATGCTTCCGACAGTAACAAATTACCGTGTGGTTCCCTCTGTTGTCCCGCAGGGGCGGGAGACCGAGATCAAGATCGTTCCCAACGAGCGCGCCTTTCTTTTCTTTGACGGCGCGGAGTATCTGCTCAATATCATCTGTGCAGACGATGACGAAGTTTGCTATTTTACCCCCACGACCAAGCATCCCGTAAAGCTCGTCGCAGAAGATGGAATTCTTAAGTTTACATATACCTTCGACCGCGAGCAGGAATATCTGTTCCAGCTCGAAAAGGACGAAAAGAAGGTTGCCGAGTTCTATATTTATTCGCTCGCCGAAGATCTTTATGCTCTCACTCCCCTTCGCGGAGATTTCCACGGTCACAGCTACCGCTCGGACGCAAAGCGCGACCCCGGTGCGCTCCTCGGTCATTACCGCGAGCAGGGTTACGATTTCATGTCGCTGACCGACCACAACCGCTATTACCCCGGACTTGAGATGGACGAGGCTTATGAGGGCGTCAAGCTCGGCATCACTCACGTGCCCGGCGAAGAAGTCCATTTCCCCGGCTGTATGATCCATACCGTTCACGTCGGCGGTAAGTCGAGCGTTGCCGCGCTTTATTGCAAGGACGAGGCAGGCTGCCGCGCCGAAGCGGACGAATATATCGCTAAAGTTCCCGAAAGCGTTCCCGAAAAGTACCGCGAAAGATACTCGCGCCTGATGTGGATCACCGATCACATCCACGAGGCGGGCGGACTTGCCATATTCCCCCATCCCTACTGGAAGCCGGGAGGATCGCGAGTCTTCAACGTTCAGGAGGGGTTCGCGCGCATTATCCTTAAGAGCGGAATGTACGACGCTTACGAGCTCGTTGGCGGAATGGGACAGATCGGGATCAATTTCTCGATCAACCTCCGCGCCGAGCTGCTTTCCGAGGGCGTGAAATTCCCCGTTGTCGGATCGAGTGACGTTCACGGCATCGTGGCTACACCCACATTCCCGCATCTTTTCACGATCTGCTTTGCAAAGGACAACAGCGTTGACTCCATTATGGAGGCATTGAAGGAGGGCAAGACGGTTGCAGTCGAGGCAACGGGCGACGAGTATCAGCGCCACTACCGTTGCTACGGCGATCTTCGCCTTGTTTATTACGCACAGTTTCTTCTCACCAATTACTTCCCCCAGCTTCAGCGCGTTTGCGCGGGCGAGGGCATCGCAATGAGAAATTACCTTATGGGTCTCGCTCCCGCGTCGCTCATCGAGGCGCAGGTCGAGCAGACCGAGTATTTCAAGGGCGAATTCTTCGGCAAGCGCGAGTATATCGCGGTTTCCGAAGAGGTCAAGGAATACGAAAGCAAATGGCGTGAGGTACAGCTTGCGGGCCCCACGGGCAAGGGAAGCGCATATCATTCGGAAAAGGTCACAAGACAGATCTGATCGGAGCTTACAAAATGGAAGAAAAAGATAAAGTTCAAAATGAAGAAAGCAAGGCTCAGGGCAGCTCGAAATTCGAGCATTTCTTCGACGGCGGCAGGCACGACCACGAATCGATAAAGAAGGTCAGAACCAGCTTCCGCGTTGAGACCGCAACCTGCGTTAAGCTTGCAATAGCCGTTTTTGCGGTTTATCTCAGCATAAGATATTGGCCGCAGGTCGCAAAATTCATAATGGGCGTCATCGATTCGGCAGAACCCCTGATAATCGGTGCCATCGTGGCATTCCTTGTCAATATCCTTATGCGAAGCCTTGAAAAAGTGATATTTGCAAAGGCAAAAAAGCCCGCGCTGATAACCGCAAGGCGAATAATATGTATGCTTTTGGCGTTCATATTGTTGATCGGCATAGTTGCGCTTATCGTGTGGCTGATCACACCGCAGCTCGTTTCCTGTATCGAACTCATCATAGCCGAGGTCCCGCCGCTCTTTAACAGTCTCATCAAATGGCTTCAGACGACCGAGTTCCTCCCCGATGATATTCTTGCGGAGCTTGCAAGCATAGACTGGAAGTCGAATCTGACCAAGATATTCGACGTTCTCACCTCGGGTATCGGAAGTGTGTTCGATATCGTTGTCAGCACGGTCACATCCGTGTTCTCGGGCGTTGTCACCGCTCTTGTCAGCCTGATCTTTGCAATTTATATCCTTCTTGATAAGGAAAGGCTCGCAAAGCAGTTCAAAAGACTTGAAAAATGCTATCTCGGGCTTTCAAAGAGAAAGAAATACAACCACACCTTGCAGACCATCAAGGACAGCTTTGAAAAGTTCATTGTCGGTCAGTGCAAGGAGGCTGTCATTCTCGGCGTGCTTTGCACCGTTGGAATGTGGATATTCCGCTTCCCCTATGCAAGCATGATCGGCGCGCTGATCGGTTTCACCGCGCTCATCCCCGTTGCCGGAGCATATATCGGCGCGGCAGTCGGTGCGATCATGATCCTGACCGAATCGCCCTTCAAGGCTCTGCTCTTTATCGTATTCATCGTCGTTCTTCAGCAGCTTGAGGGCAACCTCATCTACCCGAAGGTCGTCGGCGAATCGATCGGACTTCCCGGACTCTGGGTGCTTGCCGCAGTCACCATCGGCGGCGGTGTAATGGGTATCCCCGGAATGCTTATCGGCGTTCCGCTCGTAGCCGCGATATATAAGCTCGTCGGCGAGGACATGGACGAAAGGCTTGCTCCGCAGGTTTCCGCACCCGCAGAACCGCCCGCACCTGTTCCAGAAGAACCAAAAACCGAGCCCGTAAAGATGCAGGAACAGCCTAAACCCGCTAAGGCGAAAAAGAAAAAGAAGAAAAAGTAAATAGAAACAGGAGTTGCTTCGATATAGAAGAAGCAGCTCCTGTTGTTGCTATATGGACGAGGAATAATTATATGATAAATATAAATAATATAACGAGTTTGTAGGGGAGGGCGTCCTCGACCTCCCATTACAGCATAAAATTTTAGCGTTGATGTAATACAGAAATTAAAGTTAAATTATAGTGATTGAATACACAGATAAACTTTTATTGGGCTTGGGAGGTCGAGGACGCCCTCCCCTACAAACTCGT
>JAFQGP010000025.1 GCA_017415485.1 Clostridia bacterium
TAGGGAAGAACTGCTTCTGCGGGAGTCTTCGGAGAGATTGAGATCGAAGCCTTTTTGCCAAGCTCCTTGATCTTCTTGATAAGCGCCGCGGGATCGTCACAAGCCTCATAGTGGAAGGTGATTATATCCGCGCCCGCGTTTGCAAATCTCTCGACGTATCTTTCGGGCTTGGTTATCATAAGGTGAACGTCAAAGAGGAGACTTGCTTTTGATCTGAGCGACTCAATAACCGGCAGACCGAATGAAATGTTCGGTACAAAAACACCATCCATTACGTCAAGGTGCAGATAGTCTGCGCCCGCCTCTTCGATTCTTTTAACTTCGTCCCCAAGCTTCGAAAAATCCGCCGCAAGCAGGGAAGGGGAAATATAGATCATAATTCTACCTCTTTAGATTTTTTCAATAAGGCAAACCGCGTGCGCCGCGATGCCCTCGCCGCTTCCGGTAAAGCCAAGCTTTTCCTCTGTCGTCGCCTTTACGTTTACGTCATCAAGAGAAATTCCAAGCGCACCCGCGATCTTCTCGCGCATAAGCTGAATGTGAGGCGCGAGCTTTGGTCTCTGCGCGATTACCGTGGAATCCACGTTAACTACCTTGTAACCTTTTTCTTTCAAGAGTGAGGCAACGTGGCGCGTCAGAGCAAGGCTGTCGGCACCCTTGTATGCGGGATCGGTATCGGGAAAATGCTTTCCGATATCCCCAAGCGCCGCCGCGCCGAGAAGCGCGTCCATTATCGCGTGAAGCAGCACGTCAGCATCCGAATGTCCGAGAAGCCCGAATCCGCAATCTATCTTGACACCGCCGATGAACATCTCGCGCGTTGCATCGGTGCGGTGAACGTCATAACCGTGTCCGATCCTCATTCCTCGTCCTCCCGTAAAACTCCTTCGCGCGCAGAAAGAATGGCTTCAGCGAGCAAAAGATCCATTTTTTCGGTGATCTTGATATTGTATCTGCCGCAATCCACGAACTTAATATGTCGTTCAAGTCTCTCAACAAGCGAGTTGTCATCGGTGCATTCAAATCCGATGTCAAGCGCGGAATAAGCCGCCGCACGGTAGAGAGGAAGGCTGAACGCCTGAGGTGTTGCCGCTTGCCAAGCGGTAGAGCGCTCAACAGTACCCGTGATAAACTTGTGGTTATCTACGGTCTTGATCGTGTCAACAGCGGGACAACCCGCAGTAGCCGCGCCGTATCTGTAAGCGGCAAGGCAAACGGAATTTATAAGTTCAGCCGTAGTAAGCGGACGAGCGGCATCTGCTATCGCAACAAATCTGACGTCGTCAGAAAGTGCCTCGATACCTTTGAGCACCGACTCCTGCCGTGTTTTTCCGCCCGCAACGCATTTGCGGTACTTCTTTATCTCAAATTTTTCTGCGTAAGTGTCGTAAATACCGCTTTCAATATCCTCATCTCGCGCAACAATGTAGATCTGATCGATATACTCGGATTCCTCATAAGCTCGCATCGTGTGAACCGCAACAGGCATACCGCAAAGGTCGAGAAACTGCTTGGGCATATTTCCGCCCATACGAGTTGAAGCCCCGCCCGCGACGATTATCGCGGCTGTGGTGCGGCTTTTAAGCTTTCCGGCACTTGCGCGGAGAATATCGGCTAAATTTTTAGGGGACTCACCCATAACAAAACTCCTTCGGAAAGGTTAGTTATAATTTGCTTCGTCAAAAACGCCCTTTTCAAGGTCTTCGATCATCTTAACTCTTCTGCGATGTCTTTCCTCGTCAAGAGCAGGGGTAGCAAGGAAAATATCGGTGATCTCGCAAGCAAGCTCAAAGGAGATAACTCTTGCACCCATGCAAAGAACGTTCGCATTGTTGTGCTGACGGGTCATCTCAGCGGAATACTTGTCGCCGCAAAGAGCCGCGCGGATTCCGGGATGCTTGTTAGCCGCGATCGAAACGCCGATACCCGTGCCGCAAATAAGGATTTCGCGGGGGCACTCGCCCTCAGTTATCTCGGTGCAAAGTCTGTGAACGGGAATGGGGTAGTCACAGCTCTCGGGGGAGTAAGTACCTTTGTCAACAAGTTTGTAGCCCTTTGCTTCAAGGTACTTGATAAGCTCATTCTTGTACTCAAATCCTGCGTGGTCACACGCGATTACAATGTTCTTGTTTTCCATTTTTATGTTTATCCTTTCAGTTTTTCTGCGTTCAATCTGTCTCTCTCCGCCTGCGGGAGTCTGAGATATGTGGGTCTGAGATCCTCGGCGCTTGTTCTGTCGCCTGCAAGATATTTTTCATAAGCGATCTGAGCCACCGAGTATGCGGATTGGTAACGAAGCTTCTCGGGAGTTTCGTAAGATAACTCATCCCCAAGAAGCTTTCTCGCGGGAGCATAACCGTCGCCGCAAAGGTAAATGCGTTCCCCAAGAGCCTTGACGTCCTCAAGAAAGTCCTCAAAGCTCATCGGCGTGTCCCCGCCTATTCTATCAAGTTTACCGTCCTTGAAGGCGAATTTAGCCGTGTAGAACTGCCCGCGCCTTGCATCCATCACGGGAATGATGATCTTATCCTCACCGAAAGCAAGATTTCTCGCAAGTGCCTCAAGCGTGGAAACACCTATACAAGGCTTATCCTTGCGGTGCGCAAAGCCTTTGACAGTCGCCGCACCTATACGAACACCGGTAAACGATCCGGGACCCTCCGAAACCGCAAAAACGTCGATCTCGTCGATATCTGTCTTCATGGAATTGAGCAGAACTTCCGTCATCGGCAAAAGCGTTTCGCTGTGCGTATTTCCGCCATTCTGCGTGAATTCCGCAAGAAGTATATTGTCCTCGCAAAGAGCGACAGAAGCCGTCTTGGCCGTGGAATCACAAGCAAAAATCTTCATTATAAACTCCTATGTATGATCGAAATGTGACGCGCCTCGCCATCATTGATCTTGTCGATAATTACCTCAAAATATTCATCGGGCAAGCATTCGGGAATGTTTTGGAACCACTCAACAAGACAAATTCCTCGCTCGAGATAATCAAAATATCCGGTAGAGTAAAGATCATCTTCATCAGCAAGTCTGTAAATATCGAAATGGAAGACAGGTGTCTTTCCTTTTTTGTATTCATTAACAAGCGCATAAGTCGGCGATTTTACCGTGCTACCCGGAGAAGCAACCGAGGCAAATCCACGGGTGAATTCTGTCTTGCCGGCGCCAAGATCTCCACGAAGCGCCACAAATCTCGGCAAACTATTGTCGCCGAGAATAATTTCGGCAAGCATCGCACCCGCCGCTGACGTTTCATCGGGGGTGAATGCATCTTTTTCAAAAATCAATTTATCCATCTTTTTATCCGTCAATTAAACATATATAAATAGTATATCATATTTTTGGTCAAAAGTAAAGTAATAAATCAAAAAAACTGCCCCGACCTGCGTCGGGACAGTAATTTTAATCATTTTTCTTTGCTCTGCCTGCAAGCTTTTCTTTGCTTCCGTCAGGGGAAACGATGGTGGTATTGTTCAGAATACCTCTCATAGAAGCACGAAATTCGCGGATATATTCCTCGCGCAGAGCTTTTTGTTCAAGCTTTTCTTCTTCTGTCAGCTCCTCGACCTTCGCCTTTCTGGCAAGCTCGTTGATCCTGTCAAGTTTCTTTTGTTCCATAGTAAAACCTCAAAGTTAAATCAAAAATAAGATGGCAGCAACAGCGGCAACCTGCGCGGCGATAATAAGCGGAATGCCTATCATAAATTTCATATGCTTGGTTTTATGCCTTATCGACAACATAGTCAGAAGCATGGCAACCGAGCCGCCGAGTGCAGAAAGCAGAAGAAGCGTGCTCTCGCGCGTCCGCTCCTCGGGACGCTTTTTAGCAGCCCATTTGTCATAAGCGGTGACACATACAGAGACTATCGAAATTATCAGCAGATACGCAAGAGCAAACAAAAGAATTATCTTGTTTTCAAGAAGAAAATTCATTACTTCTTCGGGAAGCTGTCCTTGAGACCAACGATTCTGTTGAATGTGTTAGCGTTTTTGGTGTCCTTAACGTAATAACCGTTACGAACAAACTGGAAGCGGTCGCCTGCCTCAGCTTCACCAAGCGCGGGCTCGATCATACAACCCTCAAGCTTGATAGCCGATTCGGGATTGAGATAATCGTTGTAGGTCTTGCCCTCGGGAATGTCATCAACGTTCTCAAGAGTGAAGAGATGATCGTAGAGCATAACGTCAGCCTTCTGCGCATAATCAGCAGAGAGCCAATGGATGGTGCCCTTGATCTTTCTGCCGTCAACGGGATTTCCGTTGCCCGACTCAAGATCAGCAGTGACGTGAATCGTATTGACACTGCCATCCTCGTTATACTCGATCTCGCCGCACTTAACGATGTAAGCACCCATAAGTCTGACCTCGCCGTCGGGCTTGAGGCGGAAGAACTTGGGAGGCGGTACAGCCGCAAAGTCGTCTGCATCAATAACGATATTCTTGGTGAAAGGAATCTTTCTTGTTCCCGCTTCGGGATTCTGAGGATTATTAGAAACCTCGAAATACTCAACCTTATCCTCGGGATAGTTGTCAACAACAAGCTTGACTGGCTTCATTACAGCGATCCTTCTGGGAGCGGTCGCGTTGAGCTCTTCACGAATGCAGTGCTCAAGAAGCTCGATATCAACAACGCTGTATGCCTTTGCAACGCCCGCGCGGTCAACAAAATCAAAGATCGCCTCGGGAGTATAACCTCTTCTGCGGAGACCGCAAAGAGTGGGCATACGGGGGTCGTCCCAACCGTCAACAAGACCGGTCTCAACGAGCTGACGAAGATAACGCTTGCTCATTACGGTGTGAGTTACGTTAAGGCGTGCAAACTCTCTCTGCTTCGGCTTGGGATCAAATCCGATATTCTCAACGACCCAATCATAAAGAGGACGGTGATTCTCAAACTCAAGAGAGCAGAGCGAGTGAGTGATTCCCTCAAGCGCATCCTGGATCGGGTGAGCATAGTCGTAAAGGGGATAAATGCACCACTTGTTACCCTGACGGTGATGCGAGGTGTGAACGATACGGTAGATCGCGGGGTCACGCATATTCATATTGGGCGAAGCCATATCGATCTTTGCGCGCAGAGTGTGAGTTCCGTCCTCAAACTCGCCGTTCTTCATTCTCTCAAAGAGATCAAGATTTTCCTCAACGCTACGGTCGCGGTAAGGCGAATTCTTTCCGGCAACGGTAAGAGAACCGCGGTATTCGCGCATCTCCTCAGCGGTAAGATCGCAAACGTATGCCTTGCCCTCCTTGATGAGCTGTACTGCAAATTCGTAGCACTTCTCAAAGTAGTCGGAGCCGTAGAATACGCCGCCGTTCGGCTCGCATCCGAGCCACTTAAGATCCTCATAGATAGACTTTACGTACTCGTCATCTTCCTTTACGGGGTTGGTGTCGTCGTAACGAAGATTGAAAAGACCATTATACTTCTTCGCAACCTGAGTATTGATGCGGATAGCCTTTGCCGAACCGATGTGAAGGTATCCGTTAGGCTCGGGCGGAAAACGAGTATGGATCTTCAGACCGGGATTCAGCTCCAGATCCTCGTCGATAATATCATGAATAAAATTGCCTGCAATTACTTTTTCTTCATTCATTGCTTTATTCTCACTTTCAAAGATTATTTGCAAATTCTTTAACACGCGCTACGATCCTGTCGTAACCGATGATCTGAATTACGGTATAAAGATCGGGAGCATTCATTCTGCCGGTGATCGCAACACGAATGAACATGCTGATGTCAGCAACACTGCCCTTGAATGCCTCGGGAGTAGCCTTGTACTGCTTCATATCGGTAGCAAAACCAAGCGATTCGGCAATAGTCTTGATCTTTTCAAACCAACCGTTCGAGTCATCTGCCATATCGAGAGTATCAGCGAATTTCTCAAGCGCAGCCTTGACGTCAGCTTTGTCGAAATTCTCGGGAATAGAATCGGTAACGGTGTAATAATCATCATAGAAGAAGTTGATGAACGCCTTGACCTCGTCCCAACGGCCGAAGTCCTTTCTCGGCTTCTTTCCGCCTCTGCCGATCGAAAGGATAGCCTTTGCATAATCGGGAGCAGCTTCGAGCTTTGCGCCGAAGTCGGGGTCATATTCCTTTGCCCACTCAAGAAGCTGAGCATATACTTCCTCTGCGGTCATCTTCGAAACAACGTTCTTCGAAACGTCGCCAAGCTTGACAATGTCGAAAAGACATCCCGAAACGCTCATCTTGTTGATGTTGAACTTGAAATCGGTATAGGGCTTGTCCGCGTTACCGAGTCTCCACTCCTCAAAGTTGGAGTTAAGAACGGTAAGAAGGTATTCAGCAACCGCCGCGGGAGCATATCCGAGACGGGAATAGTCGCTCATATTTGCACCGAGATCGCGCTTCGAGAGCTTCTTCTTGTTTCCGTTCTCGTCAAGCTGCATGATCTGCGCGGTGTGAAGATACTTGGGAAGCTTGAATCCGAGATAACGGAAAAGCATGATGTGCTTTGCAACGCTGGGCAGCCATTCCTCACCGCGGATGACGTGAGTGGTTCTCATAAGGTGATCGTCAACAGCGTGAGCAAAGTGATAAGTGGGGATGCCGTCGCTCTTGAGAAGAACGAAATCCTCGTCATTTTCGGGAATCTCGAGCTTACCCTTGACAAGATCGCCGAAGGGAGTCTTCTTCTCGGGATCGCCGTCAGCAAGAATACGGAGTACGAACTTGTTGCCGGCTTCAAGATTCTTCTTGACGTCCTCAATGGTGAACTCACGCATCTTGAGCATAGCCGCCTTTTGCTCTGCAGCAACATCCTCTGTCCATTCCTTGGACTTAACTTCAGCCTTTTTATCGGTTGCCTCAAGCACAGCAAGCTCCTCGTCGGTAGTGAAGCAAGGATAAGCCTTGCCCTCTGCAACGAGCTTTTTAGCGTAAACGTGATAAATGTGAGCACGTTCGCTCTGCTTGTAAGGACCGTAAATTCCGTTGTCGATAACCTTGCCGTCAGCGTCAACAGTCGCACCTTCGTCGAAGTTGATGCCGTAATGTGCAAGAGTCTTGATAAGATTTTCAGCAGCTCCGGGGATTTCACGCTTTGCGTCGGTATCCTCGATACGAAGGAAGAACACACCGCCAGACTGATGAGCAAGACGCTCACCAACCATGGTCTGGTAAACGCCGCCAAGGTGAACGTAGCCCGTGGGGCTGGGTGCGAATCTTGTTACCTTTGCGCCCTCGGGAAGATTACGGGGAGGATATTTCTCCTCGAGCTCCTCGGGGGTAGTGGTAACGTTCGGGAAGAGAAGTTCAGAAAGAAGCTTGTAGTCCATTTTTGAATTCCTTTATATAATTGATTTATTTTATAATTCTCTGTACCTTATTGCACGGATAATGTCCGCATCCGATAGGGCGCAAGAAGCACCGTGCCCGGGATGGATCATCGGATCATCGCGTCTGTCCGCAAGCTTTTTCAGCGAGGCGAACAGAACATTGCCGTCACCGCCGGGAAGATCGTATCTTCCGTATCCGGACGAAAAAAGCGTGTCTCCGCATATCAGATCGTATCCGCATTCGTAGCAGACCGAGCCCGGAGTGTGCCCCGGAGTAGATATGACCTCAATGGTTTCTTTGCCAAGAGGAATGATCTCACCGTCCTCAATGATCCTGTCAGCGCCAAGCGATGCGAAATCCAATCCGAAAAAAGCAGAGCCGTTGAGGTCGGGATCCTTCATCATATCAGCATCGGCTCTATGGATGCATACCTCCGCGCTCGTTTCCGCACGAAGCGAATCGAGCCTCAAAATATGATCGAAGTGGCAATGCGTCAAAAGAATGTAACGCAATTTTGCATTTCCGAGCGCTTTTTTTATATCATCGATATTTGCAGAAGGATCAACAACTGCCGCATCCGCGCCCGAGATCAGAACGTAAGTATTTGAGGCATAGGATAAGCCGTTCAGTTTGATAATATCCATATCACACCTCATAATTACATAGATATAATATTATATCATATTTTTTTCGATTTGTCTATATAAAAATGCAAAAAAATCCGCAAGCCCGTTGAGGACTTGCGGATAAAAAGGAAATGTTATTTTACAAGTGCATTGTTAAGCTTTGCAAGGCTCTTTTTGAGACCGGCAGCAGCTGTCTTTGCAACAGAACCCCATACCTGGTTACCTGCAAGAGCTTTTCTGAATGTAGCCTGACCAATAAGGTCGTCGGAGAAAATTCGACCGATATCGTAAGTAATGTTTGCCTTCACAAGATCGTACATACGAGCAGAAATAGGATCGTCAACGTAACGCGTCTTAAGAGAAAGCTCGAACACCGTGGGAGTGACAATTCTGTAGCCTTCGGAAGCGAAGCACTCGATGAATGCGGAAGCCATCTTGGGGTTCTGGATATCAGCAGCAATCGCATAAAGAGTGAAGGGGTTACCCATAACGGTGATGTATTTTTCCTGATCCTTGTCATACTTGGGGCAGGGAACGATTACAAAATCGCTGAAGTCGAAATCAGCAGCAAGACGCTTGTGTGAGGTTCTGCATCTGTCGGTCATAAAGAGAGAACGACCCTGACCGAAAGCAGTCTGATGATATGTAGCTTCGGTATAAATACCGTAGTTGCTGCTGTAGAACAAGTCGCAGAGCATATCGACCGTGTTTGCTACGCGTTCACCGGTGAAGGTGGGGGATTCGATGATGGTACCGTCAGCGCTTTTTTCACAGATAGTGGCACCGCAACCGTAGAACCAGTTATCCGCATATGTACCGTAAGTGATATATCCAAATGTGTCGCCGGATTCTTTGTCGCAGTTCTTCTCGCCGTTGCCGTCGGTGTCCTTATAAACACCCTGGCACATCTCGATAAACTTGGCATAAGTCCAATCACCGGATTCAACGATTTCTTGAGGATTCTGGAGTTGATACTCTTCAAGAAGAAGTGTATTTACAAAACACACGTACATCATTTCGAGCGCGTTACGCGAAATATCACCCGAAGCAAAGTAAAGGTTGTCGCCGAAAGTAGCCTGCTCAAGAAGGAGCTCTGACCACCAGGGCTTTTCGAAATTGAGGTATTCGCACTCGGGATCAAGCATATTGTAAAGATATCCGCTCGAAGCATTCTTTGCAACCGAGATAGAGTATCCCGCAATAATATCGAATTCTCTTGCGTTGATGGAAACCGAGTTGCCTACGTAAGAATTCCAGGACTTGATATTGCTTCCGTTACCAATGATTCGGAGGAAGTTTAGCTTAAGTCCAAGTCTTTCTTCTACTTTGCTGTTTCTGTCATAGAGCGACTGCTCAACGATGTCGCCGCTGAGTTTCTCGTATTCAATGTTGAATTCCTCATGTTCAACATCATCCCATACAAGGAGAGTGAGCTCATCATTGAACTTGAGATCTTCCGGGAGGTCATCTTTCAGATATCCCTGCGCATCAAGTGTGGGATCCGAGGTCGTTTCCTCAATAGATGCCACGGGAGTCTGAGTTTCCGCATTGTTTTCTGCTGCGGTCGTTTCTTCACTCGGCTTTGCTTCGGCACATGCTGCAAGTGAAGAAAGAAGCATAATTGCCGTTAAAAATGAGCATACAAAACGAAGGATTCGTTCGTTTTTCATAATAATTACACCTTTCATATATTTGGTATTTTCATTATATCATAATTTGTATAAGAAGTCAATAATAATAGTAAAAATTAATGCCTCAAGTCCAGGCGGACTTGAGGCAAAAGA
>JAFQGP010000026.1 GCA_017415485.1 Clostridia bacterium
ATTGGGAAGCGTGTCTTGCTAATGTGAAACTTAAACAGATGGATCTTTCTTGTTTGAAGCATATCTTCTATGGTGGAGATGCTATGAATGAAAAGAAAGAAGCCGAAGTTAATGAGTTACTCGCTTCATGTGGCGCAAAAATTAAGCTAAAAAAAGGTCTTGGGTCCACAGAAATGGTGAGTGCTGCAACTGTTACATATGACGACTGTAATATGAATGGAAGCGTAGGAGTGCCACTTGTCAAAGTAAACTGCAAAATTGTCGAACCATGCACATTTGATGAGCTTACATATAATCAAGAAGGTGAAATCTGTTTCGCTGGAGATACTTTGATGCTTGGATATTATAATAAGTTGGAAGCAACAAATGAAATCGTAAAAATACATCCTGACGGTCATCGTTGGATTCATACTGGTGATTTGGGTTACATTACTGAAAATGGCATACTATTTGTTAGTGGTAGAATTAAGCGAATTATTATGACCAAGGGAAAAGATGGCGTTGTAACTAAGATGTTCCCTGATAGAATTGAAAAAGCAGTGTTAGAGAATCCTGCAGTTGGTTTGTGTTGTGTAATCGGTGTTGCGGATAAAACCAGAATTCATTATGCAAAAGCGGTTGTGGTGCTGAATAATGGTTATGAGGCAAGTGAAGATCTTACACTGGATATTATTAATAATTGCAAGAATTCACTCCCTGATTATATGGTTCCGGAAAATATTGAATATCGTATAGATTTGCCAAGAACAGAACGTGGTAAAGTTGATTATAGAGCGTTAGAAAAAGAATCCGTATCTGAATAATTGATAGATCGCGCTCCTTCCTAATGAAGAAAAACTCTACCCGCTAGCAATGGCTGACCTATTGTCAGTGTTTTTTTGATCTTGATGAAAACTTTCAGCCTTTTTGTTAAAAACTGCTTGACTCACTTTTCTATTTATGCTATAATTAATTCAACTAAAACTCTTTTGCAAAAGGAGAAATTAAAATGATCAAGATCACATTTATGGGCGCGGGCAGTACTGTATTTGCCAAGAACGTGCTCGGCGACGTTATGATGACCCCCTCTCTTTGGGATTCCGAGATCGCACTTTACGATATCGACCCCGCAAGACTTGAGGAATCATACATAATGATCTGCTCCCTCAACAAGAATATCAACGAAAACCGCGCGACTATCAAGAAATATCTTGGCGTCAGCGAAAGAAAGGACGCTCTCCGCGATGCAACCTTCGTAGTTGATGCTATCCAGGTTGGCGGCTACGATCCTTGCACCATCATCGACTTTGAGATCCCGAAGAAGTACGGACTCCGTCAGACAATCGCCGACACCCTCGGCATCGGCGGTATCTTCCGCGCTCTCCGCACCATTCCCGTTCTCGATGATTTTGCAAAGGATATGGCTGAGGTCTGCCCCAAGGCTCTCTTCCTCAACTACACCAACCCCATGGCTATCCTTGCGGGCTACATGCAGAGATACACTCCCATCGAGACCGTTGGTCTTTGCCACAGCGTTCAGGTCTGCTCGAATACTCTTCTCAAGGAAGTCGGTCTTGAGCCCAAGCGCCCGATCAAGGAAAAGATCGCGGGCATCAACCATATGGCATTCCTTCTTGAGCTTGAGGATGCGGACGGCAACGACCTCTACCCCGAGATCCGCCGCCGCGCAAATGAAATTCTCGAGAATCCTCCCGAAAACTTCAAGGATCTTGTCAGATTCGAATATATCCGCCGTCTTGGCTACTACTGCACAGAGTCGAGCGAGCACAACGCGGAGTACAACAACTTCTTCATCAAGGAAAAGTACCCCGAGCTCATCGAGCGCTACCGTATCCCGCTTGACGAGTATCCCCGCCGCTGCATCAATCAGATCGCGCGTTGGAACAACGACAAGCAGAAGTATCTCTCCGACGACGTATCCCACAAGAGAACCCATGAGTATGCTTCCTGGATCATGGAATCAATCGTTACCAACACGCCCTACCAGATCGGCGGTAACGTGCTCAACAAGGGTCTTATCGACAACCTTCCCGCAGATGCCTGCGTAGAGGTCCCCTGCCTTGTAAACAAGCTTGGAATTCAGCCGACCCATATCGGACGTCTTCCCGTTCAGCTTGCGGCAATGAATATGACCAACATCAACGTACAGCTCCTCACCATCGAGGCAGCCGTAACCAAGAAGAAAGAGCATATCTACCACGCAGCAATGCTCGAGCCGCACACCTCCTCCGAGCTTTCGATCGACGACATCGTTGCCCTCTGCGACGACCTCATCGAAGCACACAAGGGATGGCTGCCGGAATATCATTAATTGAAAAAGCCGCCGCGGGCGGCTTTTTCAAGTTATGATCGCCTTCAGCGAGTTTAGAGTTATGGTTGGCTTCGCCAAGTTATGATGTGCCTGCGGCACAGTTGCGCGAGCATCATAACGTTTGCGTAGCAAACTCATAACTGCGAGCAATAGCGAGCATCATAACTCTAAACTTTAACTTCGCACCCGATACACATCCGCACAAAAAGTCGGGAAATCGGCGGCGAATTTTGATATAATATTGGCAGACAGGAGGAATTGAAGATGGATTGGATCACTGGAATGCAAAAGGCGATAGATTATATCGAGGCTAATCTGACCGAGGAGATCGATTACGAAAAGGTCGCGGCGGAAAGCTTTTCTTCAAGCTATCATTTCGCGAGGGTGTTCAGCATTCTTTGCGGGTATACGCTTGGGGAATACATTCGTCTGCGCCGTTTAACTCTTGCGGGCGCGGAGCTTGCAAACGGAAAAGAAAAGGTGATAGATATTGCTCTCAAATACGGTTACGACAGCCCCGACAGCTTTGCAAAAGCATTTTTGAAGTTCCACGGCATAACCCCGTCCGAAGCGCGCACGAACGGCAAAATGCTCAGATCCTTCTCCCGCTTGTCGATAAAAATATCATTGGAAGGCGGTAATATTATGAATTATCGAATTGAAAAGAAGCCCGAGTTGACACTTCTCGGTTACAAAATGCATTTTGAAGGAACACCATACGATGAAGCCAGGCACAAGCAGGAAGAAAATTTCTTCATTTCCACAAGAGCGCATCAATGGATGTTAAAAGGAATGACAAATGACAAACTTTCTGACTACTGCGTTCTTACAAATATTGATGACAACGGTTATGATTTCTATATCTGCGGTGCGGCGGATAAATATACATTTGACAACTTATATAACAGTGATGTAACCGGAATTGACTTTATGGATAAATTCGGATTTGAAAAGATTATTATTCCCGAAAGAACCTACGCTGTTTTTGAAACCGAAAGACAAAAATATCCCACACGAGAATACTTTGATCTCCGCAAACAGATCGCCGCAGAATGGTTATCGAATAATGAATACCAAATGATCAACGCCCCCGAGATTGCCGTTTATCATTGGGGAATAGTCGGCGGCTATCCCGACAGGACTATTGAGATTTGGATACCTATTGAAAAGAAATAAGCATCATTAAATCATAACACAAACTCCGTAGGGGATGGCGCCCTCGACATCCCACGACAGCACGTAATTTGATATTTGACTTTGTTCAGAAGTATCAATTGAATTATCATTGTAGGGGAGGGCGTCCTCGACCTCCCAGCCCAATGCAAGTATAACTGTGCATTAATTAAATATAATCCAACTTTGGTTTCTGTATTGTATCAATTCTATAGTTTTGTGCTGTTTGGGAGGTCGAGGACGCCCTCCCCTACAAATTATAATTTTATTTGTGTACATTGATATTATTTGAGAGTTAAATATAGTATCATATCTCAAAGCCGTTAAAAAAGCGAACAAAAAACTAATTTTTCCTTGTTACCTTTTTCATACCACCGACACTAATGGAGATGTATAAGATCAGAATGATGTGCATCCACGACCTCGTTGATTCCTCATTTATCACTGTCCCCGAAGACCCCGCAAAATCCAATATCGGAATGTATCTTCTTATGAAATAAAACTGAATCCGCCCCTCCGCAAATGCGGAGGGGCAAGTTTTGTTTATTCAACAACATTTGAGGCAAGTGTGATTAAGAATTTACAAATTAATATTGCAATAAGGAATATTTTGGTATATCATAATATACAGTACTTTTTCGGAGGGCAGAGTTATGTTTGGGTACATTCAACCTTATATTCCAAATCTGACGGTTGGCGATTATGAATACTACCGCGCGGCTTACTGCGGGCTTTGCCGCTCTATGGGCGAGGTCTGCGGCGGGAATTCGCGGCTGACGCTCTCCTATGACGGAGTTTTTCTCGCTCTGCTTCGTACTGCGCTGACGGGCGAGGCTGCCGAATGTGAGCGTCACCGTTGCCCTTATGCTCCGCTTGCGAAAAAGAATATGCTTCGCTCTGCCTCTTTTGATTACTCGGCGGGTGCGGCTGGAGTTCTTGCGGCGCTCAAGCTTGAGGACGACGTCACCGACGAATCGGGGATGAAGAAGCTCATTGCTCTTCTCTGCCGTGCTCCGGCAAAAAAGTGGATGGCTCGTGCGGATGAACGCGATTCGGGTCTTGTCGGCATCACCCGCGAAAAGCTTGCGCGCTACTATGTTGCCGAGAACGAAAACTCGAACTGCGAGTTCTCTGATGCAGGGATCGAAGCCGGTGCCGAGGCTTTCGGAGAAGTCGTCGGAACGCTATGCGCCCGCGGGATCGAGGACGAAAATTACGCGATCGCGTATTCGGTCGGGCGTCACGTCGGCAGGTGGATCTACTGCATCGACGCGCTCGATGACCTTGCCGAGGACGCCGAAAAAGGGCGCTACAACGCCTTTATCGCATCTTACGGAAATACACTCGACGAGGACGAAAAACTGACTCTGGAGTGCCTTTTGCGCGACGAGAGCGACTCTGCAATGGCGATGCTTGAGCTTGCCGAGGCAGATGAAAATTCCCGCGCTTACAGAATAGTAAAAAACATCCTCACCGAAAGTATGCCACGCGTGGCACGCGCGGTTCTTGACGGCACCTACCGCAAGCCGGGACGCGAGGACATCATCAAAAAACAGAACACAGGAGGACTCATATAAATGAGAGATCCTTTTTCGATACTCGGTGTCAGCCGAGAGGCGAGCGACGACGACATCAAAAAGGCTTACCGCAAGCTCGCCCGCGAAAATCACCCCGATAAATTCACCGATCCCGTCGAGCGCGACCGTGCCTCCGAAAAAATGAAGGAGATCAATGCCGCTTACGAGGAGATCCAGAAGATCCGTTCGGGCAAGGCGCGCGACACATATCAGGGCAATCAGCGCTACAACGAAACCTCGTCCACGGGTGACGACAGATACGTTGCTGTCCGCGTTCACATCAACGCCCACCGTGTACGTGAAGCGGAGGCTGTTCTTGCAAGCGTTCCGCAGAACGAGCGCGGCGCGGAATGGTACTATCTGCGCGGCGTGACGCTCATGATGCGAGGCAACATCATCGACGCGGGACGTTGCTTCGACATTGCCTGCGAGCGCGACCCCGCAAACGAGGAATACCGCACCGCGCGCGAGCATCTCCGCGCACGCACCTCGTCATATCAGGGCGGAACATATACAACGCACACCGACTGCTCCGACACTTTCTGCGACTGCCTGAAGATCTGCTTCTGCGCAAATATGTGCATTGGAGGACCGTGTTGCTGACGCTTCGCGTAGTGAAAAGTGTAAAGTGTAAAGTGAACAGTTTTTGTAGATTTTCTCGCCGACGGCGAGAAAATCTTCTTTTTAAGAAAAATCACAAAATCAGTTGACAATCTTCGTATTTTATTTTATAATATAGTTAAAGACTTTTAACCGAAAGGAAATCATAAAATGTATAGAATCGGTGTTGACCTTGGCGGAACTAATATTGCCGCCGGTATAGTTAATGAGGAGGGCGTTATCCTCTCTCGCGCGAGCATTCCCACGGGGGCGCACAGACCTGCGGACGAGATCGTTGCCGATATGGCGGCGCTTTGCCATTCGCTGATCAATGAGGCTAATATTTCGATCGACGAGATCGCGGCGGTCGGTATCGCAAGCCCGGGTGTTGCAAACCACGACACGGGTGTTGTTGAATATGCCAACAACCTTCCCTTCCGCAATTTCCCCCTCGCTGAAAAATTCCGTGAGGGCTTCCCCGTTCCTAAGGTAACCATTGAAAATGACGCTAACGCCGCTGCTTGGGGCGAGGCTAAGGTCGGTGCCGCAAAGGGATCGACCAAATCGATCATGATCACGCTCGGCACGGGTGTCGGCGGAGGCATAGTTATTGATGACAGGATCTATTCCGGCTTCAACTATGCGGGCGCGGAGCTCGGACACATAGTTATCGTCCATGGCGGCAGACCCTGTTCCTGCGGACGCAAGGGATGCTGGGAGGCTTACAGCTCGGCAACCGCTCTTGTCAAGATGACCGAGGAAAAGATCGCGGAATGCGAAGCGGCGGGCAGAAAGACCCTGATGGCAGATATGGTAGCCGAGCGCGGAAAGGTTTCGGGACGAACATCCTTTGACGCTATGCGCGCGGGCGACGAGGCGGCAAAAGAAGTCGTCGACTCCTACATAAACTACCTTGCATGCGGTATTATTAATATCATCAACATCTTCCAGCCCGAAGTTCTCTCCATCGGCGGCGGAATTTCAAACGAAAAGGACAACCTCCTTACACCTCTCATTCCCCTTGTAAGAGCCGAAACATACGGCACAGGCATCGTCAAAGAGACAGAAATCCGCATCGCCACCCTCGGAAACGACGCAGGAATTATCGGAGCAGCACTGCTCGGATAAGTGCAGAGTGCAGAGTTAAGAGTGCATAGTGAAGGAAATTTTCGCTTACGCGAAAATAAAGATTAATATAAAAAATTCTCGGAAATCATATATCCGAGAATTTTTTATTATTTAATTTCCGAGCAAAGCGAGGAAATTTTCCTTAACTCTGCACTCTGCACTCTTCACTCTGCACTTCCTTGCCTTTTCTTCTCCCCAAATTGCTCAATCTGAATATCACTCCCGCCGCAATGGCGGTCACGGGGACATAGATCGCCGTGCTTGCCGTCCAGCCGAATTTTGCGGCGATCGAGTTGAAGACGATGATAGTCGTGGGATTGGGTCCGACGAAGAACATATCCACCTCTTCGCCGACGGTTATGCCGAGAAGCGTATTGATAACAAATGCGATGAAGCAAAGAATGACGAAAAGTTTCACAATGTCTAAATAATCCTCTTTTGTGTGTCCCGCGCGGTGGGAGAAAATTATATAGAACGCGAGGAAGACAAGCGAATAGTGCCAGGCGATCGCGTGGACGGTCAGTGGTACTTGCTCGAGAAAAACTCCCGAAGGCTCAAACACCCCCGCAAATCCGCCAAGCAGATTGAAGCACATCATAAAGCCGTAAGCCGCGCGCTTAACTCGCTCATTTCCGCAAAACACAGCTATCGGGCAGAGATACATCGGCATACTGCACATCTGGAATGGAAATTCGCCCCAGGCGATAGAGTGATCCGCGATAACGTAGAAGAGAAAAAGCTGCTTGAAGATTTCGCTTGCGATCAGCACGCCGGAAAACGTAAGCAGAAGTATCTTGTTCTTTTTTTCGTCAAATCTTCTGCAAAGCCATGCAAGCGAGATGCAAAGCGTGAGTCCGGCGACTATCAGAATTATATGAAAGAGTCCGTATGCGGGCGGGGAAGTCATTTCGCACTCGAGCGCCCACATCAGCTTTTCAATGATATTCAATTAAGTCACTTCCTTATTTTATGATCGGGAAACTTACGGTAACCTTGAACAGGTCGCCGTCAACGGTGATGTCAAACGCACCGCCCTGAAGCTCGGTCAGGCTCTTGGCTATCGAAAGTCCGAGGCCGTTTCCCTCCGTGTTGCGCGATTCGTCGCCGCGGACAAAGCGTTCCGAAAGCTCGTCGGCATTGATCGAAAGAGCCTCACGCGAGATATTTCTGAATCTGAAGACCGCTCTTTCGCCTTCCGCCTCAAGGCTGACGTAAACACGTGTACCCGCGAGAGCATACTTCCGCGCGTTGTTCATAAGGTTATCGAAAACGCGCCAAAGTCTGCGGCCGTCTGCCATTATTCTTATCTCGTCCTCGGGTGAGGTGCAAACGAGCTCAAGACCCGCGTCGGCAAGTCTTTGGCAATACTCGCCCGAAACCTGCGAGATCAGCACGCGCGCATCGCACTCGGCGAGCATTATATCTATATTACCGCTTGAAGCCTTTGATGCTTCAACGAGGTCGTCGAGCAATCTCTTCATTCTCTCCGATTGATTATGCAGTATGCCCGCATATTCCTTGATATTCTCATTCTCGCACTCCTCGCGGCTAATGAGATCGGAATAGTTGATGATCGAGGTCAGCGGGGTCTTGATGTCGTGCGAGACGTTGGTGATGAGCTCTGTCTTCATTCGCTCGCTCTTGAGGCGTTCATCGACGGCGATATTCATACCGTCGCGAATTCGGTTGAGATCTTCGCCGTGATCCTTGAGGTCAAGGATGAGGTATTTTGTATCGACCTTATAATCAAGCTTGCCCTCCGCGATCTCACGCGCGCCTTTTTTTAGGCGGATGAGCATAAGCACGAAGTAGATTATGAATAAAGTTGCAAAGATTTTGCCGATAAACCACCATATAAGAAGATTATCAGGTTCTCCGTCGGTGGCTATCATAATGAACAACTCAACCACAGCTACTCCGCCAATAAGAACCAGCGCCTTCCAGATCATCGGCAAGGAGTGAACGATAGTGCGGATACCTCTTCCGCAGAAGCAAAGCACGCGCCAGATGAAATGAAGGATATAAAATACTATCGTATTCTTCAAAAGCGTTCCAAGCTTGATGCGTATTGCAAGGCTCATGCACCAGAAGATAAGCATTATGACGGTCACGATTGCCCAAACAATAAGTCCTATTGCAAATGCAATATCATTATAATAGTAGGATAGTTCATCAATGCAAGCCAATCCAAGAAATGAAAAGAAGATAACCGCCGCCGTGGGAATTTCAAACGGTATCTTTGTCAAAAAAGACGCGCGAACGCCCGGCATTCCGCGGCGTCTTCCGGCGGAGCACATAAGGAAGACGAAGCAAAGTATTGCGAGAATAAACGCACCAACTCCAATAAGGTATATCCAATAGCGGAAAGTATATAAGAGAGTTATCAATAGGTCAACCCAATAATAATAATCGGGGGAATCAAGCTCAGCCGCAATACCGATGGTAACAATAGCTATTCTATCAGGAGGATATTCGCTTGGATCGTAGCTTTCGGGTAAACTGACATGATATGTCTGTCCGGTTTTAGCATCATACTCTACCGTCCAATAAAAAGTATAGACATACCTTTCGTCTACCGGCTTGATGTTTTTCTCGTAAGTCTCATAACTTGAGTCCCCGCTCTCAACTTTGACATAACCTATATTTTTATACTCAAGGTACTCGTCAAGATCAAGTTCATCGAGCCGTTTGTTTTCATAACGCCAAATAATATTATAGTCGACATTATCGGCGAGCTGTCTGAAGGCGTCCTCTCTCAAATCTTCTTCTTTGGTCCAATATATACCGCCCGAGAACATCAGAACAACTCCCGCCACCGACAACGCCGTGACACAAAGCATCAATATGCAAAGTATAAACGCCATCGTTTTTGCCGCGGAGGAGTGAGTTATGCCGAGGCGTTGCTTTTTCGCCTTCTTCTCCTTCGGAGGCTTTCTGTAAGTATGCTCCGAGTGGACCGCACGGTATTCAAACTCCGATTCATCTTTGATATTTTCGCTGACAAGCTCGTTTTTCTTTTCTTCCATCATCTTGCTCCTTTCTCAATTTTATATCCCTGCCCCCACACGACCTTGAGATATCTCGGCTCTGCGGGGTTGATCTCGATCTTCTCGCGGAGGTGGCGGATGTGCACCGCAACAGTATTATCCCCCGCAATGGCACTCTCCTTCCACACGAGGGTGTATATCTCACTTGGCGAGAAGACCTTGCCGGGGTTGCTCATAAGCAACTTGAGTATTTCGTATTCCTTCGGAGTCAATGCGACCTCATCGCCGTCAAGAAGGAATTTCTTTTCGATGTCATCGATCTCAAGGCCGCCGATGACGATCCTTTCGGGTGTCTGCTCCCTGCCGCCGAGGGTGAAATAACGGCGAAGCTGCGAGCGCACACGCGCCGTGACCTCGATGGGGTTGAAGGGCTTTGTGATATAATCGTCCGCGCCGATATTCAGCCCGAGGATCTTGTCGCTGTCCTCGCTTTTTGCCGAAAGAAAGATTATCGGCACGTTGCTCTTCTCGCGTATTTTTGCCGCGGCGGTGATGCCGTCCATAACGGGCATCATGATGTCGAGAAGGATCAGATGAACGTCCTCGTTTTCAACGATCGCGATCGCCTCTTTGCCCGTTTTCGCCTCAAAAAACTTCATATCGGGAGAGGCAAGGTATATTTTCAGCGCCGAAACGATGTCCGCCTCGTCGTCACAGATCAGAATATTATACATTTTTTCGCGCTCCTTTATTTTCTGACTACATTATATCACAAATATTCTTAAAATGAAATAGCTAAAAAGATTAAGATTTTCTTAAATGTGCTTATTTTTGAAAAGCACCGGTCGGAATGATCCGATCGGTGCTTTGTTTGTCGATTATTTAATTACAACGTTCGAGAAGCTTGTATCCGCATAGCAGGTGACAAGACCGAGCTGGATGTCTTCTCCGCTGTACTTCATCTTTGTTGACTTGGTGCCGTCATAGAAGACCGTGCCCTCGTAATTTATGGTCATATATACACTGCCGTCCACGTACAGGGTAATTGAATCAGGCGTGACCTCAACGCGAAGCTTGATCTTATTGGAGAAGGTTCCTTTATCCGTGCGGGATGCGCTGTCATTATGGTCTGTACGGATATGGTACTCGGCGGTCGTGCAATCGTTATTGGAGATCTTGCCCGAAGTGGTTCTCAGATAAAGTCGGTACATCTTGCCGTTTTCATCGATAAGCTGAAGACCTGCGGTCGGGTTTTTGCTTCCGCAGTATTTTTCGATAGCTACATCAGCCTCGAAGGTCCAGTTATTGCCCATAACGGGTCTGCCGTCAAGTGTCGCAAAACCGAACAGAATGCCGTCGCCGCTTTTATATGTGTAGCTTATCTTTGAATTATCCTCGGTCACCGCGAAGAACCCTGTCTTGCCGGATGCTTCAACCTTATCGAAGCAGTGCATACCGAACGTAAGAGTTCCGAGCTCGCCGCTTTCCTTTTTGGGCTCCTCGATCTGCTCGATCACCGCCTTTTTGGCAGGAACAAAGGTCAGAAGCTCTGCCGCAGCCGCACGGAGAGTTGCGGCAAGCGAAGCGTCGAGTCCGTGAGTGTAGTCAATATCCGCAGGAGATTCGCCGAATATAACGGTATAGAAATCCGCGGCTACAAGGTAGCTGCCCGCAGGCGAGGGGTGAGAATTATCTGTGTGATAAAGACCGAGCTTGGGGTCTTTTGCGAGAAGGCTGTTGAAGGTCGCGCCTGTATAGACCGTCTTGCTTCCGAGCATTTCGGAAACCGCCGCATTATATGCCGTTACAAGATCGGTGTGCTCGGCGCGGGACATCTTTTTTGTGCATCCCTCGCGGGTCACGTATCCCTTGCTGACGCCAAAGCTTGAATACTGAAGCGGGATCGCGCCCGATGCCTTGATAAGCTCGACAAGGTCGGATGCCGCGCTGTATTCCTTCCAAGGATAATAGGGGAAATATTCGGTCATAACGGGATTGTTGCGGTTGGGCTGATAAACGACTATATCCCAATCATCGGAGGCGATCTTATCACTCAGCGTCTTCCAAAGTGCGGGATCCTCGCGATACATCGCAATGCCGGTTCCGCCCTTTGTCTGGCGGTCTGCGGTGACCTTTTTGCCCGCAGCCTTGCAAAGACCCGCGAAGATCTGCGGCATTTCGTTATAATGAGTCAAGCTGTCGCCGATGAAAAGGACCTTTATGCCCTCCCCGTTCGCCTTTTCGCGGAGAGCGGTCCACTCGTCTGCGGGAGCAGGCTCCTGTGTGGTTTCGGGGATAAGTGTTGTTTCCACAGGCGCAGGAGTTTGCTCGGGAGCCGTGGTATCTTCTTCTGCGGTCGTTATTTCACCGCTTCCGCCACATCCGAAAAGCGGGAGCAGCAATAAAACAGACATAAGGGCAGAAAGGAGCTTCAAATATTTTTTCATAGTGCACCTCTTATAATGTTTTTATTTTATTATAACATAAAAACGCCTCAAAGTAAAGCGTTTCTATAAGAAAAGCGCCTGTCATTAACAAGCGCTTTTTGTAATTACTTTCTGTCGGTGATCTCCTCAGGATATTTGATCTCGGCAAAGCCTTTGCGGAGGATCATTTTCGTCCATGGATAGCGGTTGATCGACTTTGCACCCTTCGGGCAGGCGCGAACACAAGCGGAACAACCGATGCAACGCTCGGAATCTATCTTGAATTTATCAAGAGTGATCGCCTCTGTGGGGCAGACCTGCGCGCAGGTGCCGCAGAAGGTGCAGTTTGCGCTGACAGTCTTCGGGAAGCCGAAGGCGAGCCTTTTTGTCAGATTATAAGGAAGTTTTCCGATTATATCAAATCCGTGCGGAGCGATGGGGCGCTCTTCTCTGTCATCATCGGCGGCAACCGAGAGGATGAATTTGCCGACCTCGCCAAGGCTGTCCGGGAGCTCCTGCTTTTCCTCGACGCAATCAGCAAAGGTGTGCGGGAGGGGACAGGTCATTATCCTGCAAAGCGGAACGTCGGCGGAATCAAAGAGCTTTCTTGCCTCTTCGGGAGCGCATCCGACTCCGCAAGAACCGTAGCCGAGAACAAGCGCGGCTTTTTCAACGAAAAGCTGGCTTCGGCTGATAAATTGCTCGACCGGAGGGGGAAGATGGCGCAGATAGACCGGCGCGACCATAAGCATCAGATCAACGTGGATCTCGAGTCCGCAGGCCTGTTCCCTGTCATCCGCATAGGTGATATCAAGGCATTCGACCTCGTATCCCGCGCGATCGAGGATGACGGTTGCCGCATCGGCAAGCTCCGCGCAGCCACCGCCGGGGGAAAAGGTGACGACTATAATATTTTTCTTCATTTATTATCAGTCAAGATATCCAAGTCTGTAAAGAAGCTCGGCGTTGAGAACAGAGCCTCCTGCTGCTCCGCGAAGGGTGTTGTGCGAAAGTCCGACGAACTTATAATCGAACATAGTGTCCTCGCGGAGTCTGCCCGCGGTGATGCCCATTCCGCCGTAGATCTCACGGTCGATAGCGCACTGGGGGCGGTTGTCTTCTTCAAAATATGTGATGAACTGCTCGGGAGCGTTGGGAAGCCCGAGCTCCTGGGGAAGTCCCTTGTATTCAGCCCAAGCCTTGAGGATTTCTTCCTTGGAGGGCTTATTCTCGAAGCTCATAAAAATAGCGGCGGTGTGACCGTTGGTTACGGGAACACGGATGCACTGGGTTGTGATGAGGGGAGCATCGGCATTTACGACAACGCCGTTTTCAACCTTACCCCAGATCTTGAGGGGCTCCTGCTCGCTCTTCTGCTCCTCGCCGCCAATGAAGGGGATGACGTTGTCGATCATCTCGGGCCACTCGTTGAAGGTCTTGCCGGCGCCGGAGATTGCCTGATAGGTGGTTGCAACGACCTTGTTAAGACCGAACTTGAGAAGGGGGGTGAGCATGGGAACGTAGGACTGGATAGAGCAGTTGGGCTTAACAGCGATGAATCCGCGCTTGGTGCCGAGTCTCTTCTTCTGAGTCTCGATAACCGCAAGGTGATCCGAGTTGATCTCGGGCATGAGCATGGGAACGTCCTCAACGCCGCGGCAAGCCGAGTTATTCGATACTACGGGGAGCTCGTGGCGTGCGAAATTCTCTTCCATCTCGCGGACTTCTGCCTTGGGCATATCAACGGCGCAGAAAACGAAATCGCAAAGAGAGGCGATGGTGTCGACCTCGGCGGAATCGAGAACGGTCATATCCGCAAACTTTGCGGGCATCGGCTCGGTGAGCTTCCAACGGCTTCCGACAGCCTCGGCGTATGTCTTGCCCGCGCTTCTTGCGGACGCCGCGAGGCAGGTAACTTCAAAATAAGGATGATCGGCGAGAAGGGTGAGAAAACGCTGACCTACCATTCCGGTAGCGCCGACTACACAGCACTTTTTCTTGTTCGTAACAACAAAGCTCATAATATATTTCTCCTTTTGGATTAGTGTCGAAAAAAATAATATTAATGATACCACATTTGGGCGAAAAAATCAATAGGAAAATGAATATTTATTCATTATTTTTGAGAACTTCCGCATAAACTTTATTTTTGGGAAGCCCCGTTTCCTTGACTATCGTTTTGATCGCGTCCTTCTGCGACATTCCGCCAGCCATAAGAGCGGCGGCGCGCTCGGCGATATTGGTGCTCTCCTCTTCCTCGCTCACCTCGGGCGCGCCTTCGATAACGAGAACGTATTCACCCCTCGGCTCGGTGCTTTCATAATATTCACAGGCACCCGCGAGGGTGAAACGAAGAATCTCCTCGTTGAGCTTCGTAAGCTCGCGGCAAAGGGCGATATGGCGGTCGGCGCCGAAATATTCGATGAATTCCGCAAGCGTTTTCTTCAAGCGGTGGGGGGCTTCATATATGATAAGTGTACGCTCTTCCTTGGCGATCTCGGTAAGGCGTTTTTTTCTGTCCTTGCCCGCCACAGGAAGGAAGCCTTCGAAGGCAAAGCGTCTTGTCGAGAGACCCGAAAGTGCAAGAGCTGAAACAGCCGCGCACGCGCCGGGGATGATCGAAACGGTTATTCCCTCTTTAGCGCAAAGGGCGACGAGATCCTCGCCCGGGTCGGATATTGCGGGCATTCCCGCGTCGCTGATGAGCGCACAGGATTCGCCGTTTTTGAGCCTCTCGATTATCTCGGGTCCACGCTCGGCGCGGTTGTGATCGTGGTAGGAGACCATCGGTTTATGCAGCCCGAGACGCGAAAGCAAAAGACCCGAATTTCTCGTGTCCTCCGCGGCAACGAAATCGACCTCCGAGAGCACTTTCAGCGCGCGCTCGGTGATATCGGCGAGGTTGCCGATGGGGGTCGCAACGAGGTATAGCACGGATTTTTCAACCTTATTTTTTTCTTCGGTGTAAGACATTTCATTTCCTTTCGTCACAAGTTTCCTCGCGGTGAATATACTGTACCGAGAAAGATTTTTGTGAGGTACTTTATGGCTATCAAGATTTACATAGATCAGGGGCACAACCCCGTCAACCCAAATGCGGGCGCCGAGGGCAACGGTCTGCGCGAGCAGAATCTCGTTTACACGATCGGAATCGAGCTTGCGGAATTGCTTCGGGAGAACGGAAATTTCGAGGTGCGGCTATCCCGCCCGACGCCCGAAACACAGCTTGGCAGTTCAACCAATTCAAGCCTTGCGGCAAGGGTAAACGAGGCGAACAGATGGGGTGCGGATTACTTCATCAGCCTGCACACCAACGCTTCCACTTCGCCGAGTGCGGGAGGAAGCGAGGCTTTCGTCTTTACCCGCCCTTCATCGGCGGCATCGCTTGCGGCGGATATTCTTCGCGGGCTTAATGAAACCACGGGAATCCGCAACCGCGGAGTGGGAGTCAGAAGCGGACTTTACGTTCTGCGTAAGACCGCAATGCCCGCGGTTCTTGTCGAACTTGCCTTTATTTCCAACCCCGAAGAAGCGGCACTTATGCGTGACCGTCCCGATCTTTTTGCTCGCGGAGTTTACGACGGTATCCTCGATTTCACGGGCGTGTAAAAGTTATATATAATTATATCATAATACGAATACAAGGTCAAGTATTTTTTGATTTTGGTAAAATTCGGAATGATACAATTATTCGACTCTGTTCGGCTTTTTGTACTGTTTTTCGCTATTTTTTGTTAGATTTTATAATATGTTTTATTTCGATATTCGTCTAATTATATCTACTTATATCTAATTAGTCCGCGTTTTTGTTTTACTTTTGTCTAATCAAAATAGAAAAAAATCAAAAAATTACGCTCACGGAGCATTTTTGCCGCCGTGAGCGTAATTTTTATTTACCTGTATTTTTCTTTAATTTTTAGGCTCAAGACCGCACATTTTTATGAGCGCGGCTTCGTCTATGACGGGAATTCCAAGCTCGTTTGCCTTGGTCAGCTTTGAGCCCGCTTCTTCTCCCGCAACAACGTATGAGGTCTTCTTTGAAACCGAGCCTGCGGTCTTTCCTCCGCGCTCCTTGATGAGTGCCGAAGCTTCGCTTCTTCCCATCGTCGGGAGCGTTCCGGTCAGCACGAATGTCAGCCCCGCAAGGCTGTCATCAAGCGCCTTCGAGGTTGCTTCCGTGAGCAATCCGAGATCAATCAGACGGCGGCAGAGCTCGATATTGGTGGAATGCGAGAAGTAGTCGATAACGCACTTTGCGGTGATCTCGCCGAAATCTTCGATAGCGCAAAGCTCGTCAAAGGACGCATTCATACAGCCCTCAAGAGTTCTGAATTTCTTGGCAAGTGCAGCAGCCGCGACCTCGCCGATATTGCGGATTCCGAGGGCATAGATCAGTCTTTCCAGCCCCGCCGATTTTGATCTTTCGATCGCATTTATCAGATTGCTTGCCGAAAGTTCGCCCATTCGCTCGAGCGAGGCAACATCCTCGGCTTTGAGTGTATAAAGATCTGCAACCGTTTGTATCAATCCATTTGAGATCAGGAGCTCAACGATCTGCGGACCGAGTCCGTCGATGTCCATCGCGCCTCTTGAAGCAAAGTGCTCGATCGAGCGCGAAAGCTGTGCGGGGCAGGCGGAGTTGGTACAGCGAAGCGCAATTCCCTCCCCGCTCGATTCGTCACGGCTGACGGGTTCGCCGCACGAGGGACAAGTTTCGGGCATCGCGAAAGGCTGCTCGCTTCCGTCGCGCTTTTCGGGGACGGCGGCAACGATCTCGGGAATAATGTCGCCCGCTTTTCTGACCTTTACGATGTCGCCGAGCATAATGCCGCGCTCGGCAATAAATTCGGAATTATGAAGCGTTGCGCGCGATACTGTCGTTCCTGCAAGACGCACGGGTTCAAGCTCTGCGATGGGAGTCAGCACTCCCGTTCTTCCAACTTGAATTGAAATGGAATTAAGTTTCGTTTCTTTGACCTCTGGCGGGAATTTATACGCCGCCGCCCATTTCGGGGTCTTGACGCCCTCGCCGAGAGTGACGCGATCGGCAGTTGAATCGAGCTTGATAACAACGCCGTCGATGTCATATTCAAGCGAATCACGGAGAGAACCAAGACGGTCGATATGAGCAAATATTTCCTCCTCCGACGACACGCGCACGCGCTCGCCGATCACGGGGAATCCGAGCTCTGCAAGGCGGTCAAGCATCTCGGTGTGGCTCTCGCTTTCTCTGCCGTCAAGCCAGAGCGAGCCCTCCTGGATATTGAAAATAAAGACGTCCAGACGGCGCGATGCCGCTACCTTCGGGTCGAGCTGACGAAGCGACCCCGCCGCCGCGTTTCTCGGGTTTGCCATCAATGGCTTGCCCTCTGCCTCGCGCTTTGCGTTGATCGATTCAAGCACACGGCGGGGCATATAGACCTCGCCTCGAACGGTGAAGGAAAGCTCCTCGGGCAGGGTCAGAGGGAGCGAGAAAATGGTGCGGATATTCTGCGTTACATCCTCGCCGATCTGACCGTCGCCGCGGGTTGCCCCCTGAATAAATATTCCTTTTTCGTATTTTAATGCAACCGAAAGACCGTCGATCTTCGGCTCGACCGACCACATCGTTTTTCCGATGATCTTTTCGACTCCCGCAAGGAAAGCGGAAAGCTCCTCGAAGGAAAAAACGTCGGAAAGCGAATTCATCTGAACTGTGTGCGTGACCTTCTCGAACTTATCGAGAGGCGCGCCGCCGACACGTCTTGTGGGCGATGCGGGATCGAAAAATTCGGGGTTCTCCTCCTCGAGTGCAAGGAGCTTATGATACATCAAGTCGTAGTCATAGTCCGAGATCTCGGGCGCATCGTCAACGTAATACTTTTTCGCGTGGTAAGCCACCTTCGCACGGAGCTCGCAGAGCTCCTTTTTTATAGCAATTTTATCTTCCATAAGGCACCTCAATATTAAAGCCATACATCTATATTATACCACCAAAAGCCTCAAAAGTCAATCAAAAATCGCACCTGCCGCAAGTTTTGGGTATTTTGCACAAATTCACAATTCTTGCAAAGTTTTTTGCAAAAACCTATTTATTTTGCACAAAAAATATGCTATAATATAGATGTACCAAAGGAATATCACTTCCGAGGTGCAAAGTTACAGTACAGGAGGAAGAAAACATGAAAATCACCGTTGTAGGCAGACACATGAGCGTTCCCGCCGACCTTCAGGAGCTCGCCGAAAAGAAGCTTGCAAAGCTTGACAAGTATTTCGCGACCGAGGAAAAGGCGACAGTCACCTTCAGCCGCAAGCGTAACCGTGAAAACATTGAGATCACGATCGCCGCGGCAAACACTCTGTTCCGCTGTGAAACCGATGATGCGACCTTCCGCAACGCAATCGACCGCGCAGTTGACACCATTGACCGCCAGATCCGCAAGAACAAGACAAAGCTCGAAAAGAGACTTCGTTCTCAGGGTGCCGCAGTTGCTGCGGGCATCACGGAAATGGCAGACGAGCTTTCCGAGGCTACCGACTTTGTGGTACGCCGCAAGGAATTCGACCTCAAGCCCATGTCCGTCGAGGAGGCTATTCTCCAGATGAACCTTATCGGACATGAGTTCTTCGTATTCCAGGATGACAAATCGGGCGAGACCTGCGTTGTTTACGCAAGGCGCGACGGAGACTACGGTCTTATCGTACCGGGAAAGAAAGAATAAATAGATATTCGGGGCTGTCCTTAGACAGCCCCGAGATTTTTTGTATTCTGTCGGCTTCGCCGAGTTAATTTTGCCTTCGGCAAGTTAAGATCGCGCGGGGCGCGAGTTAATGTTCGCCCTGCGGGCGAAATTAATTGGTAATTTTCGCTGACGCGAAAATATTTATTCGCCGTAAACTATGAGAAGAGTGACACCTTCATCGTTAAGATACACCGTTTGGCAGCCACCGAGGGTACCCCGGGTGGAGAAGGTGACAGACCATACGTAATCCCAACTGTCGCGCAGTACCGTTACTGTGTCGTATTCGATGGTACACTCATTCTTTGCCCTCTCGGCGGCTTCGGCGGAATTTGTAACGGTTTGCTTTGATGTATTCTTGAAACCGCTTGTTTTGACTCCGGGATCGCCGGGTTTATAGGTTTTCTGAACATTGTCAAAAGCGAAACCGCCGATAGAGCTTTCGGGCACTATGAATTTGAAAATGCACTCGTTACAGGTAACCCTGTATTCGGTGATCTCGGGATCACAACCGCTGCCGTCGATCACTTCGCGGAAGACGATGAGATATTCACCGGGGAGCAGATCGCGGATATCCTCGATCCTATCAAAAGAAAATTTGAGTTCATTATAATCGGTATCGTATACCTGAACCTTTGCGGTATAGAGATTCACGTTTACGGGCGGGTAGACCTGCAGATTGCCCTTATAGAAAAGTGTGGGGAAATCGGTGTGATCTTCCTTATTATTGATGATCTGCGAAACGCCAAAGCCGTCTCCCGACAACGACTCGCCCTTTTTGTGCTCCTCGACCCATAACATACACTGGATCGGTCTTATATCGAAATCACCCGATTGAATCATTACGCTGCTGTAATTATACTCTGTTTTTTCCGCTGTCTTTGACGGTACGGTAAGGCGAAAGATATCATCATAACCGAAATTCTCATACTCATTCGAGTCAAGAGGCCTCGTATCGTACTGCACGGAAAAGACTACGATATAATCTCCCGCCGGAAGATAGTCGAGTTCTCTTATTGAAGTATTGTTGTAACCGTTCACGCGCTGCCATTCGAGATCATATATCTCCACGCTCCGTATCTCGTTGTATTCGGGAATATCAATGGCGATACCGTCCTCGTAAACCAACAGCGGAACCGTGGTCAGAAGGTGATTTTTTCCCCAAAATATACTGATACCGATACCGTCGCAAATCATAAACGTGCCGTCGGCATACTGAACCGAGCCGCCCACTAACGACCTTATCGGATTCACCGACTCACCGCCCGAGCTGACCGAGATCGGGCTGTATTCATATTCCGAGTTTTCGTTTTGAGAAGTAACCGCATTTATTCGAAGAACGTTTTCAAATACTCGGCTGTCCTCTCCGCGCCAAAGCTTGAGGGAATAATCACCGCACACGGCATCGGCGGGGATTTTGAATATATAAGTATAACTTCCGACTTCGCCCTTTTCTATTTTCTTTTCGACCACATCGGTGGTAAACATCATCGGTTCAAAATCTATCTTGCCGCCGTGTTCTCCCTCGTCGTTCAGGAAGTAAAGCTCTGCCATAGGGAAATAATCGTAAGAGGAAGAACCCGTATATTTCAGTTTTCTTCCCGAAATATTCTTGACAGACGCTTTGATCTGTATCTCCTCGCCGCGAAGATACTCGTTTTTTTCGATCTCATAAAAGAACTCAAAATCGGGTTTGCTGTCATCAGCGGTGCAGGATGGGAAAAGGGTTATGAGCATTATTAATGAGAGAATAATTGATAACTTTTTCATCTTGTTCAACTCCTTACTATAAGCTTGAAAACGTTTTCCCAATGCGTTTTCCAATAATCCTGCGGATTGTCTGCCTCGCCGCTTTCGTACTCGGAAAAGACTACTAAATATTCGCCCGCGGGGAGAGAGGAAAGTCCTTCAAAATCCCCACCGTATTCGATCCACTCGTAATTCATATCGTAAAGCGCCGGCCGATCGTTATAAGATAAATGTGTTGACGCATATATCTCCACTTTTCCGTTCAGGACGAGCGTGGGGAAGTCGTTCGGATCGGTTTCGGGATTATTGAAAAGATACCAGACACCGTCCGAGCATCCCGTTTCACGCTCCTCGCCGTTTACATAATGCGTGGAGCCGAGTGCGCACTTTATCGGATGAATCCCTTCTTCGCCGATCGCAACGATTATCGGGCTGTATCGGTACTTTTCAATTTCGTTCTGCTCTGCTACGCGGATTTCGGATATATCGCGGTCATAAGTTACCGAATCATCTTCAATTTCTGATTCTGCCGCACAGGCGGAAAAAAGCGAGATTATCATTATTAATACAAGTATAATTGATAATCTTTTCATCTCATCAACTCCTTTCACAGTTACAGACGTAAAAGTAAGCCAAAAGTTCCGTGTTTTTTGAATATTTTTCAATTTTATTATACTTTATTTTTCCCAGCGTGTCAATAGGACGAAAAAGAAACATCGCCTTGAATTCTAATTATATTACGAGTCAGTAGGGACCGACGTCCTCGGCGGTCCGAGCCCAATTATATTATAGATGTGCATTTATTCAAGGAAATAATATTTGAGTTTCTAAATTTCACCAGTTATTTAATTTTATGCCCACGGACCGCCGAGGACGTCGGTCCCTACTGACTCGTATTGATGTATGTCAAATAATACCGTTTATTCCCCTTCCATTCTCTACTTTTATTTCTAATTCTCTTGCATTTTCTTTAATTTTATAGTATAATAATTACAACTATAAATCCGCAAGGAGAACATTATGAAAAAAGCAAGATTTATAACCCATCCTTCGCTGGTCGGAAATCCCGTCGAGCATCCTTGGAAAAATATGAAATTCAACAGCTACGAGCGTGATCTCGAGCCGGGTAAGGGTCTTCTCAACCTGCTTTGCGAGTTTGCGCCCGAGCCCGGACGTGCTGTCGAAAAGGTCACACTCCGTGCAACTGCACTCGGTATCTTCGACGTATTCGTAAACGGCGCGCGCGTCGGTCACGAGATCGACGGCATTCCCACCGCGGACGAATACAAGCCCGGTTGGACCGACTACCGCAATCGCGTATTTGAATACGAATACGACGTCACCGCTCTCTGCAAGGAAAACAACCGCATCGTTGCGGAGGTTTCCCCCGGCTGGTGGACGGGCAGGATCTCCTTCGGATTCTACGGCTTCAAGCCTACGGCATTCGCGGGCGAGATCGAGATCGAATACGCTGACGGCGAAAACGAGATCATCGCGTCGGGCGAGGACTGGAAGGCTTCCATTTGCGGTCCCGTTATGTTTGCCGACATCTGGGACGGCGAATACTACGACGCCACCGTGCCCGAGCCCTCTATTGCTCCCGAGGCACACGAGTGGGTAAACGCTGTCCACTTCACCGATTGCACCTGCGAGATTGTTCCACTTGTCGGTCCCGCCATCAGACCGCGCCACGAGCTTCTTCTGCGCCCCATTTCGGCTGTTTGCCACAACGGCACCATCCACGACGGCTCGGAATACGGCGAGATCAACGTGCTTTCCAAGAGCGTCGGCGATTGGTGTGAGCAGACAAGACTCGAGTTTGGCGAGGCTCTGATCCTTGATATGGGTCAGAATATGGTCGGCCGCCCGATCCTTATGTTCAAGGCACCCCGCGGCACAAAGATCACTGTTTACTTTGCCGAAATGCTCAACGACAGCGGCGATCCCGCGCGCGGAAACGACGGTCCCAAGGGCAGTATGTATATCAAGAACTACCGCTCCGCACTCGCGCGCCTTGTTTACGTCGCTTCGGGCAACGGAATCGAGACCTACTTCCCCACCCACTCCTTCTTCGGCTTCCGCTATCTTGAGATCCGTGCCGACAACGACATCGACGTTCTCTCCGTTGCGGGCGAGGTCATTTGCTCCGAGTTCACCGAGACCGGTGATTTCTATTGCGACAATCCCGAGGTCAACCGCCTCTATTCCAATATCGTCTGGGGTATGAGAGGAAACTACTTCACCGCACCCACCGACTGTCCTCAGCGTGACGAGCGTCTTGGCTGGACGGGCGACACGCAGATCTTTGCGGGCGCGGCTGCATACCTTGCCGACATCCGTTCCTTTATGCACAAGTGGCTCGGCGATGCGCGCGACTCGCAGCAGGGCTTCGACGGCGCATATTGCGACGTTATCCCGAGATGCTTCACGGGCAACAACGGCAACGCCGCATGGGGTGATGCTTGCCTTATCGTTCCCAACAAGCTCTATGAGATGTATAACGATACCGAGATCCTCCGCGAGCATTTCGACTCGATGGAGTATTATATGCAGTATCTCGAGCAGTTCGGCCTTGAGGGTCCCAACACCGCTTACGGCGACTGGCTCAACTATGACGTGACCGACAAGAGATATATCGCGGTTGCTTACTACGCATACGACGCATCTCTTATGAAGAAATTCTGCGATATCCTCGGCAAGCCCGAGCGCGCGGCACATTACGCAGAGCTGCGTGAGCGCATCGTTTCTCACTTCAGATGCAGATATATCGAAAAAGGCGACCTGAACATTCAGACACAGACAGCTTATCTGCTTGCACTCGCGTTCGACCTCGTTCCCGAGGAAGACCGTCAGCTTTATATCGACAGACTCGAAAAGAAGATCGTTGACAACAATTACACCCTCTCGACGGGCTTTGTCGGCACGGGTATTCTCAATCAGACACTTGAAAAGCTCGGTCTGCATTCGCTTTGCTATTCGCTCCTTCTCCAGACACGCGACCCCAGCTGGCTCTACTCGGTCCGCCAGGGTGCGACCACCGTTTGGGAGAGATGGAATTCCTATACGCTTGAGCGCGGATTCGGCGATGTCGGCATGAACTCCTTCAACCACTATGCATACGGCGCGGTTGCGGAATGGTTCTATTCCGGTATGTGCGGAATCAAGCCCGACACAGAGGCTCCCGGCTGGGAACACTTCTTCCTCGCTCCCACACCCGATATGAGAAGCGACAACGAGATCCCCGAGGGACAGAAGCGCATCACCACCGCACGCGCATCCTTCGACTCGGTTGCAGGACGCATCGAAAGTGCTTGGGTAGCAGTTGACGGCAGATTCGAATACAGCTTCATCATCCCTGAGGAAAGTGCCGCAACAGTATCTCTCGTTTCGGATTCCGACAAGCTGAAGATCAACGGCGTTGACTTCACGCTTGAAGAGATGAACGGCAGACGCCGGGGCGACCGCATCCTCTTCCCGCTCTCCGAGGGCGCTTATACCGTCGTTGTAGGCTGATTTTAGCCCAAAAATCGAAAATATGTCTGGAATTTTACAATTTATCACGAGAAATTCATAAATTCATCTTGACATCTTGCGATTTCCGTATTATAATATGTATTGTCGCTTTTTATGCCGTTTCATGGGAGGATTTCAGAATGCTTATTGATCTGTCTGCAATACTGCGCGGTGAGATCCGCGAGCTGCCGATAGACGGCGAGATCTTCCCCGATGCCGCGCCCTTTGGTATCGAATATCTCCCCGGTGCCCGTATCTCGGGCAAGGTGAGCGGAAGCGCAGGTCTGGTCACACTCACCTCGCGCGTTACCGTGCCCTACCGCGGAGAGTGCGCGCGTTGCCTTGACCCTGTCGAGGCTCTGCTCGAATTCGATTTTGACCGCACCATCGTAACCGAGGGAACTCTTTCGGACGATGTGCTTGAAGAAAAGGCTGACGAATACCTTGTTGTCAAACGCGGTATTCTTGAGCCCGACGATGCGATCATTGAGTCGATATACCTTGAGCTACCGTCAAGGCTTCTCTGCTCTCCCGATTGCCGCGGTCTTTGCCCCAAGTGCGGAAAGAAAATGACGGCTGACGAATGCGATTGCGCCCCGCGCGAGATCGATCCCCGCTGGAATAAGCTCCGTGAGCTTTTAGAGCAGGACGACGAATAAATCAGTAAATCTTTTTGTAGAAATATAGGAGGTGTAGGTTATGGCAGTACCGAAGAGAAAAACATCCAAAGCTCGCAGAGACAAGAGACGCGCTAACTGGAAGCTTGTTACTCCCGGTCTTGTAAAGTGCCCCAACTGTGAAGCACTCATCAAGGCTCATCACGTTTGCCCCGAATGCGGCATGTATGACGGCAAGGAAGTTATCGCTAAGAAGGAAGCATAAGGCTTACCCGAAGAAAATACCGTATCTGCGGCAAAGCCGAAGATGCGGTATTTTCATTTAGCCAATTGTAAAACTGAAAAACGGAGAAAATAATGAAAAAGAAATTTATCTGCCTTATGGCATTACTTATTATATCTTGCATGATGTTCACCTCGTGCATCACATCAATGTTCGGCGAGGCGGGCATCACGCAGAAACCCGAAGTAACTCAGCGTCCTCTTCCGGGTGACATTACGACTTCCGAAGACACAAGCTCATCCGACGAGCCCGTTTTCGGCTCAAAGCCGAGCTATGCGGGCGTCAAACTTTCGGATCACATCAAGGTCGACTACAAGGGGCTTACAATTGAGACCGATTCCCTCCCGCCCGAGCTCACCGATAAGGTCCTCACCGCAAATCTTGCCGCTCTGTTTGATTACTATAAATCAAACGGCACCATCGATTGCAGCTACACGCTCGTCACCGAGGGTGTGGTTGAGGAATGGGACTACGTTGAGATCTCCTTCGTCGGCAAGCTGAACGGCGAGGTATTCGAGGGCGGCTCCTCCACCGCGAACGTCGGAATGATTGTAAACGATCACGACAGCGGATATATCCCCGGATTTGCTTCGGGCATCATCGGCGCGAAGATCGGCGAGACAGTGAATGTTCCAGTCACCTTCCCCACCGATTACAACGAGGCTCTTGCGGGCAAGGAAGCAGTTTTTGAGATCACCGTTTACGGCAAGAGAGTCTTTGACATCAAGCCCGAGCACATCGAAAAGCTCACGGGCGGGGATTACAAGAACCTTGACGATTTTATGGTATATTATAAGGAATATCTTTCTGATCTCGACGAATCCGCCCTACTGGATCGGGTAAGCGACAAGATCGCAGAGACGCTTCTTGAAAAAGCTACCGTTTATTCCTATCCGAACGAGCAGTATCTTTACTATTATCAGTCCAACGTCAGTTATATGACCCTGCAGGCAGAAAAGCTTGGCATGACATATGAGGCTTATATGACTGCAACCGGCGAAAATGAAGCTACCCTCCGCGCTACGGCTGAAAAATCCGTACTTGAGGATATGGTAATATACTACATTCTCGAAGCCGAGGGCAAGAGCTACACCGACGACGAATACAACAAGGCACTCGACTATTATATTGAATATTACAACAGCTACGGCTACAACTACGACCGCAAATCCATCGAGGCTATGTTTGAATACTACTACTATCCCGGTTATCTGCGCTATCAGCTCAACCGCGAGAGAGTAATTCAGATCGTATTCGATTTGGCAAATATCGTTGAAGCTAAATAAATATGAATACCGCAGTTTTTTCGACTGCGGTATTTTTCATTTTGTTCTCAAAGCTATCGGATGGACGGTGTGGTCTTCGTAGGGTGCAAAGCCCGAAAGAACTCTGTCCTCGAGCATCAGCCCGCGGCGAATGGCGTATTTGCCAAACCGATCGCGTATGCTGTCCGCCGTTTTTTCAAGTACTTCAAGGCGGGCGCGACCTATCGTTTCGCCCTCAAAAATGGAGATCTGCTCATCCTTTTCTGGGCAAAGGTCGGAACCGCAAACACCGAGCGAGCGCACGGGGCCGCCCCTTTTTACCGAGCCGTAAAGCTCCATCGCGGCGCGGTATATCTCGCGCTCGGAATATGTCGGCTCAACGCGGCATTGCTTTGAGCACCAGGAAAGATCGCTCGAGCGAACGGATATGCTGACGGTGCGGCACTTCTTTTCCTCCCTGCGAAGACGGACGGCAACGCTCTCGCAAAGCACGGCAAAAACGATCTCCGCCTCGCGCAGAGTGGAAATATCACGCGGCGTAGTGGTGCTGTTTCCCACACTTTTCACCGTATAAAAGGTATCTTTCTGCAACACGGGAGCACTATCCCTACCCAAAGCAAAATTTTGGAGCATAAGCCCATTCTTCCCCAAAAAGCGGGAAAGCAGATCGGAGTCGGCATTTGCAAGCTCGCCGATGGTGAAAATTCCGAGCGTATTCAGCCGCCTTTTTGTCGATCTTCCGACGAAAAGAAGCTCCTCGGTGGGCAGCCGCCAAACCAACGTTTTGAAATTTTCGCGCGAGATCAGGGTTGTCGCATCGGGCTTTTTAAGATCGCTTCCGAGCTTGGCAAAGATCTTGTTGAAGGACACCCCTATCGAAACAGTCACGCCGAGTTCGCGCTTCACCCTCTCGCGAATCTCATCCGCGATCCTCACGCCGCTGCCGAAGAGGTATTCGCTGTCACTGACGTCTATCCAACATTCGTCGATCCCGAAGGATTCGATGAGGTCGGTGTAATCCGAATATATCCTCCGTGCGGCGCGCGAGACCCTGACGTATTCATCGTAATGAGGCGGCAGGATCACAAGCTGCGGGCATTTTCTCCGAGCTTCCAAAATGCTCTCGCCCGTGCTGACGCCGTATGATTTTGCCTCGTAATTTTTCGCCAGAATGATACCGTGCCGAGCCTCCGCGTCGCCGCCGACCGCAACGGGCTTGCCGATAAGATCCTCTCTTCCTCGGCATTCGACGGTGGCAAAAAAGTTATTCATATCAATGTGCAATATGCATCTGTCTTTCATCAAAATACCCCTTTCACACGTTTTAGAACAGGTGTTCTTTTATATTATATCAGAACATTTGTTCTCTGTCAAGTATAAAAGTACAATTTACAAAATTTCTTAAAAGGCAAGTGCTAACAAAGCATTCTGGGTGTCCCCTCATCACCCGCTGCGGCGGGAGCTTCTCCCAGGAGAAGCCTGGGATTACTGTAAGCTTCGTTTGGAATTCTCGAATCTTCGAATTTCAGACCACTGACAAACGTATATTAAAAACTAACATATAGCAATATGCACAAATAATTAGTAAAAAGCTATGTTCGCACTCGCAATGCAGGGGTGAAGGGGGCGCAGCCCCCTTCAAAAGAAACGATGTCATCCTGAGGCGGCGTCCGCA
>JAFQGP010000027.1 GCA_017415485.1 Clostridia bacterium
CCCCCCCCCCCCCCCCCTCCCCTACAAGTTAAGATATAGTCTTCATCGCCTTGATATAATTAGGAGGAATATAAATGAAAAAATTCATAAAAATCGCGGCGTGTCTTTTTGCGTTGGCGATTATCTCGGGAAGTATGGTTTCCTGCTCCAATCCGCCCGCGCTTGACGCCATAAAGGATGAATTTGTCGCGCTGATCGAGGCGTCGGTTGAGGTCAACAACATCTTCTTCGGCGAGGGGCTTCCCACCTACAAGCGCGCCGAGGGAGACGGTAACCTCATTTATCTTGAGGAGCACAAGGCTTACTACACTTTCATCACCGACGGCGAGCGCAGTATTCTGAAATACAAGATCGGCGACGACGAGTGGAAATATGCCGAAAAGACCGCCGAGGCGGGCAAAGGCGAGTCAATTTACACCGATTCCGAGGGCAATTTCTACTACCCCATCGAATTTGACGAATCTCAATACGAATACGTTTACGACGCCGACTCGGACGAGCATTACGACTACGTCCGCGTTGACTGCAAATACCAGGACATCGAATCGATCCAGGCGCTTGCCGAATCGGTCTACACACAGGGCTACCTCAAGGGCGACAACTGGAAGGAAGGCGACCTTGGCTACGGCGGAGTCTACGCCGCAATGTTCGACGGCTTCACCATCGGCACCGAGATCAGCTACGCCCGCTACCGCACCGACGACAGCATCGACGGCTTCTACCTTCTCAAATCCAACGAATTTGAGCCCTACTTCACCACCCACAAGACCTACGACTACTCGACGATGAAGATCGTCAGCCCCTCAAAGGCAGAGCTTGTCAACATCGAGATCACCGCAAACGGTCGCTACATCGACTACGAAAACTTCGAAGTCAAGACCGGAGAGCACACGGTCACGCTCACCTTCGTTTTCGAAGGCGGCGAGTGGAGACTGGATACGCCGACGTATTAAGTGAAAAGTGGAAAGTGAAAAGTGAAACGTTGTGGTGAATTTCCGTCGCTTCGCTCGGAAATTTCCATTATTAAAATACTTTTCGGCTTGCCGAAAAGTTTCCTTAACTTTCCACTTTCCACTTTACACTTTCCACTTCTATATTGACAATATAGAATCAATCTGCTATAATATTATAATAGACATATTCCGAAAGGACGGTAAAATAAATGATCCTCTATAATTCTCTGACACACAGCCGCGATGAGTTCAAGCCCCGCGAGGAGGGCAAGGTTTCGATCTATACCTGCGGCCCCACTGTTTATCACTATGCTCATATCGGAAACCTCCGCACCTATATGATGGAGGACATCCTTGACCGCTATCTGCGCTACTCGGGCTACGAGGTCAAGCGCGTTATGAACATCACCGACGTCGGCCATCTGACCAGCGACGGCGACACGGGAGACGACAAGATGCTCAAGGGCGCAAAGCGCGAGAAGAAGACGGTCATGGAGATCGCGAAGTTTTATACCGACGCTTTCTTTGCCGACTGCAAGAAGCTGAACATCCGCATTCCCGACGTCATCGAGCCCGCAACCTCCTGCATTGACGACTTCATCCGCGTCATCGAGGCTCTTATCGAAAAGGGCTACGCTTATGAGGCGGGCGGAAATATTTATTTTGACACATCGAAGCTCGAATCCTACTACGCTTTCCACGACTTCAACGAGGAAGACCTCGAGGTTGGCGTGCGCGAGGGCGTTGAGGCTGACGGCAACAAGCGCAACCGCGCCGACTTCGTGCTTTGGTTCACAAAGTCGAAGTTCGACGATCAGGAGCTCAAGTGGCAGAGCCCCTGGGGAATCGGCTATCCCGGATGGCACATCGAGTGCTCCTGCATCGCCATGAAGCACCTTGGCGAATACTGCGACATCCATTGCGGCGGAATTGACAACGCATTCCCGCACCACACCAACGAGATCGCGCAGAGCGAGGCATACCTTGGCCACGAATGGTGCCGCCATTGGATGCACGTGCTCCATCTGAACACCAATTCGGGCAAGATGAGCAAGTCGAGCGGCGAATTCCTCACCGTTTCGCTCCTCGAGTCGAAGGGCTACTCCCCCCTCGCATACCGCTTCTTCTGTATGCAGTCGCACTACCGCAAGTCGCTCGTTTTCTCCTACGAAAACCTCGACAACGCGACCACCGCATACAACAAGCTCGTGGCAAAGATCGCTCCCCTGCTCCGCGGGGATGACGGCGCGGTTGACGCGGAAGTTTTCGCACAGCTCAAGAAGCGCTTCACCGATGCGCTTGACAACGATCTTAACACCTCGCTTGCAGTGACCGCGCTTTACGACGTGCTCAAGGCAAAGACGAACGCGGCAACCAAGCTTGCGGCTATCCGCGACTTCGAGCAGGTCCTTATGCTCGGTCTGATCGACGCCGCAGCGGCGATCAACGCAGCCGAGGACGCCGAGGCAGCAGCAAAAGCAGCCGCAAAGGCAGCAGCCGCAGCCGCTGATCCCGAATACGCACGCATCGAAGCTCTCGTTGAAGCCCGCACCGCCGCAAAGAAAGCGCGCGACTTCGCCGAAGCCGACCGCATCCGCGATCTCCTCGCCGCCGAAGGCATCACCCTCATCGACTCCGCAAAGGGTACCGAGTGGAAAAGAGGCTAAATAATGTAAAACTCCCGCGCAAATGATGGGTGTCCGTAAAACAGTTCCAGTCCCGGCAGGATTATCTGCCGAGACTGTTCTTGTATATATTACAGTCACATGATAAAATAGTTCATATAGGCAGATAAATAAGAATTTGACGGAGGATTCATTATGGAAATATCAGTTTGTAAACTAACACATGAATTATTGGAAGATTGGTTATCTTATTTTGATAAAGATGCATTTTCAGACAATGATGAATGGTGCGGATGTTATTGTATGTGCTATCATTGGGATAGTGAGTTGCAAAAGAAGCGAGCTTGGAATTGCGATAGAGATTGCGCTAAGTTCAATAGAGAACAAGCAATCAACTTCATAAAAAGCGGTCGCATGCAGGGATATTTAGCATATGTTCAAGGAAAGGTTGTTGGATGGTGCAATTCGAATAATAAAAAAGCGTACATTAACGTCAATTTTAATTTTGCAGAAGAAGTACCTGACAACGGTGAAAAAATCAAATCCATCGTTTGCTTTTCTGTTGCACCAAAATATAGGGGATGTGGCGTTGCCACCGCCTTGCTTGAATATGTATGTAAGGATGCAAA
>JAFQGP010000028.1 GCA_017415485.1 Clostridia bacterium
AATGTTTGCCTTCGGCAAACTGTAGGTCTGTCTTCTCGGCTTACGCCTCCATTTTCCTTCGGAAAACCGACAGACCTACCGGGCGCAGGCGGTCTGCGGACGCCGCCTCAGGATGACATCGTTTCTTTTGAAGGGGGCTGCGCCCCCTTCACCCCTGCTTTGCGAGTGCGAACATAGCTTTTTACTAATTATTTGTGCATATTGCTATATGTTAATTTTTAATATACGTTTGTCAGTGATCTGAATGAGTTCGGTGTTTACCGAACTCATTTTGTTATATGAACTCAATTAGCTTCTGTAAGCCTCGAGTTTATCGGGGAAATTGCAGGTCATTCCGTCAACGCTGCATTCGCAGGCGAATTTCATAACTTCCTCGTCCTTGACGCCCCAGGCGCGGACGCGCAGACCCATCGAGTGCCAGCGGGCGACGTCCTCGGCACTCATAAGCGTGGCGCGGGGGCAGATCTCGGTTGCACCGAGGGAGAGAAGCTCGGCTTCGATCTCGGGCGTGACTTCCTTGGTCAGAAGTCCGAATTCAAACTCGGACGCGTAGGCGATGAAGTTTTTAATGTAATCGAGCTTGAAAGAGGTGATTACCGCTTTTTTCTCGAGCCCGTATTTGCGGAGCAGGTCGGCGGTGTCCTTTTCGACGCCCTCACCCTTGAGCTCAATGGCAAACGTGAGGTCACGGAATGCGAATTTTTGAAGGAAATCCTCGAATACCGCGATCTTGTCGGTGTAGCCATCCTTTTTGACATCGAGCTCCATAAGCTCTGCAAGCGTGCATTCCTCGACGGAACGCGGATCGCCCGTCACGCGCTCGAGGGTGTTGTCGTGAAAGAGGACGAGTGTGCCGTCCTTCGCGCGGCGAACGTCGGTCTCAATGCCGTTTGCCTTCATATAAACACCCGTGTAGAAAGCGAGAAGAGTATTCTCGGGCAGATACTCGGAAGCACCGCGGTGCGCATAATTGACGAAGCCGTCTTTGTATTTTTTGTAGTTGGACATAGTGTTAGCTCCATATAAGTTGATAGATACATTATAGCATAATTGGGCGGGAATGTCAAGAGAGCGGAGAGTTAAGATTGCGCTGCGCGCAAGTTAAGATCGGACTTCGTCCGAGATAATATCTCGCTTCGCTCGAGTTAATGTTCGCCCGAAGGGCGAAGTTGAATGTGAATTTCCGCTTTGCGGAAATTTTCCATAAACTTCGCCGCAGGCGAATCTTAACTCGCGCAGGGCGCGATCATAACTTGCCGAAGGCAATCATAACTCGGGCGTAGCCCGATATTAACTCTCGCGAAGCAAGATAGTCCTTGACTTTCTTTATTCAGCGTGCTATAATTAAATAAAAAACGGAGGTCCCCATGGCACTCTTTCACGTTACTTTCAGATCAAAATGTCTTAATCACGATACCTCGATAAACGTCATTATCCCCGAGGGATGCGATCAGGAAAAGATGCCCGTGCTCTGGCTTCTTCACGGTATGCACGGCGACCACACGGGATGGTGCCGTAAGACGAGCATTGAGCGTTATGCCAATGATTTCGGGATCGCGGTAGTATGCCCCGACGGCGAGAACAGCTACTATACCAATATGGTCTACGGCAAGAGATACTTCGACTACGTTTCGGATGAGCTTGTGAAGTTCGTCCGCAAGACCTTCCGTTTCAGCGAGCGGCGCGAGGATAACTTCATCTGCGGTCTTTCGATGGGCGGCTACGGCGCGCTTCATACCGCGCTGATGCGTCCCGATCAGTATTCCGCGGCGGCGTCCCTTTCGGGCGTTGTTGATATCGTTGCGCGCTTGCAGGTCTGCGCGTGGACCCACGAGGCAAGAATGGTTTTGGGTGACGATTTCAAGGAAGCTGTCCGGAATTGCGAAGCCGATATTATGTGGCTTGCCGAAAACTTCCCCGAGGATGCCGAAAAGCCGAGGATCTTCTCCTGTTGCGGCACCGAGGATACGCTTTATCGCAATAATACCGACTTCCGCGATTTTATGCAGAAGACCGATTTTGACTACACCTATGAGGAAGGCCCCGGTGCTCATAACTGGGCTTTCTGGGACGAATGGGTCAAAAAGGCAATAAAGTGGATGCTTGAAGTACGCAAATAAATCAAAAATCACCGCCCCGGAATGGGTGAGGTCCTTATCGGAGAAATAAGATAGGGGTATGGGCATAGCCCGATGCATTTGTAAAACAAATGCGAAACTGGCGATAAAACAGAAGGGAGAGTCATGCGGAAGCAAAATTCCGTAAGACTCTCTCTTTTTCTGCTTTTCAGTTTAGAGTTATGAGTTATGAGTTTGCTATCGCAAACGTTATGATATGATTGCCCTTGCAATCTTCAACTTGGCGAAGCCAACCATAACGATGCGGAGCATCTCATAACTCATAACTTGCCCGCATGGGCAATCATAGTTTAGCGTGATTGTCCGTTAAGGACATCACGCCAATTGGGACGGTGATTTGCTTTTATTTGAGTATAAATTTATCATCCTCGGTAAGACCAAGGTCGTCGATCGCGCGCTCGAACCAGGGGCGGACGTTCTGAAGCTCCGTGCCCGTGTGTGCGTCGCTTCCGCAATAGAATTTGCAGCCCTCCGACTTCGCTATGAAGTAGGGGCGGAGAAGAGCGTCGCGTTCGCTGTCCTTGTATCGCATATCGCAGACGTTCAGCTCAATGCCCATTCCGAGCTTTGCCGCTTTTGCGAAAACACGGTGCATTTCGCGCTCGGGGATCGCGTTTACGGTCGCAACCAGCTTTTCGCGGTCACCCTTCCAAATCAGCGGGCAGGTCATATGCGCCAAGCCGATCTTGTGGAAGGGAATATCCATTGCGAGAAGTGCATCAATACGCTTGATCCACCACTCCGCGCGGCTTTCGGGCGAGGCAAGCATCTCCTCGCTCATCGTGAAATTCGTCATATGGAAATGAGTGGTCGGAACGACGATGAAGTCAAGCTCCTCCATTCGCTCACGCGAGCATCCGAGAGTCAGATCCTTGTCCATTTCTGTCTCACAACCGAAAAGGTAGCGGATGCCCTCGCTCTTCGGGAGCGGTTTTGACTGACAGATATGGGGATAGTCCTGCTTCGAATACCATTTTGATGCGCCGGGAACTTTCTCGTCCCAAAAGTGGTCGGTGATGACTATCGTATGAAGCCCTTCCTTTTCGGCATATCGCAAGATCTGCTCGGGGCTCTGTTCGGGGTCGTGCGAGCAGGAGGAAAGTCGGGAATGGATATGAAAATCGTGGTCAAAGACGTATTTTGTCATTATTTTACTATCTTGCTTTCAACGTATTCGAATCCAAGACGGGCTATGGTATCCGCAAAACGCTCGCCGGGCTTGCCTTCCTCGCGGTAGAAATTGATGGTGCGCTCGATGACATCGAGTACTTCTTCCTCGGTCGTGAAGAGCTTGGAGAGCGGGCGACCCTGCGCAGTTCTCTTGCCCCATCTGCCGCCGATGCAGATCTTGTAGCCGCTGATGTAGGTGGAGGTGACTCCGAAGGGGCAAGTGCTCTTGCAGCGGCCGCAGCGGTTGCAGAGGCTTTCGTCGAGACTGAGTTTGCCGTCAACGAGCTTTGCGGCACCAACGGGGCAGGCTTCTTCAACTTTGCACTTCTTGCATCCGCGGCACTTTTCAAAATCGTGCGCGGGAACGCGCTGACCGATGATGCCGAGGTCGTTGAGGTCGGGCTTTACGCAGTTGTTGGGACAGCCGCCGACTGCGATCTTGAATTTATGGGGAAGCTTGACCTCGTGGTAGCCCTTATAAAAACGTTCGTGGATCTTTTCGCTGAGCTCATAGGTTTCGATCAGACCGAAGCGGCAGGTCGTGCCCTTGCAGGAGACAATGGGACGAACGAGTGCCCCGGTTCCTCCTGTTTCAAGCCCGTGAGAGGCGAGAAAGGAGATGAGAGGGTCGATATTTTCGTATTTTACGCCTTGGATCTCGATCGAAAGGCGAGTGGTCATAGCGACCTCGCCGCTTCCGAAACGGTCGGCAGCCTCAGCGATAGCGCGCTGCTCGTCCGTGGTGATCCTGCCACCCCGGGTAATAACGCGGACGTTGAAGACGTCATCAAATCTCTTGTCCTTAAGGCAGCCGAAAGCCTTGACACGCATAATGTCGGCAGATGTTAATTTGCTCATAGTGTTTATCCTCTTTTTGAGTTGTTTTTTCTTTATTATAGCACACGGTAGTGATAAAATCAATAGCAAAACGGCAAACAAAAAATATTTTTGCAAAATCCAAAAAAACTTTCAAAAAAGGCTTGACAAATGCTTTGTCTTGTGATATAATATAACCCGTCCAATACGGAACGCCAAACGCTGGTGTGGCTCAATGGCAGAGCAGCTGATTTGTAATCAGCAGGTTGTTGGTTCGACTCCGATCACCAGCTCCAAAAAAGTCCGCCGAACAAAGCGCGAAGCGGACTTCATATGGGGGATTTCCCGAGCGGCCAAAGGGGGCAGACTGTAAATCTGTTGTCACTGACTTCGGTGGTCCG
>JAFQGP010000029.1 GCA_017415485.1 Clostridia bacterium
CAGCTTTTCCGAGAGGGTAAAGCTTGTCATATTATTACAGTCATAGAACGCATCATATTCAAGCGTATGGACGTTCTTTCCGAGTACTATCTCCGTAAGCCCATAACAGTAAGCAAACGCCGCCTGCTTTATCACCTCAAGACTGTCGGGCATCGTTACCTTTGTGAGAAGCTTATTATCTCCGAACGCATCCTTACCGACGGTTTTGGTACCCTCGAGAATAGCATAGCCTTCGTCGGCTTTTGCACGGGGATAGGTGTGCAGAAGCTGTCCGTCCTCCTCGGTGCGCTCGTAGAGCACGCCGTGGTCCGAAAAATAATGCTGATTGCCGTCTTCCACCGCGATTTCGGTCAGAGCACCGAATTTTGCGATCGAATTCGGTACGAATTCCGCCGCCGCAGGGACGTAAAGCGTAGTCAGCTTATTACATCCCCCCACGACGCTGTTATTGACAGTTTCGGGGGTCAGCTTTTCCGAAAGAGTAAAGCTTGTCATATTATTGCAGTGATAGAACGCATCGTATTCAAGCGTATGGACGTTCTTTCCGAGTACTATCTCCGTAAGCCCATAACAGTAAGCAAATGCCGCCTGCTTTATCACTTCAAGACTTTCGGGCATCGTTACCTTTGTGAGAAGCTTATTATCTCCGAACGCATCCTTACCGACGGTCTTTGTGCCTTCGAGTATAGAATAGCTTTCATCTGCCTTTGCTCTGGGATAAGCAAGCAGAGTATCGCCCGTCGCATTGGCATTTCTCGGGTCTGCAGTATACAGCACCCCGTCTGCCGAGGTGAACACGGGATTCCCGTCCTCGACTATGATCTCTGTCAAGGTATCCTTGAACATCATATTTGCGGGAATGAATGCAGCATTCTTGGGTACGATCAAGGTCTTCAGCGGAGAGCCGCTCAGCGTACCTGAAGTCGATGTCAGAACGTCATCAAGCGCGGGCGACAGTGTCAGACTCTCGAGCGCGGTGCAGTAATAGAAGGCATAAGCATCCAATTCCTGCACGTCGGGACCCATATCGATGGACTTCAGATTTGCACAGTGGCTGAAAGCCTCGTAGCGGATCTCCTTTACTCCCGCCGCGATCTCCACCGAAGTCAGATTGGTGCAATAATAAAAAGCATGTTCACCGATGGCAGTCACGTAGCAATCACTCGGCACGGTGTAATCCGTGATCGGACTGTTTCTCGGCATCCGCACCAAGGTGAGATCGGTGGCAGAGCTTTCTCTCCTGAAAAGAACACCGTCACGGCTATAGTACCAGGTGTTTTCCGGGTCGGCAACGATCTGTTGCAGAGTGGAAATGTTAAGAAAATTCTCCGCCACGCTGACAACGCTCGGTCCGAGCACCAGCGTGGTCAGATTTTCACAACCGTAAAAAGCAGAGCCGGCCACCGCGACAGGCGTATCTCCGTCCGGGAGATGAACGGTTGTCAGAGCGGCAGCACCGTAGACGATGTTGTTTTCTATTGATACCACGTTCTTGCCAAGGTACAGCTCTGTCATAGTCGTGTTGTTCCTGAACGCACCGTTTGCGATCGCGGTAACGCTATCGGGCACTCTCACCACGGTGTCATCGCCCGTGTATGCGGTCAGAACGCCATTTTCGATAACGAAGCCGTCAGTGATGCCCGTGGCGTATGCAGGTGCCGCCAAACCGAATGCCATTGCAATCGCAAGGACGGCGGCAATTATTTTATTATAATATCGAAGCATATCTTCCTCCGTTCTTTAGCCGTACGGGAGTCGAACATAATTGGTTTTGTCGGGCAGATTTTCCCGATAACTGCAGTTCTTTCCTTGATAATATTAATATATGATCATCGAAAAGAACCTTGTTCTCGAAAAAATCTGCTCCGTCAAAACTGCTCGCACCTCACGGCGAATTAATTTTTGATGGATTTTGGTGGGATTTTGCGAAGCAAGGTATTAACCTTGCAAGTAAAAGCACGCCGAAAGACACAAAAAGTAATCGCCGTGAGGCAATTAGGTTCGACTCCCGTACGGCTAAGGAAACGGGCGGTTGGCGGTCGTTTATGACCGTCACCGCCCGTTTTACGCTTACTATTTATTTGATGATCTTAAATTTGCCAATAATAGGAAGCTCTTTAGCCTTACCGTTCAGCGCGTTGATGATTCCGATAACGGCGAGAACGGTAATCAGGATGCTCGCAATAGGAGCAATGATCCAACCGAGTATGGGGATCACCAGAATCACTCCCGATGCAATAGCCGCAAGGAAAAGTACAAGCCCCTGATTGGTGTGGTATTTGGCAAAAGGCGAATCCTTTGCCGCAAGGAGAGGAATAAGGAAGATTATGTAAGCAAGTACTGCCATTAACTTATTCTTCTCAATATCAGTAGCGTCAAACTCTTCCGTTGTATCCGCGGTGTTATTGAGTGACGCGACCTTATCGGAAAGATCGTTCTTCTTTTCTTCCGCTTGGGGCTGTACGGGCTCGCTCGGAGCTCCTACGGTGTTACCGCAGTTTGAGCAGAATTTTGCCCCTTCCTCCATCTTTGTTCCGCATTTTTCACAGAATGCCATAATTAATTTCTCCTTTATATTATTTTTGGGCATATGCCCGCAAATTATCCGCCAAAGCCGCCAATTCCAAAGCCTTCAAACAATGAGCCGAGATCCAATCCCGCGAGATCGCCTAACGAACCGATAAGGAAATATACCGCGATCGAGATGATAGCAGAGAGGATAAGTCCCACAAGTACCCAAATCAGAATTGCACGGGCAAAATGCTTGAGATTCTTATTTTTTGCCGCAAAGCCCATAATAAGGCAAACAAGGAATCCTATTACAGGCAGCGCGTAAAGAAACATCAGCCAAAAATATGCACCCGTGCCGACTACCTTGTCGGTCTTATCACTTGCGATTGCAGGTACCGCCTGCGGAGAGGCATATACCGTCTGCTGAGGCGGCTGAACATACTGCGGTTGAGCATACTGCTGTGCGGGTTGGGTATATTGCTGCCTCAAAGGCTCCTGAACGTACTGAGGTTGAGGCTGAGGCTGAGGTTGGGGTTGAGGCTGAGGTTGGGGCTGAGGCTGAGGTTGGGGCTGAGGCAGAGGCTGAGGCTGAGGTTGGGGTTGAGGCTGAGGCTGAGGTTGGGGTTGAGGCTGAGGTTGGGAAACGGGAGATTCGGTCGGAGCCGCCCCTCTCGGAGTTCCGCAAGATGTGCAGAAAGCCGCGCCATCAGCAAGTACGCTTCCGCACTTCATACATACGTCCTCTTTGACAGTTTCTTTTACGGGTTCTTCTTCAGGTTGCCGGACAACGACCACTTTCTCGGGTGCTTTTGATCCGCAGTTGGTGCAGAACGCCGCACCGGGTGCTATATCCGCACCGCATTGATCACATTTCTTTGGCATAATAACACCTCCGTATTATTCATTCGGTAACATATCAGCAGTTATTCCTGCATCCGCCAAACTCTTGACCGAGGTATCGTATTTAACGACCTCGATAAGGGTAAACGCGTTCTGTGCAAAGAGCAATCCCGTATCGCGGCTCAGCCAGTATTCGGCCGTGCTCTGAGTGGAGGTTATTTTGATACACTGCGAGCCGGCTATCGTCTTTGTTGTTGACTGATCTTCCACCATATAGTTCGTCTTTGTATAAAAGAGATCGTTCATAGAACTCTTCAAAGCCTTATCTACGCCGTATCTGTCAAGTACTTTATCCGCCTTTATCCACATGATCGAGTCGCCTAAGCTCATACCGTTATATCTCGTCCAGGTCTTTGCGGATGCATCGTACTTGAAATAGGTCTTCGACAATGCGCCGGAATCAAAATAGTAATCCTCGCCGATCTTGGTTACCTTATAGGTAATTTTGCTGTCGGGATTTGATGAATATGCGTACGTATATTCAATATAGGCGTTTGTCGGAAGCGTAAAGCCCGGTCCCTCGTATTTTTCATAATCAACGTAAAAGGTTCCGTAATTCTCGCCAAACGAAAGCGAGACTTCTACCTGATCGTAGTTTTCGAAGATCATCGAGTACTTAGCTCTTTCTGATGTCTTGGTAGTTTCCTCAAAGCCTGCGGCGCGCATTGCGGCGCACCAAGTCTCAACCGCTTCGGTATCAAGGTTATTTCTGATGTAAATGTAGTTGTTCTCGACGTCAAAGACACGGCGGGGGGCTTCCGCTATTGCGGGAAGCAGCGCGGCAAACTCAGCGCCGTATTGTGTCTTTATGTGCTCTGCAGGCCATTCAAGACCCGTGAGCTCTTCCTTTTCAACCGTGATCGTAAGCCGTCCGCCGTAGCTGTCGTATTCCGCGGAAACGTTTGCATAGAGCCCGTTTCCGAGATCCTTTACATAGATGTATTCATCTGTATAGTCGCCCGCGGTCTTCGCATAGCCTGCGCTCTCGATCGATGCAAGCCAAGGATCAAGCTCCTCTTCCTCGGTCCAGGTCATATATACCGCGATGTGATCGAGATATTCCGAATATTCTCCCGGCTGCTCGTTTTTATATTCCGAGACTTCAAGCTCTTTGTAGTTGCCGCTGTAAGCGGGAAGAGCGATCGCCTTGCCGAAGAAGGCGTCTATCTGATCGCTCGGCCAAGCGGGAAGAAGGCTTCTGTCTGTGAAATGGTAAGCAAATTCAACGTACTGCATACCGTCAAGGTCATAAAGCTCAAGCTCGAAATATCTGCTCTCATCACTGTTGTCGATCCATTGGAGCACCGCCTCGGGTCCCCAGCTTTCTGCCTCGCCCTCGACCATCGTATAACCCGACAGTTGGGAGCTAAGAGCATCTGCAAGCGCCAGAAAGTTTTCTTCATTGAGATTTGAACTTCCGTTGAGGAGCATTCCGCCGTACTGAGCCTTTGCGCCGTCATTTGAAAGCGAGGGAAGTCCCACCGAGGTAACGAACGAAGGAAATTCGAGCTTTACGCCGGAATACTTTTCGATCTCCTTTATAAATTCGGTAGGACCCGACGTCATTCCCTCTATCAGCTCGTTATCGGTCATTGAAAAGGCGATCGTAAGCAGGTCGCCCTCCATTGCAATAACGGCGCCGTAAAGAACCTTATCCGTCGTGCGAGAGTAGGTAAGTGTATCCTCATTGGCTTCCCAGGAGGAAAAAGCCGAAGCGATATCCGCAAAGAATTCCTCCGCATTCACCTTGGGCTCGGTCATCGTAACCATATACATCGACATGCTCGAGCCGCCAATGGTTGCGCCCGCGTAGTCCTCGGCTTCGGGAAGCGTGATCTTTACGCCGAAAACGTCTTTGATATTTTTCTCTATAGTTTCCTTGTTGTCTGAATCCTCGATGTTTTCAAAACCTTCCTGTGCCTCACCGAAGTCCTCGGAGTCTTTACCGCCTCCGAGATCACAAGAGACCAGCGAAAACAACATAAACACCACTATTAATAACGTCAATATTTTTTTCATTGTGGTTTCTCACTTTCATTTTGTTATTATTTATTAGCAAACGCGGGCAGCCGGCGGTATTGCAGACCGCCCGTGGTGGTTTGGGGTTCGTTATTGAGGTTTGTTAACGGAAATATTCACATCAAGGTTACCGGTATCCGGGAAATAGGTGCCGTTGATCTGTCCCCAAGACCAATAATAGTTGAACTTGTTGCCCTCAACAGGATCATTAGGTTCGTTTGCATTAAGATTTGCAATGTATTTATCAAAATCTTCTTGTGATACGTTCTTCATATAAGCATTATAACAAAGCTCATACTGAGGCATCGATCTTGAAATGTCATCGCAAAAGCTCAATGTTCCAATTGCTTTTTTAGCATAATCAGGAATTTTGGATTCACTTGCTAACTCTGAAATATCAAACAACTCATGCGATACGTTTGCATTTGTTTCTCCACCGTTGTTCTCTCCGCCCTGGCTGTCGTTGTTTTCTCCGCTTTGGGAAACGCCGGGGTTATCCTTGTCGGGATCAGTGGTGTTGTTATCTCCGCAAGCTGCGAGGGAGAAGATCATCATTGCCGCAAGCAATATCGCCAATAGTTTTTTCATTGCTTTGTCCTCCTATCTTTAGTTAAGATAAGCACTTACCTTTACTTCATTCTTGCTGGGATAATGCAAAATGGTAATCTCCATCGTGTCCGTGGAAATGATATATTCCGTATAGCTTGAAAGTCCACCTTCGCTTGCCTGGACACCAATTTCCTGTTCAATGTAATCGACAAGTGCATCAACGTCTACCTGAGCTACTTCTTTGTAGTTGGCTTCATAGAGAGATTTATAAATGCTTGCAACCGTGGAACCGGGATCGCGCAGGTAAATCTGTGCCTTGGATTGTGTACCAATGCCTTTTTTCAGTCCGGCAGGCACGATTGCAACATCGTGGCCTTCGTTCAGAATTGTAATGTCAGCGTCTGCGACATCCCACAAGCCGGTACCTTTATTTTCCTCACCGCCCTGATTCTCGTCGCCGCCCTTATCATCGTTATTTTCACCGCTTTGCGATACACCAGGATTATCCTTATTGGGATCTTCGGTATTACCAAGGTCACAAGCCACAAGACTGAATACCATCATCAAAGCAAACAAAAGAGCAAATTTTTTCATTATAATCTTCTCCGATGCAAAACGCTGTTACTTACCCTGCCACTCTTCCTCTGCGCCTTCATTTTCGGAGGTCACGATATCAGCGCCGGAGGGAATATCGATCTTAAAGGGAGTTTCAAATTTCTTGCAGGTAAATTCTGTACTTCCCGAGCCCTCGGCACCTGCAGAAGCGCCGAGCTTCCAGGAAAGGCACATACCGGTTTCAATATCTATGCAGAAGGTATATTCCATACCGTATCCGAAAAGTCCGATAGAGTAGGAAAATTGATCACATTCTCTGCCCGCCACCTTTTCGCTCGTCTTCTTCATAGGTGCGCCCTCGAACATTTTATAATTCCCGAGATAGCCGAAAAGCGCGATAGTGTAGTAGGAACAGCTTTCTTCCATCTGCTCTCGGGTGATGCCTGCTTCTTCATAGACGGTCTCTGTCATCAGCCACTTACCATCCTCCTGTTTGGTGTATGTAACTGCTTTGGTATCGTCCGAGAAATCAACGATAAGCTCATCGCCGTCGCCGCAATAATAAAAAGCGGTGGGGGTTTCGGCATAGATGATCTTTTCGGCGGTGGGAGTTTCGCCTGTTTCGATATTTACGATGCTCATTTCTATGTAAATACCGTCCTCTTCCCTCATCTTCTTGAGGTTTTCTTCCATTTTCTCATAGTCGTAATCCATTGTTACACCCTCGTTGCCGCCCGTGAGTATCGATTCGAGATCGCAGGACGTAAGCGAGAGTAGCATAATAGCCGCGAGTAAAAGCGCAAACAGTCTTTTCATAGTTTTTTACTTCCTTTCTTATTTGAGTTTTGCTCCGCAGGAGGTACAAAATGCCGCTGTGGGAGCATTTTTGGTGCCGCACTGACCGCAGAAGACGGGGCTCTCTGCATTTGCCGTCGGAGCGGGAGGCGGTGAGGTGGTTACAGTCTGAGGCTGATCGTATTCGAAAGCAGGAGCAGCAGCTGCCGCAGCTCCCGCATAAGCCATCTCGGGGTTTTCTTCCTTTCCCTTATTGAAGAGTTCCTTGAATTTGCCCGAAAGTCCGCAAAGCTTTTCATAAAGATCAAAAGTGATCTCGGTCGTCTGTGCCGCTTCCATATAACCCGCCATAGTCTGGCAGAGGATAAAGCTGTCAAGGAACGCAAACTTGACCACCCATGTAAGCAGGCATGAGATAAGGAACGCAAGCAGTCCGCTCCAATCAAATACTCTGAAAAGCAGACCGATCGGGATAAAGATGACAATTACGGTCAGAATGACGGCAAGGATAACCTTGAGCATCGTCTTTGCCGCGTTTCCAAGCAGTTTTTTGATATTCTGTGCATAAACTACAACACCGTCACATGCGCTTTCAAATGCACCCTGTTCTTTCTTGTAGAATGTATAGCCAAGACAGCATTCGTCCACGTATCCCAAAGATAGCTCGACAAAGAATTTTGCAAGGTCCGCAACCTTATCCATACCGGGTATAAAATCCAGGAAATCCGCAACCTTGCCAATACCTCGCTGGATCTGCTTTACAGCACCGCTGACCAGCTTATCTACCGCAAAAAATACGTTTGAGGTGACAAATCGCTCCTTGACGTTGCCTATGCCGTATTTTACCTGATTTGCGGGAACCTCACCCGTGACAGCCGCTTCGGCAATGACGGAAATATGCCCTGCCTTGACCATATATCCGAGATAGTGCATCACTGCAAAACGCACAACTCCGACAGCTCCGCACCAGATAAGAAATCCTACAACAATACCTCCGTCACCGAAAAGATAGCCGATTCCAAGACAAAGTGCAAGAATAATGCCAAGGATCAGCACCATAGCTCCGCCGAGCAAGAGCTTTGCCCAACAAAAAGGCAGTGTTTTAGTGAATAATTTTCCTGCTTTCATAAAAAGTAACCTCCGTTATTATCTGAATAAACTTTTAAAATTAAATGCTTGAGTAGGCTCGGTTTTTACATAATCGAAACCGCCCACAGGCTCGCCGACCGAAAAATAGATAGTTGGGGACTCCGCGCCTCCCTCGAAGCAATGTTCCGTGTCTGCACGGTAGCAAACATCTCCTATTTTTTTGAAAAGTATTTCCTCCGAAGGATACTGCCCGGCAGGGCGGAATCCTTCAGCTCGCAAAAGTGCTCGGTAATCTTCCACTGCTTTCTGCGCCAAATAGTTATTCGGGAAAGTAACGCAAAACCACAGATAACCGTCGTCCTGCTCAATGCAAGGGTCGCTTCCGCCGAGATTCCATTTAGGATAAGCGGGAAGCTTTGCATCCCACTCTGCCATAACGCCTGCAAATTGTGCAGCAGCTCTTTGTTCCTCGGCTATCGCATAGGGAAGTTTAGTGCCGCACGCACTGCAAAATTTCATTCCGAGATCATTCTGCTTACCGCAACTTGTGCAGACAGCGCTTTCGGCAAGTGTCTGATCGGGCAACCTTGTACCACAACGGGGACAGAATTTGTTGTCCGCAGTTGCCGCCGTTTCGCAGGATGGGCATATCTTCATATTTTTGCTCACCTCTGTCACATATCCTTGCGCTGCGCGCTCAAGATTTGCCATTGCACCCTCGAATCCGCCTGGGGTGCTTTGAACTGTTTGATTATTGGATGCCGAATCAAGCCTTGCAGCTGTCTTATTTGCAAGCTCGGTCGCCTTGGGTTCGACCGCTGTGCGCACTGCGTTACCGACAGCCTGACTCACGCCGCGGCTGATTCCGCGCTTTATTGCTCTTTCAAGAAAACTCAACTCTTTTCCTCCTTTTCGTTTTTGAGCTTAAGGCACTCGATGCATATTCCCTGCTCGTCTGCGAAGCAATCATCGCAGACCCGTCTGCCGCAGACGGGACAGCGGTTAAAAAAGATGAGAACCTCTTTGTTTGCTCTTTCGTATGCGTCCCCATGATCGCTTAGCCACAAAAGCTCCCGCGCTCGCCGTTCGGAGGCACTTATAAAAAGCTTGGGTTTAAACGGCGGCTTGAAGCTGTAGCTGACTGCCTTGACAGGCTTTGCGCATAGATCGCAAAAAAACGTGAATTTGAATGATTCGAGATTCGAATCATCCTGATATTTTTTTGTTACAGGTTCTAACATTGCTGCCTCCTTTCACGGGATATATAAACACGGCCTGACGCTATCCTTTAACGGATGACCGCTTTTATGATTTAATTATACCAAAAAAACGCAAAAAAAGTACCTACCGCAGGGGGGTAAAGCGGTAGGTACTGTGTATTTTTTGAATAATTTATTGCTTTTTTATGACTTTCGAAGCTTGCTATCGATTTTAATGAAAAGCTCGTCCTTGTTTGCAACGCCAAGCTTACCGTAGATCCTTCCCGCGTTGTCCTTGACTGTGGAAATGCTTATTCCAAGGTAATAACCGATCTCGCTCTGTTTTTTACCCTTGAGCAACTCGCAGAAAACTTCGAGCTCGCGGTTGGTCAACAGATGAGTTTCAGCGGTAGCGGCAACGATCTTTTCGATCTCCTCGTCGGTGTATCTCGTCTTGACGATCTTCTGCTCTGCTGCAGCTTCGGAGTTTGCCGCCATTTGTGCGGCTTGCGCTTCAGCTTCGGCTTTTTTCTTTTTGTTATAGATAAAGAGCCAAACCGCGCCGCCTACTATCAAGAGGACAACGGCGGAGATCACGATCACGAAAGCGGTGGGAAACTCGGATGGAAGCGTGACTGCTATCGGTTCGTAAAAAGCATAGTAGGTTACGTTCTCGTCGGTCATAAAGCTCGCGCCGTCGGTGAGCTGTTCACCTTCACCATTTGCAAGCGTGAACCATCCGACAAAGGTATACCCCGCACGTTCAATAACCTCAGGGAGAGAAAGTGCTTCGCCAAAGGTCTGCTCTGCTTCGGTCTTATTATAGCCAAAGTCGAAGGTTATCTTATAGGTATTTGGGGTATATACTGCATAAATGTCCACATTTTCGGTTTCATTGCCAACCACTAAAGGACTGCCCGGATCATAGTTTGTTTCTTCACCAAGTGTCCAAGAGGTCAGCGTGTATCCCGATTTTAACAGCTCGGGCAGTGTAGGTATCACGCCGGAAGGGATGGTTACCGTAAGCTTGCACTCGCCGTCCGCCAAGAATCGGAACGTTACGTCGTGATTGTTCGCGCCTACTGTAAATATGCCGTAATAATTTCTATCGCCCAACTTCTCCTTGATAAAATCGGTAGGAACCGTGGAAGCATGTACGAGATGCCCCTCCTCGTTGTACCACTCTGACGGGGCTGTACTGCCAAAATAGTTGTATCCGTTCTCCTCGGTGGGTTGCTCTGTTTTGGGCAGGTGCGTTTCGTATATACAGTCAACAACCAGATTTCCGTAATATTCGAGATAGCTTATATCAAAGAAATCGGTGTACCACGAATACCAAAGCCATCTGTCCTCACCGTATCCCATATAGTCGGACATATTCATTTTGCAGGTATTGCCCTCTATCGTGCTGAACAGCAGCTCAACCGAGCGCGTGCTATAATCCAAAGAAGGATTATAATCCGTGTAGATCGCACCCATTGCGTTTTCTGCGTAATTTTTGCGAATCTCGGTGTTGCTTATGGTTACGTTCGTTGCGCCGTTGAGATATATCGCGCCGCCAAGTCCCTGCTCACTGCATAATCCGAGATTGCCTGACGCACTCTCGGTTTCGGGAATTGCTTTGTTTTCGGTTATATAGCAGTCCTCAATATCCGCGCTTGATATAAGAATGCCGATTGCTCCGCCAAACGATGCCTTGTTTCCGATAATCATACAATTACGAACGGTAAGAGAGGAGTCGTCGTCACATCCGATTGCACCGCCGCTCAGCTTATCCGCCCAAAATCTTTCGCCGCCGTAATAATAATTTGCGTCGTTCTTCTCGAAAACGCATCCCTCAAAGGTAGCAACGGTATTTTTCACGTATACCGCTCCGCCGCCGACCGCATTTTGAACAAAGCCTGATTTGTTTTCCTTAAAGCTGCAATCCTTCACGTTAAGCGTTACGTTCTTGCCGGTTGCTTCAACGTAGACTGCACCGCCGCCGTACAGTGAGGCGTTGGACGAAAAGCTGCATCCCTCCAGATTCAGTTCCAACCGATACGGCACGTTGTCGCCGTGTTCCGCTTCAATAGAGGGAGTCAGCGTATAATCCCCATAAAACGCGCGGATGGCGGGACCGTACGTATGCATATAATTCTTGAATTCGCAATTTTTGAAGCTTGCAACCCCGTTACCATTGCACTCAACGGCATACTGATTCTTCAGTGGATACGGGGATAATTCCTCGCCCAAACTATCGTAGGAAAGCTTCCAATCCTCATCTGTCAGCGTGCCTGTGTCAAGTCGCTCGTCAAAGATGATACCCTCAAAAACAAACGACGAGCGGTCGCCGCCGATCTTCGTGCCACTCAGTATAAAGCTCGCGCCCCAAAAGACGGCGTTTCCGTCAGTCTTTCCGTTTTTGACCGTAACGCTTTTATCGATCGTGATCCTTTCAACCGTATTAACCGCGCCCGTATAAGGAAGCTCAAAGTCGATATCTCCGACGAGAAGCGTATCGCCGTCCTTTGCGTCCCTGAGTGCCTTTTCAAACTCTGCCCTCGTGGTGATCAGCTTTGTTTCCTGCGCGGACACCGCCATGGGCAACACAGAAAATATAAGACTCACGATCAGAAGTGCCGTAAATAAGCGCGTCATGTTTTTTCGTTTCATGCAGACTCCACCTCACAAAATTCAATTCGGTGCAAACAGTTGGTCTATCTACCATATTATAACATAAATTTTGCTTTATTTCAAGGTCTGTAATAAAAAATAAATAATTATTGTTAATACTATAATCAACCAAACGGTTTACGGAGGTTTACATGGATAATATATGCGTATTAATATCGCAGAAAAGAAAAGAACGCGGTCTGACACAATCGGAGCTTGGGGCGATGCTCGGTATATCAGGAAAGGCTGTTTCCAAGTGGGACCGGGGACTATCAAAGCCTTGTGACGAGCATTTGGAGAAGCTTATCGACCTGCTTGGTTTACCGGTCGAAACACCAATAACACCGAAAAAAAAGGAATGTGTACCGAAAACTACTTTTTTATCTACCGTTCGTAAAGAGTTTATCCGAATCCTCGCTACGGGTGTGATGATCGGCGTATGTGTATGCAACTTGGCAGGAACGATATCAACCGAGTCGACCGTGGTTTCCCTCGGTTTCTCGGTCGCTCTTTTCTGCTTTGGTACAATGGTTAAAGGATAAAAAGAAAATCGCTACCCTCGAAGGATAGCGATATATTATCATTACTTCATTTTTATGATCTTTTCAACATCGGATATATCGATATATCCTTTTTCTTTTGCACTATCCTCGCCATTTTGAAGCTCACGCATCAGTTCGGCAATTGCCTTTTTGATATCTTCGGTAGCCATATCACTTCATCTCCTTGTAGCGTTTCTTATACATCGGCTTGAGGTAGTTCTTCTGCATATCACGCATAGAGCCAAAGAATGCTTCCTCGGATTTGGACATAATATGACGCTCGTCCTTGAGGCAGATAAGCTCCAACGTGCAGAAAAGATCTGCAACTTGAAACAGCCTGTAATCTGCGGGCATTACCTTACGGAACTCCGCTTGCGGAAGCATAACCGTGAATACAGATGCCAAGAGCTTGTTCAACTCAACTTGTCCGTTATCGTAGTAAACGATGA
>JAFQGP010000030.1 GCA_017415485.1 Clostridia bacterium
CCCCCCCCCCCCCCCCCCTCCCCTACAGACTCGTAATAAAAAATTACTTATTATTTCATTTATTTCTCGTTCTGAAATCAACATAACCCCCCGTATTAAATTTTAAGGAGATAAAAATGAAGATCTCATCTATCGCAGAAGAACTGAACTCCCTCGCTTACCACGGCAGGGGCATCATCATCGGCAAGTCTGCCGACGGTAAAAAGGCGGTCACCGCTTACTTCATCATGGGTCGCAGTGTCAACAGCCGCAACCGCGTCTTCGTCGCAGAGGGCGACGCTATGCGCACCAAGGCTTTCGACGAATCCAAGATGGTTGACCCGCATCTCATCATCTATTATCCCGTCCGCGTGCTCGGCAACAAGACCATCGTCACCAACGGCGACCAGACCGACACGATCTACGACCTTATGGACAAGCAGATGACCTTCGAGCAGGCTCTTCGCACTCGTGAATTCGAGGACGACAAGCCCAACTTCACCCCCCGCATTTCCGGAATCATCCATTGTGAGGGCGGCGCAATGAACTACGCGATGTCCATCCTCAAGAGCGCAGAGGGCGATGACTCCTCCTGCGAGAGATTTACTTACGCATACTCGAACCCGATCGCAGGCCGCGCAAAGTTCATCCATACCTACAACTGCGACGGCGATCCCCTTCCCTCCTTCGAAGGCGAGCCCAAGACCCTCGAGCTCCCCGACCTCACGATCGATGAGCTGACCGACCTGATCTGGACGAACCTCAACGAGGACAACAAGGTTTCGCTCTTCGTCCGCTACATCGATATTGCTTCGGGCGAAGCCGAAACGAGAATTGTTAATAAAAACGCGTAAAAAGTTGCTAGTTGAAGGTGAATGCGGCTCTGACGGTTTTCCAAAGGAAAACGGCGGTGTTCAGCCGCCGAGGCAGAGTCGACATTTGCCGAAGGCAAATATTTCCGCAAGCGGAAATTTTCCTATTAATAATAAGCAAGTGCGAACAAAGCTTTCTTGGTGTCCCCTCATCACCCGCTGCGGCGGGAGCTTCTCCCAGGAGAAGCCTTTGGGGAGGTTAACGCCTAAAGCTAAATATTTCTCTGTTAGAGAAATGCTAAATTTTTGCTATGCAAAAGCTAAATTCGCGCTTCGCGCGAGCTAAATATTCCGCTGAAGCGGAATGCAAAGGTAGAAATTTGCTTTGGCAAATTTCAAACTTTAATTTTGAGCCAGCCCAAATTAAATACAATTACTAATACGAAGATTAGAAAATACCAAACGAAACTCACAGTAGCCCCAAGGCTTCTCCTGGGTAGCGAAGCGGCGACGCGGTATTGAATGACAGTCCGGGGGACTGTCAGACCCGCGGCGTGACCGAGCCGCAGCGAGACAGCTCCCGCCGCAGCGGGTGATGAGGGGACACCAAGTGCGCCTATGTTCGCACAAACAAATATAATAAAATGAAAATTTCCGCCAAGGCGGAAATTCACCATAACTTTACACTTTACACTTTTCACTTTACACTTATTTTGAGGTATATATTATAATGAAGACTTTTGAACTGAAATACGGTTGCAACCCCAACCAGAAGCCGGCTTCGATCTATATGCACGACGGCTCCGATCTTCCCATCGAGATCCTTTGCGGTCGCCCCGGCTACATCAATTTCCTTGACGCTTTCAACTCCTGGCAGCTTGTCAAGGAGCTCAAGGAAGCTCTCGGACTTCCCGCAGTAACCTCCTTCAAGCACGTTTCTCCCACCAGCGCGGCTGTCGGCACCCCTCTTTCGGACAAGCTCAAAAAGGCTTGCTTCGTTGACGACATCGAGGGTCTTGACGACTCGCCCCTTGCTTGCGCTTACGCAAGAGCGCGCGGCGCGGACAGACTTTGCTCCTTCGGCGACTGGGTCGCACTTTCCGACGTCTGCGACGTGACCACCGCAAAGATGATCGCGCGCGAGGTCTCGGACGGCATCATCGCTCCCGGATACGACACGCAGGCACTCGAGATCCTCAAGGGCAAGCGCGGCGGCAACTACAACATCGTCAAGATCGATCCCAATTACGTTCCCGATCCCCAGGAAAAGAAGCAGGTCTTCGGCATCACCTTCGAGCAGGGACGCAACAACTTCAAGATCGACCGCGAGCTTCTCTCGAACATCGTCACCGAGAACAAGGCTCTCTCCGAGGAAGGCGCGCGCGACCTCATCATTTCGCTCATCACACTCAAATATACACAGTCGAATTCAGTCTGCTACGCAGTTGACGGACAGGCAATCGGCGTTGGCGCGGGTCAGCAGTCGAGAATCCACTGCACCAGACTTGCGGGCACCAAGGCTGACACCTGGTTCCTGCGCCAGCACGACAAGGTGCTGAATCTCCCCTTCCGCGACGATCTCAAGCGCGCCGACCGCGACAACGTCATCGACGGCTACATCAACAAGAACGAGGAAGACGTTTGCGCCGACGGCATCTGGCAGAAGTACTTCACCGAGCAGCCCGCACCCCTCACCGCAGAGGAAGCGCGCGAGTATCTTGACTCCATTTCAGGCGTAGCCCTCGGCTCCGACGCATTCTTCCCCTTCTCCGACAGCATCGAGCGCGCGAAGAAGAGCGGCGTTTCCTACGTCGCCGAGCCCGGCGGCTCGATCCGCGACGACGCCGTAATCGAAGCCTGCGATAAGTATGGTATGATCATGGCGTTCACAGGAATGAGACTCTTCCATCATTAATAACGTTCCGCTTGCGGAACATATCGTGCCGCAGGCATATCGTGTTTCAACATATCGCATCGGCGCAGCCGATATATCACGTGCCGCAGGCACCAAAAAACAGTGTTCAGGACCCAAAACAATAAAGTCCACGCTCTAAATTAAAGCCCGCCCGCTTGCGGGAGGGTTGGGAGGGTACACAGCTTATCAAAGCGAAACCTCTATGCCGCATTGCGCGACCAAAGGTCGCGCGGGGTGAAGGAGCAAAAGTACTTGCCTTCGGCAAGTTGCAACTCTTGCTTGTCGGCTCCCGCCTCCATTTTCCTTCGGAAAACCGCAAGAGCTACTCTCCCCTGAAGGGAAGATTTTACTCCTTCCAAACTGTCGACGGGGCGTCGCCAGTTTGAAGCGCAGGAGAGTTTCGCCGTCTGCGGACGGCGACTTAAGGCTCCGCCTTAAGAATCTGCCACCTTTTGAAAAAGGTGGACGAAAACTTTCCCGCTGCTGTTGACTTTTGTTTTAATTAAAATCGGAAATTTCCGAGCCGAAGGCGACGGAAATTCTCCTTCACTTTACACTTTCCACTTTACACTTTCCACTTATTATCCCAACAAAATTCAGAATAAGGAACTAAACCAATGAACGTTCTCGTCATCGGCAGCGGCGGCCGTGAACACGCCGTTATCAAGTCGATCAAGAAAAATCCCGCCGTCGAAACGATCTGGTGTCTGCCCGGCAACGGCGGCATCGCAGCCGACGCTGTCTGCGTTGACATAGGCGCGAAGGATATTGACGGCATCGTGAAATTTGCGTCCGAAAACCCCGTTGACTACGCCATCGTCACCCCCGACGATCCCCTCGTCCTCGGTTGCGTTGACGCGCTTTCCGCTATCGGAATTCCCTGCTTCGGCCCCGACAAAAAGGCGGCTATCATTGAAGGAAGCAAGGCTTTTTCCAAGGATCTTATGAAAAAATACTCGATTCCCACCGCCGCTTACGAGATCTTTGACGATATGGACAAGGCTATCGCCTATCTTCAGGACAAGGAGATGCCCATCGTCATCAAAGCGGACGGACTCGCGCTCGGCAAGGGCGTTATCATTGCCGAGACCCTCGCCGAGGCAGAGGACGCGGTTCGCTCGATGATGGCGGACAAGGTCTTCGGCGCTTCGGGCGACCACGTGGTTATCGAGGAATTCCTCACAGGCCCCGAGGTCTCCGTGCTCGCGTTCACCGACGGCAAGGTCGTTGTTCCGATGGTATCATCCATGGACCACAAACGCGCGCACGACAACGATGAAGGACTCAACACCGGCGGCATGGGCACGGTTGCGCCCAACCCTTACTACACCGCCGAAATTGCCGACGAGTGCATGAAGACGATCTTCATCCCCACGATGAAGGCGATGAACGCCGAGGGACGCACCTTCAAGGGTTGCCTCTATTTCGGCTTGATGCTCACGCCCAAGGGTCCGAAGGTCATCGAATACAACTGCCGCTTCGGCGACCCCGAAACACAGGTCGTCCTGCCCCTTCTCGAGAGTGATCTTCTCACCGTTATGCAAGCGGTCACCGAGGAACGCCTTTCCGAGATCGAGGTCAAGTTTGCGACTGACAAATCTGCGTGCTGTGTAATCATGGCATCCGCGGGCTACCCGCAGAGCTACGAAAAGGGATTTGAGATCACCATCCCTGCCGACCTTTCCGACAGCGTATACGTCGCCGGCGCGGCGATCAAGGACGGCAAGCTCGTCAACAGCGGCGGCAGAGTCCTCGGCGTCACATCGGTAGCCGACACCCTCCCCGAGGCGATCGCAGCTTCTTATAATAAGGTAGGAAAAATTCATTTTGATAATGCTTACTGCCGTAAGGACATCGGACAGAGGGCATTGAAGGCGCTTAACAAATAACGTTTCGCACAGCGAAACATATCGTGCCGCAGGCATATCGTATCGAAGATATATCGCGCCGAAGGCATATCGTGTCGAAGACGAGGTAAACACGAGATATTCGCTACGCTCATACGATATGCTTCGCACGATATGTTTCACACGATATGTTCGCCAAAGGCGAACGTGATTTCGCCCTTACGGGCGAATAATTCTCGCAATTCACACCGCGCAGTGTCATATCGTGCCGCAGGCACCAAAAAACACAATTCAGAACGCTGAACTATAAAGTCCGCGCTCTAAATTAAAGCCCGCCCGCTTGCGGGAGGGTTGGGTGGGTATACAGCTTACCCAAGCGAACCCTTTATGCCGCATTGCGCGACCATAGGTCGCGCGGGGTGAAGGAGCAAAAGTACTTGCCTTCGGCAAGTTGCAACTCTTGCTTGTCGGCTCCCGCCTCCATTTTCCTTCGGAAAACCGCAAGAGCTACTCTCCCCTAAAGGGAAGATTTTACTCCTTCCGGAATGTCGGCGAGGCGCCGCCATTCCGAAGCACAAGGAGGATTTCGCGCTCTGCGGAGCGCGACTTAAGGCGCTGCCTTAAGAAACCGCCACCTTTTGAAAAAGGTGGACGAAAACTTCCCGCTACTGTTATCTTTTATTTAATGGAAATTTCCGAGCGCAGCGAGGAAATTCTCCACAACTTTTCACTTTTCACTTCCCACTTTACACTTTTCTCCCTCTCCATCACTATTAACTCACGAAAGGTTAATCCCATGGTTTACAGAATCTACGTTGAAAAAAAGCCCGGCTTCGACAACGAGGCGCGTTCTCTCGCAGGTGAGTTGCGCGAACTCCTCGGCATCTCGGGTGTAAGATCGGTTCGTCAGATCAATCGCTACGACTGCGAAGGCATCTCGAAGGAGCTCTTCGATTACTGCGTCCGCACCGTCTTCTCCGAGCCGCAGATGGACAACGCCACCGCCGAGGTCGATCTCTCGGGCGCGCGCGTTCTCGCTTCCGAATATCTGCCCGGTCAGTTCGACCAGAGAGCCGACTCCGCCGCGCAGTGCATTCAGCTCATCTCCCGCGGCGATCGTCCCACGGTCCGTTCCGCGAAGATCTACGCGATCTACGGCGATATTTCCGACGCCGAATTCGCCGAGATCACAAAATTCCTCATCAACCCCGTTGAATCCCGCGAGGCAAGTCTTGATGCGTTTGACACCCTCCGGGCAGAATATCCCGTCCCCGCTGACGTCAAGATCCTCGAAGGCTTCACCGCCCTCGACCGCGCGGGACTCGAGGCGTTCGTTTCCGATTACGCCCTCGCAATGGACATCGACGACATCACCTTCTGTCAGAAATATTTCAAGACCGAGGGCAGAGACCCCTCGATCACCGAGATCCGTATGATCGACACATATTGGTCCGACCACTGCCGTCACACCACCTTTCTCACCGAGATCGACTCAGTCACCTTCGAGGACGAGCTTCTTCAGAAGGCTTATGACAACTACATCGGTATCCGCAAGGAGCTCGGCAGAACCAAGCCTGTGTCGCTGATGGACATCGGCACTCTCGCCGCAAAATATCTCAAGTCCACGGGACAGCTCCGTAATCTTGACGAGAGCGAAGAGATCAATGCCTGCACCGTCAAGATCAAGGTCACCGTTGACGGCGAGGAGCAGGATTGGCTTCTCCTCTTCAAGAACGAGACCCACAACCATCCCACCGAGATCGAGCCCTTCGGCGGTGCGGCGACCTGCATCGGCGGCGCGATCCGTGACCCGCTTTCGGGCAGAAGCTACGTTTACGCCGCAATGCGCGTGACGGGTGCGGCTGACCCCACAAAGCCCATTTCCGAGACCATCAAGGGCAAGCTCCCCCAGCGTCAGATCGTAACCGGCGCGGCGGCGGGTTATTCCTCTTACGGTAACCAGATCGGTCTTGCGACGGGTCTTGTCAACGAAATTTATCACCCCGGATACGCCGCAAAGCGTATGGAGATCGGTGCCGTTATCGCTGCCGCTCCCGCTGACTGCGTGCGCCGCGAGTGCCCTCTGCCCGGCGACTACGTCATCCTTCTCGGCGGCAGAACCGGACGCGACGGCTGCGGCGGTGCTACCGGTTCATCCAAATCCCACACCGCGACCTCTCTTGCCGACTGCGGCGCAGAGGTTCAGAAGGGTAACGCTCCCGAGGAGCGCAAGCTTCAGCGTCTTTTCCGCAACGCGGAGGCATCCCGCCTCATCAAGCGCTGCAACGACTTCGGCGCGGGCGGTGTTTCGGTTGCCATCGGCGAGCTTGCCGACGGCTTGACCATCAATCTTGACAAGGTTCCCAAGAAGTACGAGGGTCTTGACGGCACCGAGCTTGCTATCTCCGAATCGCAGGAGAGAATGGCTGTTGTTGTTGCCGCCGAGGACGCCGCGCGCTTCATCGAGATCGCGACTGCCGAAAACCTCGAGGCGACCCACGTTGCGACTGTTACCGAAGAGCCCAGACTCACTATGTTCTGGCGCGGCAAGCAGATCGTTGACCTTTCCCGCGAGTTCCTCAATTCCAACGGCGCGGAAAAGCACATCGACATCAAGGTTCCCGCAATCGACCGCGAAGCCCTCGAAAAGGTTTTGATCTACGACTCTTCCCTTTCCTTCACCGAAAATTACCGCGCTCTCGCATCCGACCTCAACTGCTGTTCGGGCAGAGGTCTTTCCGAGCGCTTTGACTCCACCATCGGCGCGGGCACGGTTATGATGCCCTTCGGCGGCAAGCGTCAGCTTTCGCCCATTCAGACGATGGTACACAAGATCTCCGTCGAAAAGGGTCACACCGACGACGTTTCCCTCATGAGCTGGGGCTACAACCCCTTCCTTTCCGAGGCTTCGCCCTACCACGGCGCATATATGGCTGTCGTTGAGTCGATCTGCCGTCTTGTCGCTTCGGGCGCGGAATACAAGGACGTTTACCTCACCTTCCAGGAATATTTCAAGAAGCCCGGCCGCGACGGCGAGCGTTGGGGTCAGCCGATGGCTGCACTCCTTGGCGCATTTGCCGCACAGACCGCACTCGGAAGCGCCGCAATCGGCGGTAAGGACTCGATGAGCGGTTCGGCGCAGGATCTTGACGTTCCTCCCACCCTCGTTTCCTTTGCCGTAACCGCGGACAAGGTTCAGAACATGATCTCCTCCGAGTTCAAGGCTGCGGGCAACAAGGTTCTGCTTCTGAAGCCGAAGTATGACGAAAACGGTCTTCCCGTGACCGAATCTCTCCTCGCCCTCTTCTCTGCCGTAACCGCGGCACAGCGCGCGGGTGACTGCGTGAGTGCGTTCACTCCCGGCATCGGCGGCGTAGCTGAAGCTCTTATGAACATGGGCTTCGGCAACAACATCGGCGTAACTCTTAACAGCGACATCTCCGCGTCCGACATTTTCAACCTCGCGGGCGGCTCCTTCATCCTTGAAGTTAAGCCCGAGGCAAATGTCGTTGTTGGAAACTATGACATTATCGACCTTGGCGTTCTCAATTCCGAGGCTGTCATCACTCTCGGCTCCGAAAGCATCGCGCTTGCGGATCTCCTCAAGATCTCCGAGGACAAGCTCGAGTCGGTCTACGCTTGCAACATCACTCCCCCCGAGCGCAAGATCGAGACGGTAAGCTGTGCTCCCAAGGCATATCCCGCGCACGCTCCTATCGCTGTGGCAAGACCCAAGGTTCTCATCCCCGTCTTCCCCGGCACGAACTGCGAATTTGACACCGCAAAGGCGTTCGCAGACGCCGGCGCAGACCCCGAGATCTTCGTTATCGCAAACCTCAGCGCGGAAACTGTCGCACGTTCCGTCGAGCAGTTCGCAAAGAAGGCGCGCGAGAGCCAGATCATCTTCATCCCCGGCGGCTTCTCGGGCGGCGACGAGCCCGACGGTTCGGGTAAGTTCATCACCGCATTCTTCCGTAACGGCGAGGTCAAGGACGCAGTCACCGACCTTCTTGACAACCGCGCCGGCCTTATGGGTGGTATCTGCAACGGCTTCCAGGCGCTCATCAAGCTCGGACTCGTTCCCTACGGCAAGATCATCGACACCGACGAGACCTGCCCGACACTTACCTACAACGACATCTCGCGCCACCAGTCGAAGATCGTCCGCGTTCGAGTTTCCTCGAACGCATCGCCCTGGCTTTCCGCTTGCAACGTCGGCGACGTATACAGCGTACCGATCTCGCACGGCGAGGGTCGCTTCGTAGCATCCGACGAGCTGCTCGCACAGCTTGCGGCTAATTCCCAGATCATGACCCAGTACGTTGACGCCTGCGGCAACGCGACCGGCGACATCCGCTTCAACCCCAACGGCAGCGCAAATGCTGTCGAAGGCATCCTCTCCCCCGACGGCCGCGTATTCGGCAAGATGGGCCACTCCGAGCGTAAGGGCTCGGGACTCTACCTCAACGTCCCCGGTGAGTATGATATGAAGCTGTTTGAGTCGGCAGTTAAGTATTTTAAGTGATCAGTGGTTAGTGGACAGTGAACAGAAAGTTGCGGGTTGATAATTTAATTTGCGACTCTGTCCATTGGAAAGCTATTTGATTTGAAAAACTAACAGAAAACTCGGATATTGGGTTATTTTTCCCGATGTCCGGGTTTTTTGTTTATAAAAAATAAAAAATCCATTGACAAAGAACTGTATTTCGTGTATAATAATAGTGGGCAGAAATGTCCGCCGGTCATTACGGCAAGAATATAATGAACGTGTATGTTTAACTTCCGGAAGCGACGGGGTGCTTTACAGCGTAGAATATCGCTTACTTGTAGGGTTCACCTCTTGGGTGAACCCTTGTTTTTTGAAAGAAGAAAACTATGAAACTTGTAGCAATTGATGAGAATCTGATCAAGAAATATTGTATAGATAAAGAAGTTCTCCATAAAAAAGGACGACCTTATGTTCTTGTAATAAAGCTAAAGTATAAAGATAAAAAGTTAGATTTTGCGATTCCGATGCGGTCAAATATCCCCGCATCTTCGCCGAAAAACGAATACTTTCCGCTTCCGCCGCGACCGTCCACTCAACCAAAAAATCGCCACGGCCTGCATTACATAAAAATGTTTCCTGTGGAAAAAAGATATTTGCAAAAATATCGCACCGAGGGCAATGATTTTGCAATACTGATACAAAATATTATTGATAAGAATTCAAAACGGATCGTTGCAGAATGTCAAAAGTATCTGATAAACTACGAAAACGGGCAAAGATCCGAATTCTCTACCGATATAGATCTATTGCTTTCGATAATGAAAAATGATGAAAAAATGAGGTGACACTATGAGGGAAAAATCCTGCGGTACGGTGCTTTACACCGTCAAAGACAATGCGATACACTATCTTCTCATCAAGGCGACGGACACCTATTGCGGGTTCCCGAAGGGGCACGTTGAAGCGGGCGAGACCGAGCACGAGACTGCTCTGCGCGAAACCTGGGAGGAGACCTCGATCCGCGCCGAGATCGTCGGCGATTTCCGCCGCGAGGTGACTTACAGAATGAAGAACGGCAATGAAAAGACGGTCGTTTACTTTCTCGCGCACTACTCGGATCAGACCCCCGCGCATAACCCGGGCTTCGAGATCCGTCATTTCCTCTCCCTCCCCCTCGACTCCGCCTGCCGCGCGCTGACGTTTGAAAACACCCGCGAAATCCTCCGCGACGCCGAGGAATACATCAAGGAAAATGCGCTTTGTCCGATATGATGAAAAATCCGCCGCGGCGGATTTTTTCATTTTCAACCTTTTCTTTGTCTCTTCTGCACAATTTTCCCCTCCCGTTTTTGTGCAGTCCGACAAAAAATAAAAATTTCATCCAAAAAGCGTTACGAATTCGGGGCAAACTGTTTCTTATATGATGAAGGGACTTTGAAAGGAGTACTCAGATGGATGACAAGAAAATAATCGATCTGTTCTTTGCCCGGGACGAGAACGCGATTGCCGAGATCGAGAAAAAATACGGCGCGCTTTGCCGTTACATAGCCGGAAATATTCTCGATCAGCGTGAGGACGTCGAGGAATGCGTCAGCGACGTCATGCTTGCGCTTTGGAATGCCATCCCGCCCGACCGCCCCGAGGACCTTCGCGCCTACGTTGGCAGATCCGTCCGAAACCGCGCCCTCGTAATCTCGCGCGACACGAACGCATGGAAGCGCGGCGGACGCATCACCCTTGTGGGCGAGGAATATCTTTCAATTCTTGATGACGGAAGCGACCTCGCCGCCGACTACGAAGCCCGCCGCGCGGGCAAGATCGTCAGCGAAACACTCGAAAGGATCAGCGAGGAAAACCGCGACATATTCGTTATGCGCTATTGGTTCGGTATGAGCTACCGCGCCATAGCGTCGCAAACCGGCAACACCGAGGGCAAGATCAAAATGTCGCTTATGCGGACAAGGAAGAAGCTTGCCGAAGAACTCAGAAAGGGAGGAATTACAGAATGAAAAGAAAAGAAAACGAGCGCCTGCTTGACTCGATCGAGTACATCGACGAAAATATCATCAACGCCGTTATGGCAAAGATCGACCCGAAGGCGCCCATAGTGAATGAAAAGATCAGGGTAAGAAACAGAGCACTCAGAATAGCCGTTTCCATCGCCGCGTGCCTTGTGCTCCTCGCGGTCGCGATCCCTACGGCGACGGTTGTTATGAAGCTTCACGAAAACGTCCCATCCGACATAAGTCTTGTTATCGAATCCGACGTACACGCCCCGCCCACCGTCGGTGCGGATGACACGAAGATCGAAGTCCAGACCCCGCCCGAGCACGACGGCACCCGCGGACTTCTTTACGAGATTAGAGAAGACGGCAAAACCGCGCGTTTCGTAGGCTTCGGAGTCTGCACCGAAGAGACCGTCCACATCGCAAGCACCTATGACGGCTTGCCCGTTGTCGAGATGACTCTACAGGCATATTGGGATGAGGTTCGAAAAGGAGACGGTATTCATATATACGGTAATCATGATTATTTCCAATATGGCAACGAATACGTCAAAAATCTCATCATCTCGGACACGGTTGAGATGTTTGACATTGAAATTATCAGAAAATGCAAAAATCTTGAAAGCATTTATATTGGCGCGGGTATCAGACACAATCTTAGTTGGGGTTTTTCATCACGCGAGGGCGTGAATATCAACAAACTCGAAGTTTCTCCCGATAATGAAGTTTATATGAGCCGCGACAACTGCATCATCGAAAAAGCAACGAAAACTCTTGTGCGCGGATGCAAAACAAGCGTCATTCCCGCCGATGGAAGCGTTGAAACCATCGGTATCCATGCATTCCAGGGAGTAGTCGGGTTGAAAAATATTCTTATTCCCGATTGCATAAAGGTTATAAGCATAGGTGCTTTTTCATGGTGCAGAGATCTTGAAAGCATCGTTCTTCCCGCGGGACTTGAGACGATTTATGAAAGCGTGTTCAACAGTTGCGAAAAGCTTGTGAGTGTTGATTTGAACGGTCTGACCGTTATTCCCGATCGCATGTTCCGAAGCTGTTTTCTCCTCTCCGAGGTAAAAGGCTCGGAAAATATCGTTGAGATCGGTGAGGGCGCATTCGATTTTTGCCATGTCCTTAAAAACTTTACTCTGGGAACCGGACTTAAATATATCGGAAAATATGCATTGGGCGGATTCCCGTATGAGATCAAGTATTTGGGAACGATGGCGGAATGGAGAGCTATCGAGAAGGCAGATCTTTGGAACGGATTTGCCGGAGGAATGTACCACCTCGAAAAGGTCGTCTGCTCCGACGGCTTCGTCCACGCCCCCTCGATAACACAGCACGAATACAGACCGAGCACGAACAATTAAAACCTTCCCCCGCCCATCGAATTTCGGTTGGCGGGGGCAGATTTATTTTTCCGCTTCGCTGATGAATAATAAAGTTCGAAATCTAAAATGAACCCCTCCCGCTTGCGGCATTGATGTAAGCTCAAGATATCGCATTGTATTTACATAAAGAAGTACAAATTATATTATATTTTGTAGGGACCGACGTCCCCGGCGGTCCGTGGGCATTAAATTATATATGTGTCTAAAATCAAGAAAACAAAATTTTATTCTCTTGATTTTGTGCAAAGCAATAATTTCCATTGGGCTCGGACCGCCGGGGACGTCGGTCCCTACAATGATAATTTTATTATTGCACATTGATATTGTTTTGCTTTTTTTCAATATTCAGCAAGCATAACAATAAAGTTCGCGATCTAAAATGAAGCCCTCCCGCAAGCGGGAGGGTTGGGGGGGTATGCAGTTTTCGAGGAAAGAACGTAATCTCTATTTGGCATTGCGTGACCGAAGGTCACGCGGGGTGAGGGAGCGAAAACCTCCCTAAGG
>JAFQGP010000031.1 GCA_017415485.1 Clostridia bacterium
AGCCGTAGGTCATCTGGGTAAGGTCGTTAGTGCCGAAGCAGAAGAAGTCAGCGTTTGCTGCGATGTCGTCAGCGGTGAGACATGCGCGAGGAATCTCGATCATGGTACCAACCTCGTACTCGAGCTCTACGCCTGCAGCTGCGATCTCAGCGTCAGCGGTCTTAACAACAACGTCCTTAACGTACTTAAGCTCCTTAACGTCGCCTACAAGAGGAATCATGATCTCGGGCTTAACGTTCCAGTCAGCGTGTGCCTTCTTGGTGTTGATAGCTGCGCGGATAACTGCAGCGGTCTGCATCTTTGCGATCTCGGGGTAGGTTACTGCGAGACGGCATCCACGGTGACCCATCATGGGGTTGAACTCGTGGAGAGAGGAAATAATGTTCTTGATCTCCTCAACGGTCTTGTTCTGGGACTTAGCAAGGAGAGCGATGTCTTCCTCGGTGGTGGGAACGAACTCGTGGAGGGGGGGATCAAGGAATCTGATACATACGGGATTGCCCTCGAGAGCCTCATAGAGCTTCTCGAAGTCGCCCTGCTGGTAAGGAAGGATCTTCTGGAGTGCAACTTCTCTTTCCTCAGCGGTGTCGGAGCAGATCATCTCGCGGAATGCAGCGATTCTGTCTGCCTCGAAGAACATGTGCTCGGTACGGCAAAGACCGATACCCTCAGCGCCGAGCTCGCGTGCCTTCTTAGCGTCAGCGGGAGTGTCAGCGTTGGTTCTTACCTTAAGGGTTCTGAACTCGTCAGCCCAGCCCATGATGGTGCCGAAGTTGCCGGAGATCTCTGCGTCAACGGTCTTGATGATGCCGTCGTAGATGTTACCGGTGGAACCGTCGATGGAGATGAAGTCGCCCTCGTGGAAGGTCTTGCCTGCGAGAGTGAACTTCTTGTTCTCCTCGTCCATTGCGATCTCGCCGCAACCGGATACGCAGCACTTACCCATACCACGAGCAACAACTGCTGCGTGAGAGGTCATACCGCCACGAACGGTGAGGATACCCTGAGCTGCCTTCATACCGGTGATGTCCTCGGGAGAAGTCTCAAGACGAACGAGAACTACCTTCTTGCCTGCGTTGTTCCAAACCTCAGCATCCTCTGCGGAGAATACTACCTGACCGCAAGCAGCGCCGGGGGATGCACCGAGACCGCGGCCCATGGGGGTAGCTGCCTTGAGTGCCTTAGCGTCGAACTGGGGATGGAGAAGAGTGTCAAGGTTTCTGGGGTCGATCATAAGAACGGCCTCTTCCTTGGTCTTGTGGCCCTCTGCTACGAGGTCAACTGCGATCTGGAGAGCTGCGGGAGCGGTTCTCTTACCGTTTCTGGTCTGGAGCATATAGAGCTTCTCATTCTCAATGGTGAACTCCATATCCTGCATATCGTGATAGTGGTTCTCGAGGATCTCGCAAACCTTTACAAACTGCTCGTAAGCTGCGGGGAACTTCTCTGCCATCTGCTGGATGGGCATAGGAGTACGAACACCTGCAACAACGTCCTCACCCTGTGCGTTGGTAAGGAACTCACCCATCATCTTCTTCTCGCCGGTAGCGGGGTCACGGGTGAATGCTACACCGGTACCACAGTTGTCGCCCATGTTACCGAATGCCATTGCCTGTACGTTTACAGCGGTACCCCAGCTGTAGGGGATATCGTTGTCACGGCGGTATACGTTAGCTCTGGGGTTATCCCAAGAACGGAATACTGCCTTAACTGCGCCGATGAGCTGCTCCTTGGGATCGGAGGGGAAGTCTGCGCCGATCTTAGCCTTGTACTCAGCCTTGAACTGCTCTGCGAGCTCCTTGAGGTCGTCAGCGGTAAGCTCAACGTCCTGCTTTACGCCCTTTTCTTCCTTCATCTTGTCGATGAGCTCTTCGAAATACTTCTTACCGACTTCCATAACGACGTCGGAGTACATCTGGATAAATCTTCTGTAGCAGTCATAAGCCCAGCGAGCGTTGCCCGACTTCTTTGCCATAACTTCTACAACTTCCTCGTTAAGACCGAGGTTGAGGATGGTGTCCATCATACCGGGCATGGATGCGCGTGCGCCGGAACGAACGGAAACGAGAAGGGGGTTCTCGAGATCGCCGAACTTCTTGCCAGTGATGCCTTCCATCTTCTCAATGTAAACCATGATCTCTGCCATGATCTCGTCATTGATCTGACGGCCGTCTTCGTAATACTGTGTGCAAGCTTCGGTCGAAATAGTGAAGCCCTGGGGAACGGGAAGACCGATGTTGGTCATTTCCGCGAGGTTAGCGCCCTTACCGCCAAGGATCTCACGCATATTTGCGTTACCCTCGGAGAAGAGGTAGCAATACTTCTTTGCCATTGTAATTCCTCCTATATGGAAAATAAAATTTTTATCAAATTCATTGTCTGCGGCAAACCCGCAAATCTAATATATTATAGCACATTTTTCCTTTGATATCTATAATAATATAGGGATTTATTTTGTAAATTTTTTGTAAACTGAGCATCACAGCTCTTCAACGCTGTAAACGCCGTCGAATTGAGTCATTTCGCTTAAGATATTCTCGTGCTTCTGTCTCTTCTTGAAGATCAGGGTCAGCACCGCGCTACAACGCTCGCCGGAGACGGTGCGCTGCTTTGTGAACTCGATGTCGATAACGCGGATGCTCCTGCCCTCAAGGCGTTCAACAAGCCTGTCGAGCATACCGGGCGAGTCGAACTCGACGTAGATATTCATTCTCTTCGCGCTCGACATAACGAAATACTCAAATTTCGAGAGGATCAGAGCCGCGGTCATCACTATAACAACACCGATAAGCGCAGCCTCAAAATATCCCGCGCCGATCGCAAGGCCGATGATCGCAGAGGTCCAAAGACCCGCGGCGGTCGTCAGTCCCTTAACCTGGCGGCGGCTGGTTACGATGATGGTTCCCGCGCCGAGGAAGCCCATTCCCGAGATGACCTGCGCACCGAGACGGGTGGGATCGGTCGAAAGACCCGTTTTGTAGAGATAAAGACCGACAAGAGTGGTCAGAGTTGCGCCAATGCAAACGAGAGTATGCGTGCGGAAGCCCGCGCTTCGGCGCTTGCTTTCGCGCTCAAGACCGATGATTCCGCCGCAAAGAAGCGCAAGCGCGAATCTCACGGCAACTCCCGCGGGAGTTACGTCGCGAAGCATTTCGATTATTTCAAAGAAATCCATTCTTGCACCTCCTTAAAGTTCCTCGACTGAAATGACGCCGTCGATCGCCGCAAGCGCGGCAATTATCTCAACGTGGGGACGGCGGCGTGTAAGTTTCGATTCGATCACCACGTTCGGCGATTCGTTTGCAAGCTCGCGCACGTTTGTGATCTCGGAATCAAAGATCTTGACGTTCATCCCGCGCAAAACGTCGTGAACAACATGGATGACCGAGGTTTCGGTCACTATGATGTTGATATTCATATTGAGCGAGCGCGAGGTGATGAGCTTTTCGACCTTATCGAGAAGTGTCGTTGACATAATGATCGCGGCAAAGGCGATCAGCGCACATTCATAGAATCCCGCGCCGAGTGCAAGACCCATGCACGCGCAAGCCCAAAGACCGGCGGCAGTCGTCAGACCCTTTACCTCCTGACGGCGGGTGACGATGATCGTTCCCGCGCCGAGGAAGCCGATGCCGTTGATGACCTGCGCGCCGAGACGCGAAACGTCAACGGTGATGCCGAGCACTTCGACGCAATAGCGGCTGATGCACATTGCCATCGTTGCGCCCATACAAACGAGAATATGAGTTCGGAATCCCGCGGGACGGCGTTTGCGCCCTCTCTCGAGTCCGATCGCTCCGCCGAATATGACGGCGAGCACAAGTTTTATAACAAGTGCTGCGAGGCTTGCGCCTCGCAGACTATCGAGCCATTCCATAAAATGACCTCCGTGAGATATTTAGTCGATATTCATGATCCACACGTTTTCGGTGGGATCGAGTCCTCCGCCGTTTGCGTATTTATCCGCGCCCGACTCAAAGAGGATGTAAAGCTTGCCATCCATCGCGGCAAGACCCTCGCTCATCGGGAGGGCGGTCACCTTTTTCGAAAGCTGTTTGCCGTCAAGGAAATATACGGGGACATCAACGCCATTTGCCTTAAACCTGCTATGCGCCTCGGTGCCGACGGGGTTATCGTAAAGGAAGATGGTGGATTTGTTCGTTCTGCCATATGACTGGCTGAGCGCGATCTTGTTTCCAACTACCGCAAAGCCCTGAATGCGCTCGGTCATCGAGAGAATGACGTCGGGCGTTGCATAGCTGCCCTCAACGATCGCCGAAGCTTTAATGCCATTTTCGGTGGTGGGATCAAGCTCGTAGCCGACCGTCCACGCGCAATACATAAGATTGTCGCGGGTCTTCATATACTGATATCTCTGCGTGGGATAAGAGGTTCCGTACTGGAAATCGCCGACCCAGAGGTAGCCCTCGGAATAGTTACAGAATGAAGCGCGAACGGGAACCTTAAAGGAATCCACGATCTGAAGCTTGCCGCACTGACCCGCCTCGAGAACCGAAGTCAGAGGAATTCGGTAAAGAGTGGAACTGCTTGCGATAAAGATATCCTTATCGGTGATAGCAACTCCGCCTGCGTGCGAGGTGTGGGGAGTGCCGTCCGCGTTTGTAAGATAATACTCTCCGACGTATGCACCCGTCTTCATATCAACGGCAACGAGAACCGAGCAATCGGATGTCGAGGCATCGTCAAAGTATCCCGAGATCATAAGCCATCCGCGTTCCTCCCAAATGTCCATACCCTGCGGAACCATCTTTTCGGCAAGCGCGGGGACAAGGAAACTCTTTTCGGACGAAGCGAGGAAATCGGTATAGGAAGCGTAGTTGTTAGCGGAAAGCACGCTCGCGAGGCTGAATTTGAAATCGGATGAGGGACCCGCATATTCGGGGAATTGGGGTTCGGTCACCTCAGGCTCGGTAGCTTCGGGCTCGGTGACATCAAGAACGGGAGCCTCGGTAGTAATTACGGATCCGGTGGTTTCTTCGGGGGTATTCTGATTGCATCCGACAAGAGCGAGAATGGTGATAATCGCCAGACACAGACTGATGATTCGGGTGGTTTTCATTATTATTACCTCAAAAAATTATTTTACACTGAACATAAGGTCGCCGTAGGTGGGATAGGGCCAATCGGCGGTATCGGTGAGGGTTTCGGCTTCGTCAACGAAGGTGCGGAGCTTTTCCATCGCCGCAAAAACGCGGGCGCGATATGCGTGCGCGAGGGCGATGATGTCCTTCTCACCGCCAAGCTCCTCAAGTGTCTTATCGAGCAGGTCGGTCTGTTGCATTATCGAATATGCAAGCTCGGAAAGCTTTGCAACGGTGTCAAATTCGTAATCAATGTTCGCAATAGCGCAGAATTCGTGCTTTACCCTGCCCGATTCGGCAAGCTTGCCCGAAAAACGCGAGATCGCGGGGAGAATGTCGCGGCGGACCATATCGATCATTGTCAGTGCCTCGATGTGGATGACCTTGCAGTAGTTATCAAGGATAACGTCGCGTCTGGACGCCGCCTCGACGGGGGTGTAGATCTTGTGCTGTGCGAAGAGCGCGAGGTTCTTCTCGGCGGTAAGTTCGGGAACGCAATCGGGGGTCGAGGGGTAATTGGGAAGTCCGCGGACCTCGGTTGCCTCTTTTACCCAAGCCTCATCGTAGCCGTTTCCGCTGAAGATGATTCGCTTATGCTCTGAAACCGTGCGGCGGATGAGCGCGTGGAGCGCGGTGTCGAAATCCTCTGCCGCCTCGAGCTCATCGGCATAAAGGCGAAGCGACTCGGCAACGGCGGTGTTGAGCATAATATTGGTGCACGCGATGCTATCCGACGAACCGAGCATACGGAACTCGAACTTGTTACCTGTGAAGGCAAAGGGCGAGGTACGGTTGCGGTCGGTGTTGTCGCGGGGGAGTTTGGGGAGAGTATGTACTCCGAGACGGAGGGGCTCCTGTGCCTGCGCGTTGTAGGGCACGTCCTTCTCGATCGCATCAAGAATTTCCTCAAGCTCTGTGCCGAGGAAGATCGAAACGACCGCGGGAGGTGCCTCGTGCGAGCCGAGTCGGTGGTCATTCGAGGGCGAAGCAACCGAAAGGCGCAAAAGATCGGCATAATCGTCAACCGCCTGAATGACGGCGCAAAGGAAGAGCAAGAACTGCGCATTTTCCGCGGGGGTGTCGCCGGGCTTGAAAAGATTGACACCCGTGTTGGTCTGGATCGACCAGTTGTTGTGCTTGCCTGAGCCCGACACGTTCGCGAAGGGCTTTTCGTGAAGCAGGCAGATCATGCCGTGCTTCTTTGCAACTCTCTGCATGACCTCCATCGTCAGCTGGTTGTGGTCGCAAGCGATGTTGGTCTTTGTAAAGATCGGCGCGAGCTCGTGCTGTGCGGGAGCCGCCTCGTTGTGCTCGGTCTTTGCCGAAACACCGAGCTTCCAAAGCTCGCGGTCTACCTCCTCCATATAGGCGGCGACGCGGGGCTTGATGATGCCGTAATAGTGGTCGGAAAGCTCCTGGCGTTTGGGCGGCTTTGCACCGAAAAGGGTGCGCCCCGTGTAGATCAGGTCGCATCTCTTCTCGAACATCGCGCGGTCGATGAGAAAGTATTCCTGCTCGGGGCCGACGCAAGCCTTCGTCGAGGTGACGTCCTCGTTGCCGAAGAGTTTAAGCACTCGCATCGTCTGGCGGTTGAGTGCTTCCATGGAACGAAGAAGGGGCGTCTTTTTATCGAGAGCCTCTCCGCCGTAGGAGCAGAACGCCGTGGGGATGCAGAGCGTTTTTTCCTTTATAAAAGCATAAGACGTAGGATCCCACGCAGTATATCCGCGTGCCTCAAAAGTTGCGCGAAGTCCGCCCGAGGGGAAGGACGACGCATCCGACTCGCCCGAAACGAGCTCCTTGCCCGAAAATTCGAGCAAAACGCCGCCGTCGGAGGTCGGGTTAATGAAGGCATCGTGCTTTTCAGCGGTAACGCCCGTCATCGGCTGGAACCAATGCGTGAAATGCGTCGCACCGCGCTCGACTGCCCAGTCCTTCATCGCCTCTGCAACGATATTTGCAAGGCTGATATCGAGAGAACGCCCGTCCTCGATCGTCTTTCGCATACGCTCGTATGCCTCAACGGGAAGCCGCAACTTCATCTCTCTGTCGTCAAAAACCATACATCCAAAATACTCGGGAATTTTCATAGGATACTCCTATCGTTGAAATTTTCTTATTATATTAGTATATCTTCTTTTATATAGAAAGTCAAGGGGGATTTTATGAATTTTGAAAGAAAAAGTACTCCCGTGGGAGTACTTTTCAAAGCAAATTCGTCCATTCGCGTCTGTTATGCAAAACGCGGACTATGGAAACTGTTTTTTCCTTCTCGTTCACAAGATAAAATATCAGATAATTTTCCGCAGATGCCTTTCTCATTCCCATTGAACGGTAGGGCTCCTCAGCTATTACAGCAAATCTTTGCGGCATCTCGGAGAGCATATTTATCTGCGTCTTGATCGCTTTATAAATCCGCCTCGCAGATTCGGGCTGAAACAGTATTTCCTGAATATACGTTACTGCCTCCAATATATCACGTTCAGCCTGCCTACCGATGAGAACAGAATACTCAGTCAAGATTCAACTTCCTTTCTATTTCAGCAAAAGCATCCTCTGCCTTTTTGACTCTGCCAAGCTTCAGATCTTCAAGACCCGCATCAAGGCGGCTGTGTAATTCCGCAAGACCGCAAAGACGTTCGTACTCTGCATTCGAAAGAACAACAAGATCTCCCGTGCCGTTTTTGGTAATAAACACAGGTTCGTTATAGGTATTGCAAAACTCTGATATTTCATTATAACGATTTCTCAAATCAGAACTCGGTCTGATAGTTGCCATACGCTCACCTCCGATATTATTATACACATATTTTATCATAATTTTGATACATTGTCAAGAGCTTTTCAAAAAATCGCCCCGCTTTCGCGGGGCGAGGCATTAAAAAATATATTCTGTCGCACAATCATACCAGTGCACATAGACATCACCGTTGACAATAAGTCTTTCGCTTTCGGGAAGCATTTCTGTCCAGAGCTTTCCGTAACGCTTAAATGCCCAATCATTTTTGTTAAATCTGCGCCATAGTATTGCACGTCCGTTCTTATCAAGATAATGCTCGCACAGCATTCCGCCCTTATCAGCGTAAGTTTGGTAATCTATCAATCTCACGGTGTCATACACGGTACCGTTGAAAGTAATGCGAAATCTGCCAACAATATCGGAAGCATCGCTTTCAACAGGTGCAACAAGTCCTTTATCTGTTTGTCTGATTATTCCTTCCGCCTTTCGATGAGTCGGGAATCCGCAATTATCTTCTCCAATACCATAATCTTCATCAAACTCTGCATCTAAAAACGTAGTGATTTTCTGATTACCGTTTTTGTCAACGGAAACACCGCCCAAATACTTGCAATGAGTATCAGTCAGTTGAGCAAAAACCGTAGTTTCTTCTATAATCGCATCTTCGCTGTATTTCTTTTGAATTGAAACGCCTTCTATTCCGTGTAATTTTACTTTTCCTGTTACTTTCAATTCGTAAGCACCGTTTTGCTTACGTAAAGGCATATCATACATTCCAAACGAAATAGATTCACCTATTCGAGGAATGATAAACATCCCCGGAAGTTCTTCATGAACGACATTGAACGGATCAAGTTCTGATTTTTCGATTTTATATTCGGGTAAATATACAGGTAGCTTTTTCATACTCGTTTCTCCTTTTGATATTTCTTTGTGAGGATAATGTTGTTTGAATTTTTCTTTTGCATAATGCAATCGGCTTTTTACCGTTCCGATAGGAATAGCAAGATTTATCGAAATATCCTCTTGTGACATATTCTTAAAATAATACAGGTATAATATTTGTTTTTCCTTGTCACCAAGGATATCTAATGTTTCACGCACAACACATTGTTCGGTGATGCCAAATCTTCCCGTACTTAATGCAGATTCAGACAAAGATTCCAAAGATATATTCATATCCTTAGCCTTTTTCCTATAATAGTCGTTGCACTTATGACTCGCAATACCAACAAGCCACGCCTTAAAGGCTGATGGTTTTTTCAAGGAATCATACTTGATCGTAGCAGTCAGACACACTTCTTGAATAATGTCTTCCGCGTCATGCTTATTCTTTATCTTGTAATTTACATACCGTTGAAGCGGTGCAAGATTCTCTTGCAAAAGCTTTTCATATTCATTCACACTATCACCTCCTCGCAATTAGTCTTGAAATCGATTTCACATATATAGTCGAAACAAAACGTCAAAAGGTTCAATTAATATGAAAATTATATCATATTTTCTTCCGAAACACAACAAATATGTTAGAACGGTTTCACAAAGAAGGAAGCAACTCCAATTCTCAATTGTTAACACTATGATTTATTACATTACGAACATAGGTATACACCTCTCTTGCTATATTAAATTACGAGTTTGTAGGGGAGGGCGTCCTCGACCTCCCGGACTGCACGAAATTTAATTGTTGATAAATAACAGAAGTATTAAATAAATTTTCTTGATCCTATGCACTACAATATCTTTATTGGGTTTGGGAGGTCGAGGACGCCCTCCCCTACAAACTCGCAACAAAAAAGATCGATAATATAGATACATTTCCCGTTTTTAGCAATATTAATAGGCTGTCCCATGAGACAGCCTATAATATTTTATTTACGTCCCATAGGCTTCAGCGTTTTGGGATCAACTGCTGCGCACAGCAAGCAAAGGACAACGGCGGCGATCGCGGCGTTGCCGAGCATGTAACTTCCGTTGTAAACGAGCGAGTATACCCAAACGTTCATTCCCTCGGGGGCATAGCTATCCCAAAGGATAACGCCGGAGAGGAAGCTGCAAATAAAGCGCAGGAAGGACGCGCCGACTGCACCGACAATATAACCTGCGATGCGGACGGGGGCCTTGCCCGATTTCTCAAAGGGTGCGGCAAAGACAGATGCAAGTCCGAGTGCGGTGAATGCAAGAACGTAGTCAAGCAGGACGCAGAGAACTATCGAAACAAATGTATTTGCGGGCGGTACGTAGAATCCGAGGAGCATCTGGACGCAGGAATAGACGAATCCCGCAGAAAGTCCCCATTTCCATCCGCGGCGGTACGAGAGATAGATTATCGGTATTGCGCCGAGGCTTATCGAGCCGCCGTAAGCCCAGGGAGAGGGCAAAAATTCGCAGAGCAATTCGAGTCCGACGGCAAGTGCCGCCATCATTGCCGTTTCAACGAGCGCAAGGATGCTCGTTCTTCTGTTGTTGTTTGTTTTCATTCTTTTTCTTTCCTTTCGGTTTTTTTATGATCAACCGATAATTTCGGAATCTCTCGGAGGAGTGATCGGTTTCTCCGAAAAACGAAAGAGCCGCACATTCCTGCAGTGAATGTGCGACACCCCCGAAAAAAAATCGGTG
>JAFQGP010000032.1 GCA_017415485.1 Clostridia bacterium
ATTACCTATGCACAGCAGCATCTGCTGGACACAACCAGCGATGAGTTGGAAACCTTCATTTCTGAGATTTCCACAATCCTGCAAGCAAATAACGGTTTGGATGTTTACAAGAAGGACTCCTTCCATGGCAGAATGGTGATGTTCGATTTCAGATCGCACCTGTACGCACCGCTGATTTGCTTGGAAAAGAGCAATCTGAAAATACAGGTGTCACCTGTTGCGCTCAACAGCGACGAGATGATCTTCGTCGATTACCTGAAGGCATATGTCGAAAGCCACAGCGGCGAGCTGGAAGGAAAATCCTTGTACCTTCTCCGCAATAAGAGCAAAGTCGGTATGGGCTTCTTTGAAGCAGGCAATTTCTATCCCGACTATATCCTGTGGATCGACACAGAGGATAAGCAGTACATTTCCTTCATCGACCCGAAGGGCTTGATGCACATTAGACCGGATGATCCGAAGGTGGAATTCTATAAGACCATCAAGGAGCTAGAGGCGCGTTTGGCACCGTCGGCAGACGGAAAGACAGTTGTTCTGAATTCCTTCATCATGTCCGGATCAAAATCATCGGAATTGAAAATGTGGTGGAGCACACCCGAGGTGGAAGCAGATCGCGCTTATCGCGAAGCTCGAAATGTGTACACCCTCGACAATACCGAATGTGTCGAATTGATGATCGCGAAAATATTGCAGCAATAAGCATTGCGACACCGTGGCAAGAATGCTACGGTGTCGCTTTATGTTTTGTTTGTTAATTGTCGATTGTTTCGCTGGACTTTGCCGCTGTAAGCTGGTATTGTGTGTCCCTGCCAAAGGAGGTGGCGACATGCGAAATATGCTGGATGCCTTATTAGAACCAGATACAGTGATACACTGTGTCCAGAATACTTGTATTATTTTATGCAAATACAGTTGTATTGGACTCAATTACGAAATGGAACAATCGCAACAGCGCAGCCAAATTGCAATGGACAAACATTATCCCAAATGATTCTTCCGCTTCCTCCCCTCGCTGAGCAAAATCGCATTGTCGCCAAACTGGAAGAAATCCTGCCGTTGTGCGAACGGTTGAAATAAGGTGATTGAAAGGGTTAATCAAAACGCAATAGCTGCATAAACAACAAAAAACTCGGAATGGCAATTGCTATTCCGAGTTTTTGTAAATAAAAGAATAGTAGAAAAATCCCGCCGAGGATATCGGCGGGGAGGGGTTACGGTGAGGACCAATAAGGTGTGAGGGAATCGGGGACTCCGTAAAGCTTGACTTCGTCATATTTGATATCGGTCAGGGTATAGGTCTTTGCGCCATCCTTCTTTTCAAGCCAGAAGCTTACCTGAGCGCACTGCTGTGTGAAGGCGGAGTCGGCGAAAATACCGTAGGAGAAGAATTGCTTATTCTCCCCGTCTTGCTGAGCGGTATAAGGGAATCGCATAAGCGTTGAGTAGCCGTGGGCACAGCTGCCCTTATACACGCCGTTTTCGTCGCAGGTGGCATAGGTAACGCTTGCAAGCTTATCGGCAAAGCGTTCAAGCACTGCCTCGTCGGTATAACCGAGGCGCTCCTTGACGTAGGTCTTGAAATCTTCGGCGGTCGTTTCAAATATATGATCCTCTCCGACTGCCATCAAGGCGTGAATTACAACGTGGAAGATTGCATCGAAATTTTCCTCGACGTTAAAGAAATCCATCGTGGCTTTTCCTTGACCGAAGCGGAAAAGCTCTTCTATAAACGTATAGCTTTCCCAAAGCTCGGGATTGTCTTCCTTTTTGGGAACATCTTCGCCGCAGTAGTTTCTGTAATTCTCTCGCATTCCGAAATAATCAACCGAAAACTGCGATGCGGGAACTACGAGCAGGTTGTGAAAGAAGGGGCCTTCCTTGAAATATTCGCTTTCGCTCTCGGAAATTTCACCGCTCACGAAGGCGAGGTAGCCTTCAAAGCGTCGGTCGCCGTAATATTTCTCGGTTTTCTCTCCCTTGTAGGTGAGGTGGGAGAATTTTACCTTGAGAAGCTCGTCTAAGGTATCGCCCTGATAATAAAGCTCAAGCGCCTCTCGGTCACCGAGATAAAGCGCGGAGAGAAATTCGCGGACTATCTCCTCGGGAGTAAGCGATTGTGATTCAACCCAGTCTCTCGTGGTTATCTTATACTCAAAGTCAACGTAGCCCGTCTCGGAGTCTACCGTCGGCTCGGCGGGGGTTTCCTCGGGCTCGATAGGAGTTTCATCCTCGGGGAGCTCTTGAACGATTTCGTCGTTATCGGGCGGTGTTACGGGTGGCTCTTCATTCTTGGGCGTACACGCGCCAAGCAATAACGCCGTCAGTGTCAGTACAAGAAACAGTTTTTTCATAGCTTTACTCCTTTTTATAACATAGTAAATTGCACACAGAAAGAGTGCAATGCGTGTTCAAAAAAGTCTTCCTTAAAATTGTGAGCTTTGCGAAGGCGACTTTTTATTTTATTGTGCCATAAATGGTCGCGTGTGTCAATAGTATATCATAAAAAATACGAATTGTTGACAAAAGAGCTTGTGGCTTGTATAATGATATAAAATAACGCTTTCCGAGGATAATACAATGAACGAATTTAAGCTATTGCCGTTTATAGTGGGCATTGCGGCGGTAACGCTGTACTTTATCGGCTATTTGCAAAAGACGAGAAAAAGAATAATAGTCTTAAATGCGACGTCGAGGCTTTTATACATAATTCAATATATTTTGCTTTCGGCATTCGAGGGTGCGGTGCTTGACGTTGCGGGAATTATATCCTCGATTCTTGCAGGGCGTAAGGACAAGCCGTTTATCAAAAAGCATATCAGACTCTTTTTTATAGGCGTGAATTTATTCGTTATTGCGATGGGATGCGTTACCTACGAGAGTCCTATCAGTATTTTGCCCGTTGTCGCTGTGCTTTTTCATACGGGTGCATTCTGGATCGACAACGAAAAGTGGATACGCCGTCTGTCGCTTATAGGCTCACCGCTTTGGCTTATCTATAATTTCGTTTGCGGAGCGTACGGCTCCTGCATCGGAGATATTTTGTCGATAGTGTCGCTTCTTATTTCGATAGTACGCTACGATATACGAAAAAATAAGGTTTGATTTTTGTAGCAGTTTATGATACAATGGTTACAAATACAAAATGCAAAGGAGCTTTATTATGGAAAAAGGAAAAAAGAATTGGGTATTTTGTGACGGATACCTTCCTCCTAAGGGAGACAACCCTGAGTTTGAGGGTCACGAGGCATTGATGCTTACCAACCTCAACGACGAAAAGACCAAGATCGAGCTTGTTCTCGTATTCGAGGACAGAGAGCCCGAGGACGGAATCTTCGTAGAGCTTGACGGAATGAGAACAACCTGTATCCGTCTTGACAAGCCTCTCGGACCTCAGAAGTATCAGCTCGGTGAGTCGGTTCAGTACACCATCTGGGTAAAGAGCGAGCTTCCCATCTGCGCTTGCTTCGGCAGACTTGACGTTCGTCAGACCAATATGGCGTATTACAGCGTTGAGGGCTGTACGTTCTAAAAAAATATCTCCTTTCGGGAAACCGAAAGGAGATTTTTTCATTTAAAATTAAACGGCTGCGAG